>JANXVA010000726.1 GCA_025351875.1 Myxococcales bacterium | reverse complement strand
GTAGCTCTGACGGATCAGCGTCTTGCACTGGTTCACGTCGTCGATGACGGCGAACGCCATCGGGCCGTCGTCGGCCTCGCGGGCCCAGCGAATGGCGAGCGGGGGGATCTGCTCGTTCTGATCGAGGAGGTCGAGCTGCTGCTGCGAGAGCTTCTCGTAGTAGACCGCCGGCGTGGGCTCCGGCTGACCGTCCATGAACGCCTCGAGCTTCACGCGCATCGGCTCGTACTGCTCGCGAACGCTCAGATAGAGCTGGAGCGATTTGTCGAACGCGCCGGCGCGAAGCAGCAAATCTGCGCGGAGCAGCGTGCCGTCGCCGACGAGCGGCGAGCTGGGGTCGGCCACCTGGAGCACCTCGAGCGCGCGCTCGGCGCGCTGCACGTCCCCGAGGCGGACGTACACCCAGGCCAGCTCGTAGAGCATCGTGCCGAACTCGGGCGAGTCACGACCGACCTTCGAGTACGCCTCGGCCGCCTGCGTGTAGTTCTCCATCTCGTAGTGGAGACGGCCCATCGCCATCCACGCGAGGTCGATGACCTGCTTGTGCTCGTCGGTGTCGGGCGGCAGCTCGGTCACGGCGCGGAACTGCTCGATCGCGACCTTGTAGTTGGTCGGCGCCACGCGAACGTTCGCGTCGGGCGGTGCATTTGCGGGCGGCGGCGGCGGCGTCGACGGACGCGCCTGCTTGATGGCCACCATGCCCTGGAAATACCGAGCTTGATGCGTGTACGTGTTGCCGTTCGGCACCGACTGGAGCGCGCCCAGCGAGCTCGAATAGTCGCCCTTGAAGTAGTAGCCCTTGCCCTTGGCGTAGAGCAGCGCGGCGTCGACCTGCGACGGCGGGACCTGGTTGATCTTCTGGAAGACCTCGTCGAGGCCCTTGATGTCGTTGATCCGCAGCGACACGTCGACGAGGCGCGCGAGCGCCTTGCCGAAGTACGGGTTGAAGCGCGGCTCGGTGTAGCGATCGACGAGCGCGCGATAGTCGCGACGCGCGGAGAGGTACTCCTTCTGAGCGTAGAAGGTCTCGCCGCGGAGCCAGAGCGCGTCGGGGTACGACGCCGTGTCCGGGAACTCCTCGAGAATCTCGCTGAAGACGACGACGGCTCGCGGATAGTCCTTCGTTCGATAGAGCAGCTCGCCGTTGGTGAGGCGCTGCTCGACCGTGTAACGCTCCGACTTGGCCTTGTTGATCGCCGCCTGGACGCTCGCGCTCTCGCGGTCGACCGTCGTGACCTCGTTCTGCGCGCGAGCGGCATCGCCGTCGCCGTCAGCCGCGAACGCGAGGTGCGCAGACGTCATCGAGCCGAGCGTCGCGAGGACGATCGCGCTCAGGTGAAGCCTGCGACTGGCGCGGATCCGCGTGATCTTGCCGAGCGAGGCCAAGATTACTTCCCTCCCCCGATCTGGAGGCTTCCCGACGCCGCGCCTGGGCTCGTGTTCGTGTTCGCCTTGACGCCGCCGGACGGGCCCGCAGCGGGAGTGCTCGGAGCGCCGCCTGCGCCCAGCGAGCCGACCTTCTCGCCCCACTCGATCGTCGGACGCTGCTCGAGCGGCGTCGTGACGCCCCCCTTCTCGAGCGCGGTCGAGATGAGCGAGAGCGTCTTGCCCTCGACCGAGGTGAACGAGTGAGCGCTCTTCACCTCGAACTTGTAGCCGCGGAGGTAGGTGAAGACGCCGTAGCCGTTGCCCTGGAAGTTGAGCACCACCTGCACCGTGTGGTCGCCCGGGGGGATCGAGCCGCTGAAGATCGGAATTTCCTTCTGATCTGCGAGCGCTCCGGTGTCGTCTGCCCGGTTGTACTGGACCGCGCCATCGACGACGAAGAGCGCACGCGTGAGGCGGAAGGCGCTCGACATCTCGTTCTTGAAGAGGACCTCGGCGCGCGAGCCGGCGGCGCCGCCGCTCAGGATCGTGTCGCTGAGGAGCGCGAGCCGCGTGTGGCTGCGGCGAATCTGGTCCTTCAGCTCGTCGACGCGAGCCTCGAGGTCGCGGAGGCGAACGCTGTACGTGGCGCCATCCATCGCTCCCTTCTCGGGGATCGGGACCGCCGGGCCGCCCGCTACCGGGACGGGGACGGAGGAGCTGCCCGCGCCGGCATCACCGCTGGCGGCGACGGGTGCGCCTGCATCCTTGGCCGCTGCGGCCGCTGGAGCACCAGCGTCCTTCGCCGCTGCGGCGGGCTTTGCGGGCGCAGGCTTCGCAGCCTGTCCGGACGCGGAGACCGCGATGGAGGTGATGCCCACGCAGAGGAAGGCGGAAGCTACCGTCGAAGTAAGACCCATCCACGGACGTCGCATTGCGTGCTCCCTTTTGAACGCTCTCGCGCGTTCGCGCACCTGAAGTCGATTCGCCCGAGGGGGACCCCGCGCCTGCGTTTCGCGCAGTGCGTCGAAGCCCTCCTCCAAGCGCCGACGAGTGTAGGCGCCTAGGCTCGTCCGTTGCAACCCATGCCTGAGGCCACGGGCGTTCAGCATGTCGAAACGCTCAGTCAGCTTGAGCGCGGCCGCGAAGGGGCATATCACCTCACTACGCATGGGCCAGGTCGCAACCAGGTCGGCCAACGTGTGGGTACTTTCCTACATGCCCCTCGCGCTTTGGCTCGCGCCAGCGGAAGCCCAGCCGTGTGCGGTGCATGTGGGACACTTCACCGACCGTAGAACTTTCGGTTCTCTGGTGCGTTCGAAGACCCAAGGAAATGCGAGCCACGCCCGACAGAGAGCGGCCGACGAATGAGCGGGCCGCGCATGGACCCGACCGACGAGAGCCTCATGCTCCGCTACCAGCAGGGCGACCGCGTCGCGTTCTCGGCCCTCGTCCGCCGGCACCAGGGCCCGCTGTTCAACTTCGCGGTTCGTCAGGTGCGCGTGCCGCAGCTCGCGGAGGACGTGGTCCAGGAGACATTCGTGCGGGTCGTCCAGAACGCGGCCGACTTCAAGCACGAGGCGCGCTTCACGACCTGGGTCTACACGATCACGCGAAACCTCTGCATCGACCAGCTTCGAAAGCGTGCACTCCGCAAGCATCCGTCCCTCGACCAGGCGAGCGGAGAGGAAGGAGACGGGCCGACGCTGGGTGAGCAGACCGCAGACCCCCGCGCCAACGTCGAACGCGAAGCGACGGGCACGGAGCTGAAGGAGCGCATTGCGCGCGCGGTCGACACTCTGCCGGACGAACAGCGTGAGGTGTTCCTCATGCGCGAGGTCGCGAACCTGCCGTTCAAGGAGATCGCCGAGATCACCAACGTCCCCGAGAACACCGTGAAGAGCCGGATGAGATATGCGCTCGAGCGCCTCCAGGAAGCGCTCGCCGAATACGAGGAGTACGCGCGGGCGCTCAGGTAGCCCCCACGCGGCATTTCCCTCACAAAAGTACTAGAGAAGAGAGACCCCGAGACGACGACGATGGACTGCGAGAAATACGAACCCCTACTGCTCGACGAGCTCTACGGAGAGCTGGACGAGGTCACGAGCGCGGCGGTGAAGCGCCACGTGTCGGGGTGCGCTCGCTGTGCGTCGATCTTGAACGGGATGAAGTCGACGCGGCGACTTGCGGTCCTCCCTACGCTCGAGCTTCCTGAGGGGCTCGAGGATCGAATCCTCGCTTCCGTGAAGGAGGCACAGAAGGTCGTCCCGATCCAGAGCCGCGCTTCGCGCGCGCTCTCCTGGGCCGGTACATGGGCGATGCGCCCGCAGACCGCGATGGCGGCCGTCTTCCTTCTCATGATCGGAACGAGCGCGTTCGTGATCCGCTCTCGGCACCCCAGCGAGCACGTCGACGCGGTCTCCGTCACCGAGCAAGGCATGCCCGCCGGTCAGTCCGCGCCGAGCGACGGCGAACGCGAGTCGCTCGACAGCAAGGCCGCGGCCGCTGCACACGGACCGAACCAGCCCGCGCCGATCACCGCGCCCCCCGTCGCGGCGGCGCCCGGCGGACCGGTCGCGAGCGCCGGCGGCACGCTCGCCTTTGGTGGCGACCCAATGGCCGGAACGATGGACGGCATCACCGCCGGCAAGGGCCGCGTCGGTGGAAACGCGAAGGAAGACAACAGCGGCCTGCTCGGAAGCGCGCTCCTCGCTGGCGACGACAAGAACAAGCAGGGCGAGGCGCAGGCCACGCGTGGCAGGGGCGAAGCCGAGAAGAAGCGCGCGGTCGCTCCGTCGGACATCACGAACGCGGCGGCTCCAGCCGGTGCGCCGGTCGCGGCAGCAGATCGCGGCGACCGCGACTTCGCCCCGCGCAGCCAGACCATCTCGCCGCCAGCGACGAAGGACGCGCAGGAGCAGCAGCAGGACGGGTTCTCCTCCGGCATGGCCGCGTATCGCTCGCGCAACTTCGCCGAGGCGACGCGTCAGTTCGACAGCGCCGCGCGCACGGGCGATCAGAACGCCGCGCTCTGGGCCGCGAAGTCCGTGAAGGACGGAAACGGCGGGTGCACGGCCGCGCTCCCACGCTTCGACGCCGTCGCGCAGAAGGCTGGCGGCTCGGGAAGCTGGGTCGGGAGCGAGGCGCAGCTCGAAGCCGCGCGCTGCCAGATCGCGGCCGGGCAGCTCGACTCCGCGCGCGACAGGCTCTCCAAGCTCACGAGCGTGCCCTCGCACGCCGCGCCGGCGCAGCAAGCCCTCAACGAATTGAACCAGGTCGCGTCGAAGCGAGAGGCCGAGCGCGCGAAGTCCTCTGCAGGTGGCGGCGGCGTCGCACGTCCCGCGGCTCCCGCGCGCGCCCCCGCCCGGCCCGCGGCGACGGCCGGCAAGCCGGCCGCCGACGACGCGAACAAGGCGAACGGCTTCTGAGCGGTTCGAGCGACGGATGGGACACGACGCGATGAAAGGCACGCTGGCGACGGTTCCGTCGGCGTTCGCCCCCTCCCCACTCGCCGCGGCGCCGCTCACTGCCGATCAGGCCGAGCGGGCGCTCGCCGCATGGCGCGAGCACGATGCCACCCAGGCGCTCCACGGCGCCGACCGCGACACCGTCGTTTCGACGGACGCAGCGCGTGCGCTCGTTCTGGAGCTGCTCGCACGGCCCGCGGCGGGACGCGATCTCTACAACGCCTGTGCGCGCCTCGGGCGGCTGTTCGCCGACGCGAGCGCTTCGCCTTCGCTCGCCGTCGCAACGCTCGAAGGCGCAGCGCGCGCGCTCGCGGAAGTGGGGATCGCCACCGACCCGACGCGTCTCGGGCCAGCCCGCGCGTCGGTCGCAGAGGGATACTTCGCGGTGACCGTCGAAGGGGAACGCACAGCCGCCCGACGGGCGTGGGAGTACCCCGCATGCGCCGTCCGCGTCGCGCCCGATACGATCGCGATCACGGCGAGCTACCCGGCCGATGACGGCGAGGCGCTGGCCGACTGGTCGGCGCGCGTCGCGCTCTGCGTCTCGCGCGAGGGATACAAGCGCGCGATCGTCTCCGGTAGCGGCGACGCGAAGGCCGAGCTCGCCCAGGCTCTTGCTCTCGTCGGCGTCGAGCTCGCCACCGCAGGCCAGGCGAAGGGGTGGCTGGCCGCGCTCTTGGGACGCTGACCCGCGGCGTTCTTTGGTGGGTCCTGTGGACCACACGACACAGCCTCACGAAGGTCGGCTAGACTGCGCGCCGATGTTTCGACGCGCGCTCTCGCTTGGACTGTTCGGCGCCATCGCGGCCGGCGCGTGCGCGGAGACGACCGAGGCGCCTCGTGTCGCCGTCCAGACGAACCTCGCACTGCCGAAGGGCGTCCTCGATCGCGTCGTGAAGCTTTCGCTCACGGTGCTCGAGGGCTCCGTGACGTGCGACGCGACGGCCGGACAGACGACTCTGCCCGACGGCCCCGCCGGAGCAAAGGAGGTCGCCAAGCGCGACCTCGCGACCACCGGGTGCGCACCGGGCGTGAAGTTCTGCGGCGACCTCACCATCGACAAGTCGGACGCGCTCCGCGTCTTCTCCGCGGTCGCCAAGGGCACGGACGACGCGACGATCGCGATCGGGTGTGCGCAGGCGAAGGTCGATCAGGACGCGCTCCCGCTCGCGATCAAGATGTTCCGGTATCTCGCGCCGCCGGACTGCAGCGACACCATCGTCCAGCCGACCGAGCAGTGCACGCCCGGCAATACGGCCGTCTGCGACGCCACGTGCCAGACGAAGGAGCTCCTCCTCTCCGTAGGCAGCACGCAGAACGGCACCCAGACAGGCGTGGCCGGCGACAAGAGCAACCCGTATCTGCTCTGGCCCGCAGGCGCTGCGAGCGGCACGCAGGGACGATTCTTTGCATTCTACACGGATAAGGCGGTCAGCGGCAGCGGCAACGTCGAGGTATCGCTGCGCGCGATGACGGCCGACCTGTCCCCCATCGGCGCCGGCGAATCGCCCGCCCTCGCGGCAGGCTCGATCTACCTCCCGAACGGGCCGACGTTCCCCGCGCCGCCGGCACCGTTCGCCCAGTCGGCGCCGTCGGCGGCCTTCCTCAACGGCAAGTACTACGTCGTCTTCGAGGACGACACGCGGACGACGCAGACCGGGCAGGACATCCACCTCCGTTCGATGGACGGCGCGCTCGTCGCCGAGCAGGGCGCCACGCCGCTCGGCGTCAACGGCGGCCCCGCCGGCACGGGTGGCACGACCGGTTCGGGCGAAGCGGCCATCCAGGGTGCACCGTCGATCGCCGCCGGTCCGCAGGGACGCCTCTTCATCGCCTGGGAAGACGCGAGCCAGGGGAAGATCGCCGGCCGTACGCTGTCCCCCCCGAGCACGCTCGGGAACCAGAACGATCTCAGCACCGGCAACGGCAACAAGGGCGTGTCGGTCGCCGCAACGACGACGGGCTGGGTCGCGGTCTGGCAGAGCGGCACCGGCATCAAGCTGCGCGTCGTCAACGAGGACGGCACGCCCCAGGGCAGCGAGCAGACGGTCAACGAGGGCGGCACAGCTACCGAGAGACCGCGCGTCGCATCGCTTCCCGACGGCCGATTCGCAGTCACGTGGAGCGCCGGCGGCGACGTCTTCGTGCAGCGCTACGACACGAAGGGCGCGAAGATCGCCGGTGAACAGGCGACCCCCGTGAACGACGTCGTGAAGGATGGCGACCAGCTCACACCGTCGATCGCGAGCACGTCCGCGGCGGGAGGATCGTACGTCGTGGCGTGGCTCGACGTGGGGACGAGCCACGTTCGCGGGCGCATGCTCGGCGGCTCCGCCGGCTTCCTGTTCAACAACGTGAACGGCCAGTCGAGCGAGTTCCCGGTGAGCCGCGCCGAGGGGCGCACGCGCGCGAATCCCGCGGTCGCCTCGGGAGGCTCCGGCCCCTTCGTCGCGATTGGCTGGGAAGACAAGAGCGCGATGGGCGCGGGCATCGTCGCGCGCCGGTTCCCGCTTCCCACGGAGTGAACCGCAGGCGTTCACTCTTCCCACGGAGTGAACGAGTGAACGCTCAGTCGTAGCGCGGGACGTCGCGGAGGTACGCGATCGTGCGGATGACGTCGACGAGACGTTCGCGCTCGTCGGGTTGAAGGTCCACGAAGCGGATGCCCATGCCGGGGTTCGGGTTGTCGCCGTTCTCGCGGACGTAGTTGACCCACGCGACGCAGCCCTCGAGCTGAAAGCCCTGCTCGCCGCCCGGCGGCGCGAACGTGAGGCGGAGCTTCGTGTCGAGCTTCAGCGGGTCCGTCGTGCGGACGAAGATCCCCATCTCGCTGATGTTCGTGATCGACGCGTAGAGGAACGTATCGGTCGCGACGCAGTCCACCGACCACTCGACATCGTAGCGGTCGAAGACGCGACGCTCGGCCGAATCATCGACCCCTGCCGGTCCCGTCACCGGCGTCGCACGCCCCGGCCCTTCTGGCCCCTGGTTACTGCCCATCATGCCCCGTCCCTCCCCCGTACCTACGCTGCGGCGAGAGCTTCGCTCAGCCGCGCTGGCCACTTACCGCCGCATGCCGACGAGCGCTAGCGCAAAGTCAAAAGCTCACTGGACGCGGATCGCGCCGCCATTCACGCGATTTTCGCCGTCCGTCGGACCGCTCTTCACCTTCAGTCGGCTCTCGCCGACGAACAGCCCGAAGAACAGCGTGTAAGGCCCGGGGCTGAAGTTGGGCTCGAGCGAGAACTCGTGGTCATCCATCACGATGTCCCCCTGGAGCCAGAGCGACATCGGGTACTTCCCCTCGCACACCTTGTGATCGCCGTTGTGGCGGCGATGGAAACC
>JANXVA010000703.1 GCA_025351875.1 Myxococcales bacterium | reverse complement strand
CTCGTCGGAGACTTGTGCGTGATCCGGGCCGTCACGGAGGACGGCGAGTGGCTCGAGGCCTCCGGCGGCGCCTACCATCGCGACCCCGAGCTGCTCGCGGCGACGCGCGAGCTGCTCTTGTCGCGCCGCCAGCGTGTCGGGGAGGGGATCTCGGGTCGGGTCGCTGCGACCGGCGAGGCGCTGCTCACACCGGTCATCGAGCCATCCGCGTTCGCCGCCTCGGGCGAGCCGGCGTACCGGGCGCTCAGCGAACGCCTGGCGGTCACGAGCGCGATCACGCTGCCGCTCGTGAGCCGAGGCAAGGTCGTCGGCATCGTGAACCTCTTCCGCAGCCGGCCGGGCGAGCCGTACGACGAGGACGACCTTCGCTTCGTGCAGAGCATCGCCGACCACGCGACCGTGGCGATCGCCAACGCTCGCTCGTACACGGCGGAGCGTGCAGCGCGCGATGGCGCAGAGCGCGCGACGAAGGCCCTCCGGCAGGCCCAGCGTCGTTTCGCGCGTCTCTCGGAGAGCGGCATCATCGGAATTCTCGTCGGGCACGTGACGGGACGCATCGACGAGGTGAACGATGCGCTGCTCGGGATGCTCGGGTACTCACGCGACGAGATCCTCTCCGGTCTCGTCGCCTGGAAAGAGCTGACTCCGCCCGAGTGGCGTGACGGCGATCGCCGGACGCTCGAACAGCTCGCGACCGCCGGAGTGTCCCTTCGCGAGAAGGAATACATCCGCAAGGACGGCACGCGCCTTGCGGTCCTCGTGGGCACGGCGATGCTCGAGGAGGAAGCGACGGCGAGCATCTCCTTCTTTCTCGATCTCACGGCGAGGAACGAGGCGCGTGCCGCCGTCGCGCAGCTGCGCGAGGAGCGTGAGGCGCACGCACGGATCCGTGCCCTGCTCGAGTCGGCGCCGGACGCGACGGTCATCGTCGGAGGAGACGGCGCCATCGTGCTCGTGAACGCACGGGTCGAGGAGCTCTTCGGCTACACCCGGGCGGAGCTCGTCGGTCAAACCATCGAGGTCCTCCTCCCCGAACGATTCCGCGCCGCCCACCCCGCAAAGCGCACCGAGTATCTCCTCGCCGCTGCCGCCCGTCCGATGGACGCCGGGAGAGAGCTCTACGGCCGCCGCAAGGACGGAACCGAGTTCCCGATCGAGGTGAGCCTCGCCCCCTTGAAGACGGAGTCTGGCGTGCTCGTATCGAGCTCGATCCGCGACATCACCGAGCGAAAGAGGGCCGATCAGCAGCGGATGCATCTCGCGGCCATCGTCGAATCCTCCGCGGACGCCATCGTCGCAAAGTCGCTCGAGGGCATCGTCACGAGCTGGAACCGCGGCGCCGAGCAGATGTTAGGCTATTCGGCGGACGAGATCGTCGGAAGGTCGATCGCCATCGTGCTCCCCCCGGGCAAGGAGAGTGAAGAGCCAAGAATCCTCGAGGTCGTCGCCAGGGGCGAGACGCTGCGGTTCGACACGTTGCGGAGGCGAAAGGACGGCCGGGACATCGACGTGTCGGTCACCGTCTCTCCCGTGCGCGACGCCGCGGGACGCGTGGTCGGCATCTCCAAGGTCGCGCGCGACGTGACGGAGCGCCGGCGCGCGGAGCTCGCGCTCGCGCTCGCGAAGGACAGGGCCGAAGCGGCGAGCCGCGAGCTCGAGGCCTTCAGCTACTCGGTCGCCCATGATCTCCGCGCGCCGTTGCGCGGGATGAATGGCTTCGCCCAGGTGCTTCTCGACACCTACGGGGACAAGTTCGACGCCGACGGCAGGGACTGGCTCGAGGAAATCCTTCTCAACGCCAAGAAGATGGCCGCGCTGATCGACGCGCTTCTCTCCCTGTCGCGCGTGACGAGGACCGACATCAAGCGTGAGACGGTCGACCTCTCGGCCCTGGTGCGCGCGGCGGCAGCGCGACTCGCCGCCACGGAGCCCGGGCGCGCGGTCGACGTCGTCGTCGAGGACGGGCTGTGCGCGGAGCTCGATCCGGCGCTCGGACGAGCGCTCGTCGAGAACCTCGTCGGCAACGCCTGGAAGTTCACGAGCAAGGTAGCTGCGGCGCGTATCGAGCTCGGCACGACCCCCGACGGCGGCTCGAAGACCTTCTTCGTACGCGACAACGGCGCGGGCTTCGACATGGCCTTCGCCGACAAGCTCTTCGCTCCGTTTCAGCGGTTGCACACCACGGGCGAGTTTCCCGGGACGGGGATCGGGCTGGCGACCGTTCAACGAATCGTCCGGTGCCACGGGGGGAGGCTCTGGGCCGAGGGAGCCGTCGGCGCCGGCGCGACGTTCTACTTCACGTTCGCGGCGCGCCCGGAGGCGACGTCATGAGCAAGCAAATTCTCCTCGTCGAGGACAACGCGAGCGACGAGAAGCTGACGATCCTCGCGTTCAAGCGGTGCGGCGTGACGAACGAGATCACGGTCGCGGG
>JANXVA010000323.1 GCA_025351875.1 Myxococcales bacterium | reverse complement strand
CGGCGGCACGCTCGCCCTGATGGACGCCGGCGTCCCGATGACGGCGCCCGTCGCCGGCATCGCGATGGGCCTGATCACGGACGGCAAGCGCAACGCCATCCTGAGCGACATCCTCGGCGACGAGGATCACCTCGGCGACATGGACTTCAAGGTCTGCGGAACGGCGAAGGGCATCACCGCCATCCAGATGGACATCAAGATCGCCGGGCTGTCCCGCGAGATCATGACCCAGGCGCTCGACCAGGCCCGCGAAGGCCGCATCCACATCCTCGGCAAGATGGCCGAGACGCTCAGCGAGGCGCGTTCGGACCTCTCGAAGTACGCGCCGCGCATCACGACCCTCAAGGTCAAGCCGGACCAGATCCGCCTCATCATCGGACCGGGCGGCAAGACCATCAAGGGCATCGTCGACCAGACGGGCGTCGCCATCGACGTCGAGGACGACGGTACGGTCAACATCGCGTCGGCCGACTCGGTCGCCGTGAAGAAGGCGATCGACATCATCAAGGGCATCACCGCGGAGCCCGAGGTCGGCACCGTCTACACGGGAAGCGTCCAGCGCATCACGGACTTCGGCGCGTTCGTCGAGATCTTCCCCGGCACCGACGGCCTCCTCCACGTCTCCGAGATGGCGCACACGCGGGTCGAGCGCGTCACCGACATCATGAAGGAAGGCGACATGGTCGAGGTGAAGGTCCTCGAGGTCTCCCGCGACGGCAAGATTCGCCTCACGCGCCGCGAGCTCCTTCCCCTCCCCGAGGGCGAGGCCGGCGAGCAGGCGAAGGCGCGCATGGCCCAGGCCCGCGAGGCCGGCGGCGGACCGCCCTCTCGCGGCCGTGACGATCGCGGCGGCGGACGCGGCGGCGATCGCGGCGGCCGTGGCGGCGGCGGTCGCGACCGCAGGTAGTCGAGACACGGCTGGCATCGAGAGGCGCGATTCGGATCCTCCGAGTCGCGCCTTTCGCGCTTCGAACGGTCGCCGAGGACGCGCTGTCGCTCCTGCGCTCGTTTGGGCCTAAGCTCGAGCGAGGGAGGGATCGATGAGCCGAGGTCGTCGCCGTGCAGGTCGTGTGCTCGTCGTGCTCGCAGGGCCGGCGGCAGCGCTTGCCGTTACCTTTGGCTTCTCGGGCTGCGAGGAGCCCGGTCGAGACGCCGGACCTCGCTTCAACTTTCCGGTCGATGCGCCGGAGGAGGACGCGCTGCGCGTCGAGGTCGATGCGTTCACGCCTCCGCGTGATGCGGCGGTCGATGGGATCGAGGCCGAGGCCGAGGCGGAGGCCGGGCTGCCCCTTCTCGTGCGTGCGATCGCGACAGGCTCTGGTGAGCACTCCAATCCGGTGGTCGGTTATGGCGACCACACGTGCGTCATCGCCGGCCCGACGCGCAGCCTCTATTGCTGGGGCGCGAACGACCACGGCCAGCTCGGCAACGGCAAGACAGGCGCGGCCACGTTCGTCGAGGACGTGCCGACCGCTACGAAGGTCGCGCTCGACGAGACGGGTCTCGCGTTCGACGGGCTCGAGGAGATCTCGCTGGCCGCGTGGCACTCGTGCGCGCGGAAGGGCGACGTCCTCTTCTGCTGGGGCCAGCGTTTCAGTGGCGCCCAGGCGGAGCCCCCTGCGTCGGTGAACCTCGATCGCACCGCGCCGCGCGCGATCGGAAACTTCGACGTCGCGCGGGTTGCCGCTGGCGGCCCGCACACGTGTGGGCTCAAGACCAACGGCAAGATCGCCTGCTTCGGTCACTCGGCGTTCAACGAGCTAGGACGCCCGAACGCGATGGACCCGCTCTGCACGGCTCCGATCTTCTACGACTACCACGCGAGCACGAACCATCAGTGCGTCGGCACGCTGGTCGAGGTGATGTTCGGAGCGCTCCCGAAGACCGTGAGCGTCGTCGCCGGCGAGGTGCACTCCTGCGCCCTCGCGGACGGCAAGGTGCAGTGTTGGGGTGCGAACGCGACCGGCGAGATCGGTCGACCCGGCGCGGGCGCCGCGGAGCTCAACGCGCAGATCGTCGTCACCGATCCCGCGCTCCTGACGCCCCTCGACGGCGTCTCCGCGCTCGCGAGTGACGGCGCGAAGCACACGTGCGCGCTCCGCGCGAACGGCGTCGTGTGCTGGGGAAACAACGACATGGGACAGCTGGGCGTCGATCCCGTCGGGCTCCCGTTCCGCGGCTTCGCAGGCGCCCCCATCACGGCAACGGCAGGCGCAGGCTCGATCGGCGTCGCGGAGCGCGTCAGCTGCGCGGTGAAGAGCGACGCCACCGTCGTGTGCTGGGGTGCCGACCTCGCCTCGCTCGCCGACGGCGGCACGGGTTCGTCGTTCGCGCCGGTAGCCATCAAGGGTCCGGCCGGCGTAGGCCTCCTCGGCAACGTGCTCTCCGTCGCGCCGGGCCTCCGTCACGCGTGCGCGCTCAAGAAGGACGGCACGGTGTGGTGCTGGGGCAAGAACGACCGCGGCCAGCTCGGCGATGGCACGAAGGTCGACTCCCCCTACCCCGTGAAGGTCACGAACCTCCCGTAGGCCACCGAGCGGTGACCTACTTCTCACGTGCGTGGGACTTCGTTCCCTTCGCACGGCGCGCAAAGCACGACGGTCGCCGAAGGCGAAACCAGGGGGTCCCGACACGAGGTGTCGGGGGGCGGAGCCCAGCCGTTTACGGCACGTGCGGATTGATGCGGTAGTAGATCTTCACCGAGACGGTGCTCGCCGTCGCTGGGCACGTGTAGTCCTGGAGTGACCCGTCGAACACGGCCGGCGTGAGCGGCAGCGCGCAGCCGCCGATGTAGTCATTCGGATCGAGGGTGTCGTAGTCCCAGATCTCGATCGACGTGTTGGCGAGCAGCTCGCTCGCCTTGACGCCCTTCACGGGAGTCTCGGCCCAGAACGGGTAGAGCGTGTCGTTCACCACGGTCGTCGCGCCCGAGTGAGTGCTCGCGCCTTCGCTCGTGAAGACGTTTACGAACGGGTCAGGCAAACCCGCGAGCGCATCCCACGAATAGCCCGAGTGGCTCTTCTCGGGCAGGACCGCGAACGAGATGTACAGGTCCCATAGCGACGTGCGATCGAGCTGACATGCCGCCGCCGTGCACTTACGGCCGACGCCGCAGTTGACGCAGGCCTCGCCGCCGGTTCCGCAGGCCGCCGCGGCGGCGCCAGGCTGACAGCCGGTCGCTGAACAGCAGCCGTTCGTGCACGTCGCCTGGCAGGAGCCGTCGATGCACGTATGGTTCGAGCAGACGAACGCGCCGGCGCACTTGTCGCACGCCTCGCCCTTGTCACCGCACGTGTCCTTGGCGGTCCCGAGCTCGCACGCGTCACCGTTGCAACAACCCTTGCAGGTGTTGGGGCCGCACGGCTCCTTGCATGCGCCCGCAGTGCACTTGGAGGTCGCCGAGCAGGTCTCGCAACCCTTCGCACCGACGCCGCACGCGTCGGAGGTGTCGCCCTTCTCGCACTTGTCGTCACGGCAGCAGCCCTGGCAGTTCGCCGGCGTGCACGTGACCTCCTGGGGCCGACCATCGGGACCGACAGGAGCGGCCGTGCTGTCGCTGCCGAAGCCCTGCGCGATGCAGTCGGCCGTCGCCGGGTCTACCTTGTCCGCGAGGGTGCGCGCGATGACGCCCTGCGCGCAGGTCGTGAACTTCGCCTGACAGCCGTCCTGGCCGGTGCATTCGTCGTCGACCGCCTTCGCGATGTCCTCCGAGTATGGCAGCACCACGAGACCGGCGGAGTTTGCGCCTCGCTTGTAGAAGTTCGCGTTGCAGTCCTGGAGCGTCGGCGCGCAGAACTTGCAGAAGTCTTCGGCGAGCTTCTTGTGGGCTGCCGTCGCGGTCGAGCCCTTCTGCGCGCGCGACATGCACGAGGCGACCCCGCAGATCCCGGACTCGAGGCAGTCCTTCGCCGCCGAGACGGTCGACGTCGACAGCACCTTGTCGAGCGAGGTGCAGTCCGAAGCGAGCTGCGTGTCGCACGCGACCGGGTCCTTGCACGTCTTGTTCGACGAGGCGGCAGTGCCGCAGAAGTCCTTCGCCGCTTCGGGCGCAGGATCCGAGCTACAGCCGACGAGGCCGACAGTGGACGAGAAGAGAAGAATGGC
>JANXVA010000695.1 GCA_025351875.1 Myxococcales bacterium | reverse complement strand
GGCCGAAGCGCGGACAGAAGCCGCTCGCCCACTCGAAGTTGTCGAGGAGCGACCAGTAGAAGTAGCCGCGCACGTCGAGGCCGTCGGCCTTCGCGCGTCCGAGCTCGTACAGGTGCTCGAGCACGAAGCGCGCGCGATTCGCGTCCGTCGAGTCGGCGATGCCGTTCTCGGTGATCACGACCGGGAGCCCGTACGTCTTCGCCTCGTCGAGCACGAGGCGGAAGCCCTTCGGATAGATGTCCCAGTGGAAATCCGTCTTGGGGCGGTCGTTCGGGAGGCGGTCGTTCTTGATGAACGCGTTGATGATCGGGAGCTGCAGCCCGTTCACGGTGGCCCACACCGCCGAGTAGTAGTTGATGCCGATGTAGTCGGAGCGGCCGACGAGGTCGGGGTCGACCTTCTTGTCGTTCGGGCCGTCGAGCTTGCCGTCGAAGTCGTCGTCCCACTCGCCGCGCACGACGGCGTTGAGGATCCAGTGGTTGTTGATGTAACGAACGCGATCGGCGGCGGCGACGTCGTCCGGGTAGGTCGGATCCTCGGGCTCGACCGCGGGCGTGTTGTGGACGATGCCGACCATCGAGGGCTTGCCGTCGCCGTCGAGGTCCACCGTGTCGTTCGCCTTGATCGCGTCGAAGCACCTGGCGTGCGCCCGCGCCTCGTTCTTGCCGGCGGTGAGCGCGCGGTCGACGGCGAGGAGCAGGCCAGGCGGGAAGCTTCCCTGGATGTACCCGGCGATCGGCGCGACCAGCGGCTCGTTGATGGTTCCCCACCAGTCGACGTCGCCGCCCCAGCGCTTCGCGATGCGCCCGCACCACGTGCCGAACATGGGGATGATCTCGGGGCGCTCCCAGCCCTGCGGCTCGCTGTTCTTGCTCGGATCGGAGAGGTAGCTCGGGAGCGCGAAGTGCTGGAGCGTGACGAAGGGCGTGATCTTGGCCGCATGCAGCGCCGCGAAGAGCTTGTCGTACGAGGCGAGCGCGGCGGCGTCGGGCTGATCCGCGTCGAACGCGGCGCGCGTCGGGTAGATACGTGCCCATTCAACCGAGAAGCGGTACGCGTTCTGCCCTGACGCCACGAGGAGCGCGACGTCCCCGTCGATGTGCCCGAGCGCGTCGGCGCCGCCGTTGTCAGGGTCGTCGCCGTTCTTGATCTTGCCGGGCGTCTTCACCCAGGCGCCCCAGTCGGTGTTGGGGAGGCCCTTCTCCACCTGGAAGCCCGCGCTCGCCGAGCCCCAGAGGAACGGCTGCGCGAACGTGACCTGCTCGGGGTCGGTGGGGCCGAGCGGCGCGGGGGTGCTGCTCTTGCAACCCACGCCCGCGATCACGAGCGTGAACAGCGCGCTTGCGACCCTCGCCGCCTTCACGCGCCCTCTGCGATGACGCGATTCTTGCCTTCGGCCTTCGCCTTGTAGAGTCGGAGGTCGGCCAGCGCGAGGAGCTCGGTCGGGCCGCCGTCGGGCGCGACGTCGGGCAGCGAGGCAACGCCGAGGCTCATCGTGACGTGGATCGTGTGATCGGTGGCGATGGGGATCTCGAGGCCCGCGATCGACTCGCGGATGCGCTCCGCGAGCTTGACCGCCTCGGTCTTGCCGGTCGAGCGCGCGAGCACGACGAACTCCTCGCCGCCGAAGCGCGCGACGAGATCCTCGAGCCGCAGCAGCCTCTGCATCTGCGCGCTGACGAGGCGCAGCACCATGTCGCCGGCGAGGTGCCCGTGCGTGTCGTTGACCTGCTTGAAGTCGTCGAGATCGAGCAGGATGACCGCGAGCTTCACCTTGTGTCGGCGCGAGTACGCGACCTCCGCGGTGAGCCGCTCCTGGAAGTACTTGCGGTTGTAGACGCGCGTGAGCCCGTCGCGCGTCGACGACTCGTAGAGCCGCCGCTGGAGCTCCTCCTCGGCGTCGTCGGTGATCGCGAAGCGCAACGTCACGTGCGGTCCGAGCTGGATGCGATCGTTCGGGCGGACCTCGCAGACCGTGATGCGCTGCCCGCCGAGGAACGTGCCGTTCGTCGAGCCGAGATCCTCGACGAAGTAGCGGCCATCCGAGCGGCACGACACCTTGGCATGGCGGCGACTGACGCCGCCCTCGTCGAGCCAGAGGTCGGCCTCGGTGCCTCGACCGAGGACGTGATCCGTGCCGTCGAGCGCGAACACCTGACCCGCGTTGATGCCGCTGATGATCGTGAGCGTCGCGCGGTCCTTGGTGGCGGCGCTGCTCGGCATGACCGACATCGCCGGGTCCGTCGTGCGATCCGCGGCGACCTCGCCCGACGACCAGCTGGCGTCGGAGGAAGGAGGCGCGAGGGGAATCCCCGATGCGCGGCCGCTGCTCGAGGGGGAGCTCGGCGCGGCCTCGGGCACGGGTGCATGAGGTGCATGAGGTGCATCCGGCGGCGGCGGAAACGGCACGGTCGCCATCTTCCGCGTTTTGAACGGGTCCTTCATCGAACGCCGGGGAGGTTAGCGCAGGGCGCTTGCCGGCGGGCCGCGAATTGCCTACCGAAGCGGCATGGCACTTCTCGACGGCAAGGTTGCGATCATCACCGGCGCGGGTAACGGCATCGGTCGCGCGCACGCGCATCTCTTCGCCAAGGAGGGAGCGAGCGTCGTCGTCAACGACGTCGGCGGCGCACGTGACGGCACCGGCAGCGATGCGAGCGCGGCCGACCTGGTCGTGAAGGAGATCACCTCCGCCGGCGGCAGGGCCGTGGCCAACCACGATACGGTCGCGACGGCTTCAGGCGCCAATGCCATCGTGAAATGCGGTGTCGACGCGTTCGGCAAGGTCGACGTTCTCGTCAACAACGCCGGCATCCTCCGCGACAAGACGTTCCTCAAGATGGAGGAGGCGATGTGGGACGTCGTCATCGCCGTCCACCTCAAGGGCTCGTTCCTCTGCTCGCAGGCCTTCGTGCGGCAGGCGATTGCCCAGGGCCACGGCGCGCGCATCGTGAACACGACGAGTGTGAGCGGCATGATGGGCAACTTCGGCCAGGCGAACTACGCGGCCGCAAAGGCCGGTATTTACGGCCTGACGCGCACGATGTCGATCGAGCTCCAGAAGCACAAGATCACCGTGAACGCTCTCGCCCCGATCGCGAAGACACGCCTCACCGAGGACCTGCCGATGTTCCAGGGCGTCGAGACGATGACCGCCGAGCACATCTCGCCAGCCGCGCTCTTTCTCGCGAGCGATCTCTGCGCCGACCGGACGGGGCACGTGCTCGCCGTCGCGGGCGCGCGCCTCTATGCGTTCAAGGTCATCGAGACGCCCGGCAAGTTCAAGGACGACGCGCAGGGCGTGTGGACGCCGCAGGAGATCGCCGAGAACTGGGACGCGATCGTGAAGGCTTGAGTTGGTCGGTCTCTTGACCATTCCCAACGCGCCGATCCTCGGTACCCTGGAGGCGTGACACCGCCTCGTCGCCCTGGCTCCTCGCCTCCGGCGCCTCTTTCCTCCCGATCGAGCTCGCCGGCCTCGCGTCGTTCCGCGCCGAAGCCTCCGGCGATCCGGCGCGTCGTTCCGCCGCCGACGGAGTCTTCGCGGCTCCTCGTGCCGCCGCCTGCTCCTTCGTCGCGCCGCTCGGCGCCTCCCGCCGCGCCGTCGTCGCGCCCGGCCATGCCGTCTGTCCCTTCGCTCCCGCCGCTCCGCTCGAACAGCGTCGAGGTCATCGAATTAACGAACGTGCAGGTCGAGCTCGGGTCGGTCGCGCCGCCTCCGCTCACCTCCTTGGCGCCGCCCGCGGCGATCGAAGCGGAGGAGGTGGGGCGCATCACAGAGCTCTACGAGCGCCTGAACCGTACCGATCACTACACGCTGCTCGGGGTCTCCGCGACCGCGGACCTGAAGGACATCAAGCGCGCCTATTACGCGCTCGCGAAGCAGCATCATCCTGATCGCTTCTTTCGCAAGGACGTCGGCGCGATCGGGCCGAAGGTCGAGGCGATCTTCCGCGCCCTCACGAGCGCGGTCGACACGCTCTCGAACACGGAGGCACGCGCCGGGTACGACGCCTATCTCCGCGAGGCGCTGAAGACGCGCATCTACCGACGCAACGCCCAGGCGTTCGAGTCGCGCGGCGAATGGAGCGGCGCTGCCGAGATGTGGAGCCGGGTGGTGGAGTCGCTGCAGGCCGACCCGTATCCGCATCACCGCTACGCGTATGCCCTGCTCCGAGCACGCACGCGCTTCGACGCCGCGATCGATGCCGCCGCGCGGGCGATCGCCCTCGACCCCACGCGCGCCGAGTATCGGCTCACGGCGGCGAGCCTCTATCTCGCGACGGGCCTCGAGCGAAACGCGCTCGCCGAGCTCGAGGTCGCGCTCGAGCTGGAGCCCGATCGCATCGACATCGCGGGCCTCCACGCTGCGGTCGCCGAGCGCTGTAGCAAAGGCGCGTAGCGCGTCAGGGCAGCGACTGGCCGAGGCAGAAGGTGAGGGGGACCGTCACGCCGCCGGCGACCGGTACGTGACCGGCTCCGGCGATCTCGTGGTAGTCGAGCGGAAAGCTCTTCGATTCGAGATCGGCCTTCGTGTTGCGTGCCTGGCCGATGGCGCCGTCGTTCGTTCCGATTTGCAGGGCGACGGGGATCTTCCGGGGCGCCGCGGCCGTGAGCTGCGGTCCGAGCGGATTCGCAGCGCCGATGAGCCCGGCGCACGCGAGCGTCGCCGACGTGTCCATACCGTAACGGAAGGACATGTAGCCGCCCTGCGAGTAGCCGAAGACGACGAGCTTCTTCGTGTCGATCGAACCGCTCGCGACGAGCTGCGTGCGGATGGCGTCGAGCAGCGGGAGGTCGATGTTGCCGCCGGCGACCGTGCGATACGGATCCCAGTCGACCCCCGGAACGGTCTGACCGCCGATGGTGATGTCCTGCGAGATCCCCTGCGGTGCCGCGAGGACGAAGCTCTTCGACTCGGCGAGCGCCTCCAGGGTCGTCGTTCCTGTGATGAAATTCGTATTCGTGTCGCCGTTGCCGTGAAGGGCGATCACGAGCGGGAGCTTGCCGCTGCCGATCGTCGTCGGCACCACCACGATGACCGAGCGATCGGTTCCCGCGGCCTTGATGGTGAGGGTGGTCTTTCCCGCCTTCAGCGCGCCTGCCGGACTGCCGCTGCTGCCGCCGTCGCCGGAGGTGCCGCTCGCTCCCGAGGTGCCGCTCGTCCCCGACGTTCCACTCGCGCCGCTGGTTCCGCTCGTTCCCGAGGTCGCGGCGTCTCCCGTCCCACCTGACGACGAGCTGGCGAGCGCCCCGTCATCCCCCGAGCATCCGCCGCCGGCCGCGGCCAGGGCGAGGCCGGAAGTGAGAACGAGCACGTAGACCAAGCCGAGCCTCGAAGAGGACGCCATTACCCGGATCGTACACCTCGCGTGCTACTTGCGCGCAGGCCGCCGCCGTACGAAAAGGATGCTCGCCATGAGCCTCAAGTTCGAAGGTACCTACACCGCAATCGTCACCCCGTTCCGTGACGCGGCGCTCGACGCCGACAGGTCGATCGACTGGGAGGTCTATGACCTCCTCGTGGCCGCGCAGATCGCCGGCGGCATCACCGGCATCGTCCCGTGCGGGACGACCGGGGAGAGCCCCTCGCTCGACGCCGCGGAGCAGCTCGCGCTCGTCGAACGAACGGTGAAGCTCGCGAAGGGAAAGTGCAGCGTCATCGCCGGTACCGGCGCGAACTCGACGCGCGCGACCATCGCGCTCTCGCAGGCCGCGGAGAAGGCCGGCGCCGACGCGGTGATGGTCGTCGTGCCCTACTACAACAAGCCCACACAGGAAGGGCTCTACCAGCACTACGTCGCCGTCGCGGCGTCGGTGAAATGCCCGACCATCGTCTACAACATCCCCGCACGCACCGGGATCGACCTCGGCGCCGACACGCTCGCGCGCATCGCGCAGGCCGCGCCGAATGTCGTCGCGACGAAGGAGGCGACGGGCAACGTCCTTCGTGCGCAGGAGATCGTCCGCACGATGGGCGATCGCATGACGGTGCTCTCCGGCGACGACGGACTCACGCTCCCCATGATCGCGGTCGGTGCGCGCGGTGTCATAAGCGTGACCTCGAACGTCTATCCCGCGGAGGTCGCCCGCGCGACGCGCCTCGCGCTCGACGGGAAGTACGACGAAGCGCGGAAGGCGCACCTCGCGCTCTGTCGCGTGCACGAGGTCATGTTCGTGGAGGCGAATCCGAGCCCTGCGAAGGCCGCCCTCGCGCACAAGCTGAAGGTCTCCGACGCCGTTCGCGGTCCGCTCGTTCGCGCGAGCGAGGCCGCGCGCGCCAAGGTCGTCGCCGCTCTCGAGGCGTACGAGTCGAGCCGCGGATGACGTTGCATCTGCCACCGAACAGCGTGCGCCTCGGCGTGCTCGGCGCGAACGGGCGCATGGGTCGGACGGTAGTCCGTCTCGCACACGCTGCGGGCATGCAGATCGTCGCGGCGATTGGCAGAGACGACGAGGGCCGCGACGCGGGGGAGCTCGCGGGAATCGGCGCCATCGGTACAAAGGTGGCCGGCGATGCGCACGCGCTCGTGACCTCGCGAGCCAACGTCGTCATCGACTTCTCGACGCCAGGGGCGCTCGTGCATGCCAGCGCGCTCTGCGCCGGCGCGGGGATCGCGATCGTCAGCGGGACGACCGGTCTGGACGCTCCTGCGAAGGGCGCGCTCGACGTCGCCGCGCTGAAGAGCGCGGTCATGTGGGAGCCCAACATGAGCATCGGTGTCCACGTCCTCGCCGCGCTCGTCGAGAAGGCGATGGTGGCGCTCGGCCCGTCGTTCGACGTCGAGGTCGTCGAGGTTCACCATCGCGCGAAGGTCGATGCGCCGAGCGGTACCGCGATTCGTCTGGGCGACGTCGTCAAGCATGCGCGCGCCGCTCACTACGTGCACGGGCGCGAGGGGCGCCCCGGGCCTCGCAAGCCCGACGAGGTCGGCATGCACGCGGTCCGCGGCGGTGACGTGGTCGGCGACCACACCGTCTTCTTCTTCGGCGATGGCGAGCGGATCGAGCTCACGCATCGCGCGTCGAACCGCGATCTCTTCGCGCACGGCGCGGTGCGCGCGGCGGGCTGGATCGCGGGAAAGCCCGCGGGCCGCTACCACCTGGCAGACATCATCACCTGAGACGGCGTGCCTTGCACGCCGGTCGGCCCGGAGGGCCGATTCACGCCTGGGGAGGCTCGCTGCGA
>JANXVA010000664.1 GCA_025351875.1 Myxococcales bacterium | reverse complement strand
CTGCGATGGTTGGTGGGACCATGGTGTCGCGACGTCTCTCGTCCACGACAACTGCCCATACGTGGCGAATCAAGATCAGGTCGACAAGAACGACAACGGCACGGGAGACCTCTGCGAGCTCTGTCCGTTCGACCCGGCGGGCAACAACGACACGGACCAGGACGGCGTCTGCGGGGGCAGCGCGTCGGTCCCCCTGTACAAACGAGACAACTGTCCGCTCGTGACGAACGCAAGCCAGCTGAACTGCAACGAAGAAGCCGAGCTCGTGAAGCAGCGCCAGGACGCGACCTTCGAGATCCTCGGCGACGCCTGCGACCCCGCGCCTTGCCCGAGCACCACGCCGGTCGCGACAGGGGAGTACCGCGTCGGCGGAGGGCATCCTCAGTTTGGCGGGTTCTTCTCTGGGCGCGTGACCAGCGACGGCATCGACGCGGTTCGTGTCGCGCCACACGTCAAGGCTCCCGCGGGCACGACGCCAATCGCGAGAGCGCTGCCGGACGTGGTGACGTACGCCAGGTTTTGTCAGCAGAACCTGGCGCTATTCTTCGATTGTCACGCGGACTCGAACATCCGCAACAGCGCGCTCACCGACTACTCGTCGAGCGCGGCGGAGGGCGCTGACCCGACGAGACCTTGGCACCGCGTCAAGCTGAGCATCAACGCGAACCGCGATTCGGGTTGGAACTGGCCCTACAACGACTCGGCGGCGGCCCGCCACACCTGGTCGTTTGCGTCGGACTCAGCTTTCTGGACGAGCGGCGGACGCATTCCTCAGCCCGCCGCAGACTACGCGGCGACGTGCTCGAACACTGCGCTCGTCGGCGGCGGCACGTGCCTCGACGGCGCGCTCTGGTACCACGCCGCCTCGACGGTCGGGCGTGCGACGAACCCCAACGCGAACGGCTTCTTCGTCGGCGTTCACGACGCTGACATCACCAATCACTACTTCGACATCCGACCCGATCGGGCGTACGCGAAGACGTACTCCGGCACGGGGCTCATGCGAAAGTTCTTCTTCCTCGTTCACACGCTGCCGGATCCGGCGCCCTACGAGACCATCCTGCGTTCTCGCATCCGTCCGATCGTCGCCGCCGCGACGGAGCTCGACGGGCCCCGCGTGATCGAAGATCACGGAGGATCCTGGGATGCGGCCCCGCTCGTGAGCCCGACGATGGCGGCCAACTTCGCCTTTCCCGGGGTGGTGTGGGCCAGTGCGCTCGAGCCCGCCGGGGTCGCCGCGAACCTGGACGACCGCGTCCAGGCGATGGGCGTGACGGCCAACGGAACGACGGTCTACGACACCGTGCTCTTCGATCGTGGAACCCTGAAATCCGCCGCCGAGCTCGGGTACCCATCGGCGAGCAGCCCCGCCGATGCTCCCGCCCCGCGCTCCGGTTTTTTGACGGTGCTCTCGCGGCAAGCCGGTGGCGTCTTCGTGATTGGCGGGCTCGACGCGGGGACGAACCTGGAGCTTGCCGACGTGCACCTCTGGCGTCCGTACGTCGGCTGGTCGACCATCGTACCGAGCGTCGCGTTCGCGAAGGCGAAGACGGCGACGTTCTCGCCGGCGGACGGCCAGCTCTGGATCCTCGAGCAACGGACGCGCTCGTACACGCTGCTTCGGATGAGCCCGTGGACCGGCGTGACGCAGGTGCTCGGGACCTGGACGCGCGGCACGATCTGGGATCAGCATTTCCTGGCCGTGGATCGCGACGGCCAGGTGCTCCTCGTCGCGGCGTCGAAAACGAACACACAGAGCAAGTTCGCCAGGCTTCGCGTCAACACGAGCGGGGCCGCGTACGCCTCGCAGATCGACGCGGACTCGATCCCGTACACGACGACCGGTCCCATCGTCGACAAGGACGAGTACGGCGTCATCGTCCGCGACACGACCGACGCCGTGACCTCCGTGTACCGCCGCGCGAACCTCCTTGGGGGCACGGGCACGTTCACGCTGGACGCCTTCTTCCAATGAACCCCCGTCGCACCGCTTCCCTGCTCCTCGCGATCACTGGTGGGGCCGCGCTGGTGCGCGGCGGCGCCGGTTGTTCGTCGGAGCCTGCGGCGGCTGCGCCCGACGCCGCGCTCGACGGACCGATCGCCGACGTGCGCGTCGATCGCACGCCGCCCGAGCTCGACGCGGCGCACGCGAGTCCGTTCGAGGGTTGGGACCACTACGCGGACTACGACCCGTTCTGCGAGTTCTACGTGCCCCACGCGCGCGAGAATTTGCCGGCTCCGATCCGGTGGGAACCGTGTCGCGCAGATCCCGAGACGACGGGGAAAGCCTGTCGGCAGATGGTGCTCGACTGGCAGCCAAACACGCTGATCAACGAGCTGACTACCCCGGGGACGAAGGCTCTCAGGCGAACGAACGGGACAGTCGTCCTGATGACCGCGCGATTCCAGAGTGACGGCACGTTCCGGCTGACTGCGGAAGTGGACGGTCCGGTTCTCACGGCGGTTCGTGAGCAGAAGTCGTCAAGGTGCGTTCTCGGCGAGGCTGTGAGCGACGGCGACCACTACGCGTATCGCGTGTACGACAGCGAAGCGAAAGGAGAACTGAGTAGCTACGGAGGTGGAGCGCTGGGAGGAAGCCTCGACGACCTACGGCCAACGGTACTGCGCCACTACCACGACTCGTTCACGCGGGGCTTCATCGCGGGCGACCCCGGGCTGCTCGAGGTCTCGGGCGGCCTGATGAGCCTTCTGTCCTGGAAGGACGGCTCTCTCGTCAAGGACATCTGGTCCTCGAGCCAGGACAACGGTCTCGCGCAGAACTACCAGTTCTTCCACGCGCAGACGCTCTTCTGGGCGTCCGATACGTACGCCATCAACAAGCAGAAGGTCTACACGACGGCGGGAGGAGTGAAGGACTTCCTCTCGTTCGGCGACGACTTCACCAAGGGGGCCGCTGACCTCGGCACGGACGGCCAGCAGCTCGTCTGG
>JANXVA010000662.1 GCA_025351875.1 Myxococcales bacterium | reverse complement strand
GCAGGGTTCCCTGGGGAACGATGACCACGTCGTGCGGGGTCAGGGCAAAGTCCGCGACGATGCGCTGCGCGACGGCGGCCTTCAGCGCCTCGGCCTCGGAGGATGTGCCCTCGGCGGTCACGACGAGCTGCTCCTCGCCGTCGATCTCCGCGGAGAATGCGACGACGTTTCCGCGGCGCACGCCCGGCATCTCGCTGACGACCCACTCGATGTCGCTCGGGTAGAAGTTGCGGCCGCGGACGATGATCATGTCCTTGAGGCGGCCGCAGATGAAGACCTCACCGTCGACCATGTAGCCGAGGTCACCCGTGTAGAGCCACGCGCCGGAGTCAGCCTCGGCCGAGCCTCCCGCGAGCGGTTTGAAGAACTCCGCCGTGAGCTCGGGCTCCTGGTAGTAGCCCTTCGAGATGCTCGGGCCGCGCGTGACGATCTGGCCGACCTGGCGATCGGCGAGCCGTCTCCCGCTCTCGTCGACGATGGCGATCTCGTGCTCGGGGAACGAGTGCCCGCAGTTGACGAGCGTGGCAGCGCCCTCGCCCGCCGGGGCTGGTGTGGCCTTGGCCTGCTCGAGTCCGGCCTTGTCGACAGTGTCACTCCGAACGCCACTGAAGGCCGGGACGAAGGTGATCGCGAGCGTCGCCTCGGCCATCCCATAGGACGGGAGGAACGCGCGCGCGTCGAACTTGGCGGGGCGGAGCTTCGAAGCGAACTCGTGGAGGGTCCTCGCCTGAATCGGCTCGGCGCCGCAGCCGGCGCGGCGGAGGCACGAGAGATCGAGGTCGCCGAGGTCCTTCTCCTTCACGCGCTTCGTGACCAGCGCGTAGGCGAAGTTCGGGGCGTAGGTGATGGTGCCGCGGTGCTGGTGAATCTTGTCGAGCCAGATGCGGGGGTTGCGCACGAAGCTCGCCGTCGGCATGAACACGACCGGAATGTTCGTGAAGAGCGGGCCGATCACGAAGCCGATGAGGCCCATGTCGTGGAAGAGCGGCAGCCAGCTCACGCCCTTGTCGAAGGACGAGTCCTTCTCGAGGCCGTGAATCATGAAGCTCTCGCTGTTCCAGGCGAGGTTGTTGTGCGTGACCGTGACGCCCTTGGGCCGCGACGTCGACCCTGAGGTGAACTGGAGAAACGCGAGATCGCTCGCCTCGACGGTCACGTCGATCTTCCCATGATCTTCGCCCGCTAGCTCATCGACGGTGACGATCGACTTCAATGCTTCCGCGCGGGGCAGCACAGGCTCGACGTACGGCTTGGTCACCTGCGTCGTCAGCATCATCGATGCGCCCGAGGCGTTTGCGATGTGGGTGACCGTCTCGTGGTAAATTTCGACGTTCTTGAACGAGAGCTGCGGGTAAATCGGCACGGGGACGATGCCCCCCATGACGGCGCCGAGGAACGAGAGGACGAACTCGTCGGGGTCGGGCACGACGATCGCGAGCCGGTCGCCCTTCTTCATGCCGCGCGCGTGGAGCGTCGCGGCGCGGCGCTCGGCCTGCGCGCACACCTCGGTCCAGGAGCAGAACCGCTCGGTGCCGTCCGGGCGGACGAACACGAAGCCCCGCGCCCCGGCGTCGTCGAGCTTCGCGAGCTGGCGGATGGCCGCCGGCAAGGTCGGCGCAACGAACTTCGGATCCTTCATTGGCGGCGGCTCCCAATACCCGCTGGAAGGCCCTTGCGCAAGGCGTCAACTGCACGTCCGTCCACGCCTTCGCCAGGGTCTGTTCACGTGCGTAAACAGGCACGCAACGCGAAGCGTCGTACGCACGCCGCAAGTGGTTCAACCATGCGATGAATATGACGATTTCGCGCTCGATGAGGCGCGTCACGACATTGCTCCTGCGAGGTGCCGCGCGCTATACAGCCACCCGTGCGGGTCTTCATCACCGGCGTCGGCGTCGTGAGCTCGATCGGGCTCGGCAAGGACGCATTCTTCGCCGCGCTCGCCGAGGGGACGAGCGGCATCTCGCCGGTCGAGGCCTTCGACGTGAAGAACCTCGGTCGCCAGTTCGCCGGCGAGGCGAAGGGGTTCCGCCCCAAGGACCACCTCACGGCGCTCGAGGTGAGGCGCATGGGCCGCTGCTCCCAGATGGCGCTCGCGGCCGCGCGCATGGCGATCACAGATGCGGGCATCGACGCGGGGGCCCTCAAGGGGCCACGCGTGGCGGTCGTGCTCGGCACGACCATGGGCGAAGCCGACGTCCTCGGTGACCTCGATCACGCGTGGATCCACAAAGGTGCCGCCGGGGTCCGCCGCGCCATCATCCCGAAGTACGGCTCGACGTTGCTCCCGATCCACATCGCGCGGGCCATCGGCTCCGAGGGCGCGGTGCTCACGCTCCCCGCCGCGTGCGCGGCCGGCAATTACGCCATCGGCTTCGCCGCCGACCTCATTCGCTCCGGCAAGGCCGACGTCGTCGTGACCGGTGCCGCGGAGATGCTCCAGGAGCTGCAGTACAGCGGCTTCGTTCGCCTCGCGGCGATGGCGCCCGCGAAGTGCCAGCCGTTCGATCTCAATCGCCAGGGGCTCATCCTGGGCGAGGGGGCGGGCATCCTCGTGCTCGAGAGCGAGGCGCACGCGACGCGTCGCAAGGCCGCCACGCTGCTCGCCGAGGTCGGCGGCCACGGGATGACCTGCGACGCCTACCACATCACGCGCCCGCACCCCGATGCGATCGGGAGCATCGGCGCGATGCGACAGGCCATCGAACGTTCGGGGGTCACTCCCGACGCGGTCGACTTCGTCAACGCGCACGGCACGGGCACGAAGCACAACGACGCCGCCGAAGCGAAGGTGATGAAGGACATCTTCGGAAACCGCAAGGTGCCCATCTCGAGCATGAAGAGCATGCTCGGTCACTGCATGGGCGCGGCGAGCGCGCTGGAGGCGATCGGCTGCATCATGACGCTCGAGCGTGGCGTTTACCCGCCGACCATCGGCTACGAGACTCCCGACCCCGAGTGCGACGTCGACGTCGTCGCCAACGTCGCGCGCTCCGGCGCTCACGACGTCGTGCTCAACAACTCTCTGGCGTTCGGCGGCTACAACTCGGTGACCTGCCTCGCGAGACCGTACAAGCTCCCCGAACCGCCCCCCTTCTCGCGTCGAGCGGCCTGAACGATGACGCCGCGACTCGTCACCGGGCTCGGCATCGCGTGCGCGCTGGGCACCGGCACCGAGGCGTTCTTCGGCGGGCTTGCCTCTGCGAAGCGGCTCTCTGCGTTGCCGCCCTCGGCGATCAGGAGCTTCGACGTGTCGAAGTACCCCGACGCCCGCATCGTCGAGGTGCCCGAGTTCGACGCGACGAAATACCTCGGAGACAAGGGGCTCCGCACGCTCGACCGGCTGACCAAGCTGCTCGTCGTCGCGGCGCGCCTTTGCTTGCATGATGCAGGCATCAAGAAGGACAACCTCTGGGTCGCCCTCGCCCCCGAGCGCGTCGGCGTCGTCTGCTCGAATGCCTACGGAAGCCTCGAGGCCATCACCGAGCTCGATCGCGTCGCGAAGCTCGAGGACGCCCGCTACATCAACCCGGCGAAGTTCCCGAACACCGTCTCGAACAGCGCGAGCGGCTACGTCAGCATCTGGGAGGAGCTCCGCGCGCTCAACGTGAGCGTCTCGGACGGCAACTGCGGAGGGCTCGATGCGGTGGCGTGCGCCGACATCTTCCTCGAGACGGCCCGCGCCGACGCCATCATCACCGGCGGCGGCGAGGCGATGAGCGAGGCGCTCTTCCTCGCCTTCCAGAAGCTCGGCGTCCTCGGGCCCGTCACGGGCGCCGGGGACCGCACCACCAACGGCACGGCGACCAACGATACGCGCCTCGGCGAAGCCGCGGCCTTCCTCGCCTTCGAGGTGCCCGAGGTCGCGCGCGCCCGCGGCGCTCGCATCCTCGGGGAAATCGCCGGTTACGGCACGTCGTTCTTCGCTCCGGAGGAGAGCCCGCTCGTCTTCGCGTCACGCGAGGCGATGAAGCGCGCAATCACGACTGCCCTCGCCGACGCGCAGCTCGCGCCCCGCGACGTCGACCTGGTCGTCTCCAGCGTCGCGGGCCTTCCGCAGCTCGACGATGAGGAGCTTGCTGGCATCCGGGACGCCCTGCCCGCCGCTGCCGTCGTCGCCCCGAAGCTCGCGCTCGGCGAGACGCTCGGCGCCGGCGGAACGATCGGCATGGCGGCCTCTCTCGCGTGGCTCGGAGGTGTCCCGGTCGCGCAGGATCTGGTCGTGGGCGGCTCGCTTCCTGCGCGGGTCCGTCACGTGGTCGTCACGAGCATCGGCTACTACGGCAACGCCTCGGCTGTCGTCATGCGCGCGTCGTGATCCGCGCCGCGAGCGCCTGAGCGGGTTTCGCGCTAGACCGTCGGCCGAGGCATCCATGCTCGAACTTCGATCTTCACGCTTGCTCCTCACGCTCGCGACCTGCGCCGCGGCGCTCGTCGCCTGCAGCGGCAGCTCGTCCTCCAACGCCGCTACGCCGGCCGACGACGCCGGAGGGGCCGACGACGGCGCGAACGCCGATCTCGATGCGAGCTCCGCGGCCGATGCCCCAGCCGACGCGTGGAAGCCCACGGGCCTCTGCGCGACGACGTTCGGAAGCGCGCTCACGGAGGGCTTTGGTCGGATCGACGGCACGGTCTACGCGGTCCAGAAGCCGAGCGACACGACGTGCACGTTCCCGAACAGCGATCACGTCATCCTGCAAGTCTTGATGAACGGCGCGGTCTATCGGCTCGTCGTCAACGTGCAGAGCGACCGTGCGGGCAGCGATCCCAAGATCCTCATCGCGACCCTGCCCCACGCGCTCCCCGCGCCCGTGTTCGCCGAGGGCTGGCACACCGACGCGCCGCTCGACTACGTGACGTCGCTCGGCGCGCACTCCGATGCGAGCTTCACCGCGCTCACGCTGGCCGACGCGACGACGAAGATCGCGACTGACGTGAAGGTCGGCGACTCGATCTCGGTCTACGGCACCAGCGGCGCCGGGCGCCCGGAGAGCGCACACCTCATCCACCGGAACGCCGCGAACGCGGACGGCGCGATCGTCCTCACCCCCACGGCATCCCCACAGTTCCTGCTGTTCCACTTCGACAACCAGACATTCTGACCCGCGCGACCTGAAACCGCGGCAATTTCGCAGCAAGCCAGTCCCCGCGAGGATCGAGTGCTACGTCGCATGGCCCCTCGTTGCGTGGCATGCCGCTCCCTCGCCCCAACCAAGGCGTGAAAACGGCGCCGCCGCAGCGCCGTTCGCCGCAGGCGAACCACGCCGGCCAGGTCGCGCGACGGGGAGGCTCATCGCGAAGCTGAGGGGCGGAGCCGGCTTTGCCCCTCAAGGAAGACACACCTTGCGGTTGGTCTTCCCGCCGCCTGTCGAGCGACAGCCGAACGCCGCTGACGCGTAGGCCTTGCAGTACGCGTCCTCACGCGAGCCCCCGTCGGTCGTGCCGCCGTCGTAGCCGCCGTCCGAGGCTTGCGCGGCAATGGCCGCGTTGATGTCATTGTCCTCGCAGCTCAGGAAGCACTGGTTCTGCCCCGTGGACGTGAACGGGCCGCAGACCTGCACGAGGCCGGTCTTGCACTCGCCGGGAACCGCGCAGCAGTCGGTGTCCTGCGTGCAGAGATGCGTGCAGTAGCCATTCGTGACCTTGTCGAGGCAGAGCACGGCTCCCTTGAGCGCCCCGCTGTCGGCACCCCCGTCGACGCCGGGGTAGCAGTCGCCCGCGACCTTGCACTCCTGGCCGGTCTGCTCGAGCCCGCGGGGGCCGCTGTCGGCCGTCGTGCCGCTGTCTCCGCTCGAGCTGTTTGCGGAGTCCGAGCTGCCGCACGCAATCGCGACCGCGACGCCGACGAGGCCGAGAGAGACGAGAGCCAAGGTCTTGAAGATCTGCATGACACAACGAAAGCCGAGCGGCCCGCGGTTGTCGACTGGTCAGACCACCGACCGCCGGCCCTGCAGTGGTTTTGCGCGGAGCGCGCGTTCGCGCCGCGTAGTCCTCTACGCGCGCCGTCCTGCTTGGACCATCGATGAATTCGTGCAAAAACACGCGCGATGAGCTGGATCGACGAAAAGGCCCACGCGGAGCTGGCGCGCATTCGCGAGGCAAAAGACAAGCAGGTCTATCCGTACTTTCGCGAGTTCGAGAAGGGCGGGCTCCACACGAGCGTCGGTGGGCAGCCGATCATCAACTTCAGCTCGAACGACTATCTCGGCCTGACGAATCATCCGAAGGTCAAGGAGGCCGCGAAGAAGGCGGTCGACAAGTACGCTTGCGGTCTCTCGAGCTCGCGGCCGCAGGCCACCACGACCGAGCACGTGGAGCTCGAGCTCCGTCTCGCGAAGTGGTTCGGCTTCGACAAGTGCCTTCTGTTCACGACGGGCTACCAGGCCATGCTCGGCACGATCGTGGCGCTCGCGGACAAGGACACGACCTTGATCCTGGACAGCTAC
>JANXVA010000636.1 GCA_025351875.1 Myxococcales bacterium | reverse complement strand
GCAGACGCAGGTGCGGACGCGGACGCGGACGCGATGCCTCCTCCGCCGCCCGGGCCGCTCTCTCACGTATGTCGACTACGACATCAACCACATTCTCTCGACGGGTCAGTCGAACTCCGTCGCGAACGGCGGCGCTCCGCCCCTCACGCTGACGCAGCCGTACTCGAACCTCATGTTCGATACGGGACCGATGTCGATGAAGGGCTCCGCCGCCGCGCCCGCAGGCTGCGCTGGGATCAACGTCGGCTGCTGTGACGGCAACAGTGGTTGTCGGACATTCGAAACCCCCGCATCGTTGGTGCCGCTCGTCGAAGGCGATCGCTTCTTCGATTTCAAGGTCGAGTCGTCGTCCGCGGGAATAGCCAATGCCGCATCGTACTTGGCAAATCAAACTTACAAGTTCGGTGTACGCCCCGGCTATCCAACGAAGCACGACGTCCTCGTGACACTCCATGGTCGGAGCGGCTGGACGTACCAGTGCCTTCGCAAGCTGTACTGCGATTACAAACCGGCCGCGTACCTGCAGCCCTTCGCGCAAGCGCTGCTCGAGGTACAGAACGCGAAGGCGCTCGCAGCTGGGCTCGGCAAGAGCTACGTCGTCCGCGCGGTCACGACCGTTCACGGCGAGAGCGATCAACAGGCCTACTTCGCGGGTGGACCCGAGTTTCCGCTCAATGGAAGCGACGGTGTCGCCAACAAGATCAAGGACTACGCCGACGGCCTCGTCGAGTGGCAGAGCGACTACGAAACGAGCATCCAGGCCATCACCGGGCAGGTGATCCCGATCCCCCTCCTCGTCTCGCAGATCAGCGGACAAAACAGCACGCGTGTCTCGCAGGTCGCGCAGTTCGACCTCGACGCGCACGTCAAGGCACACGGGAAAGTCGTCTTGATTGGAGCGAGCTATCAGCTCAGCGTGCGCGACGACTGCCTGCATTTCGACAGTCATGGTTACCGCCACCTCGGCGCGTACTTCGCGAAGGTCTATTCGCGCATCGTGTTCGGCGGCGAGGTTTGGGAGCCCGTGCGACCGAAGCTGGTCACGCGCGTCGGGGCCGTCATCACCGTGAAGTACTACGTGCCGGTACCACCGCTCGTGATCGACACGACCGCCGTCACGAACCCCGGCAACTACGGCTTCGACTTCGTCGACGGAAGCGGCGCGACGCCCGCGATCGCTCCAGGCGGCGTCGTCGTCAGCGGCCCCGACACGGTGACCATCACGCTCGCCTCGGCACCCGTCGGCCCGAACATGCGCCTGCGTTACGCGCAGAACCAGATCCCAGGGACGTGCATCGGGCCCGGCCTCGTCTATCCGGGCGGCGCGCGCGGTAACCTCCGCGACTCGGACGACACGCCATCGCTCTACAGCGACGCCGCCGGAACGCCATACGGTCTCCAGAACTGGGGCGTGCAGTACGAGGTCGCCGTTCCCTGAGGAGAGGGAACGTCTCCTAGGCGAAGAAGAGAGCGACGCCGCCGGCGAGATCCCCTACTGCGACCTTGCCGGGACATGCGGCCACCGAGCACGCTGTCTTCATCGGGCCAGGTAGCGCGATTTTTGCGGCGCGCTTGCCGCGGACGAGATCGTAAATCTCGAGACCGCTCTTCGCGTACGCATCCCATCCGGTGAACCCGACGCACGCCAGGTGTCGGTCGTCGCCGGCGGCGGCGAACAGCAGCGAGCTGTGACCAACGATGACCACGCGGGGTTTCGCCTTGGTCGCGAGCGAATGGATCTTGGCCGTGGCTTCTCGCGTGCCCGAGCTCACCACGACGAGTGAGCCGCCGGAGAAGAATGCATCCTGCACCCTTTCACCGACCCAGGTACCGGCGAGCGACTTTCGGGTGCGCACGTTCCAGACGTGCACGGTCTCCGTCCCGTGCGAGACGTACAAGACGTGCTCCCCCGAGCTGTCGAACGCGAGACTCGAGATTCCCTTGTCGTGATCACTTCCGATCCGGAGCACTCCTCCGGCGAGCTTCTGCGCTTTCCCTGATGCCGTGTCGACGAGCTGGGCGGCGCCCGTGAAGGTGGCATGCACGACGACGCGTTCGTCCGCTGAGAGCGCTCCGTGAAATGGCAGGGGCACCTTGCCGAGGGCATGCTCGACGAGCTTCTTTCCGGCGTGGTCGAAGAGGCAGATCGAGTACGCGTCCTTGCGCTGTCGGAGACCGAGCACGCGCATGGCGCCAATCGCCTGCGGCACGAGGTCGTCCCCCGGGTGATTCTTCGCGAGAAGCGCCCGCTTCGTTCCCTTGGCGAGGTCCCAGAGCGAGACGTTCGACGTCGAGCGACCCGCGACCCTCCTGCCGGCTTCGCCGACGACGGCGAGCCTCCCCGCAGGATCGACCGGCCCCACGCCGGCGCCCCGCGGCAACTTGGCGATCTCCTTTCCCGTGGTGGCGTCGAGGATCAACGCGGGCTCTCCTTCTCGCGTGACAATGAGCCGATTCGCGCCGACAGCGAACGTCAAGTCGAGGACGGTGGAAGGGAGAGCGATGTGTTTGCCGAGGACGAGCTTCACGGGCAGGTTCCTCGCGGTCGCGACGCCTTCACGCGTCGCGGTTCGTCGCCACTCACTGCGCCTTGAGCGACTTGCAGGCCTGGAGGCCTTCCTTCAGTGCTTCCTTGTCCTGCTCGTAGACCTGGTAGCTGCACTTGAAGAACGTGTCGCCCTTCGTGCTGGGAACGGCGGAGGTGGCGCGGAGGCCGTTCCCGGCCTGCTTGAGGATGTAGAAGCCCTTGCCGCCGGCGAGGTCGACCTCTTCGATGACCTTGGACGCCCCCACCTTTGCGTAGGACTTTTCGTTCTTGAGGGCGTTGGCGTCCAGCGCGCTGTGGGTCGTCTCGATCACGATGTCCTGCGCTGCGAACAACTTCGGGTTCTTGACCGTGGGGGCGAAGATGACCTTGTCGGTCGACTCGGTCGGCGTCTGGCCGGCAGGCGGCGTGAAGCAGAACCCGTCCTTGCTCTTGTACGCGCAGTCGGCCGACGCGCCGCCCTTGCAACCACCAACGAGCGCGACCGACAGCGTCGTGACGGCAACGAGTGCAACGGCAATCCTTTTAGAGCTCATGGGACGAACGCTATCACGACGCCCTTTTTCGCGACCGCGTCGAACGCGGGCCTTCGTGCTCGACTCGTCCGCCCAGGGTCTCGACGCACGAAGGAGGCGCGCCTATGCTGAGGTCTTCGATGAAGCGCGTTCCCCGGCTGCTCTTCGCATCGCTGTTTGGTGTGCTCGCTGCGAGCGGCGCGGCATCGCTCGCCGTGGGGTGCTCGTCGTTCGGCGGAGACGCCTCGGAGCAGCCCGATGCGGCCGGCACCGAAGCTAGCGCCGACACGAGCACGTCCGACGCGCCGGCCCCGGACGCGGCGACCACGGATGCGGCGCCGTTCGACCCGCGCTGCGCGATCGTGCAGCTGAGTCCGGACGCGCACGTCTTCTGCGCCGACTTCGAGGACGAGCTCAGGACGGGATGGCGCGGCTCCGTGAAGGACTCCGTCGCGTGGGCGGTCGCTCTCCCGGATACGCTCATGCTCGTCGGCGACGGCGGACCCGGCAAGCCAGGCCCCCAGCTTCTTCAAGCAGTCACGGGTCCCAGCGTGGCTACCAGCGACGCCGGGGACGCTGGCCCTCCGAACCTCGCGAGCGGCAGCCTGACGTTCACGAGCGTGGCGCAGAAAGGCTTCCGCATCGAGTTCGACCTGCTCGTCGCCACGTTTCCTCTGGACGCCAACAGCGCCGTCACGGCGTTCGATGTGGTGCTCACACCGACGAACAACGCGCCGAGCATGCGCATCTACATGACGCTCAACAAGGCCAGCGTCGGCGGCTCGCTCGTGATCAGCACGAGTGCGGACGACGTCTCCACGAAGTTCACTGCCGGCAGCCAGTCCTTCGTGGGCGCGTGGCGTCACGTCCTGCTGGAAATCGGAGGCTCGGAAGGCAACGTGCGGTTGTCGCAGGGGGCGAGCGTGATCGCGACCGCGACGCTCCCCACGACGTTTCCGTTCCCGGCCTCGGCGGCGCTGCGGATCGGTCTTCCGTTTTACGTCACTGGCCCAGCCCGCCTCCTCTGGGACAACGTGACGCTCGACGCGCGGAACTGAAGGGCCGCTCGCGCGCGTCGAAGGCCCAGGAGGCGCGCGGAGCGAAGGGTCGTCGCTCAGGGCGCCAGCATGAGCGGGATCGCGTCCGAGAGAATCGCTCCGTTGCGGTTCACGATTCCGGGCGCAGAGACCTCGACCTCCCACCCCGGATCGAGCTTGACCGACTTCATGGCGAAGTAGGTGAAGTTGAGGTCGGCGTTCGTCGACTCGAGGAGGAGCATGAGCGTCTTCGGCAAGACCACGCGTCCGGTCGAGGCGTCGACGTCGCAATCGATCGCGACTGGGCTCCCCGACGATGTCTGGAGGAGCGTCATGCGCAGGCGTGCTGACCCGGATCGAAGGCGCAGTCCGACCTGGGGCGCTCGGCCACGACGTCGCGTGATAGGACGAACGGAGCGTCGATGCCATCCAGGATGCTGACACACCTCGGCGCGCTTGCGCCCGTCGTCGCCTTCGTGGCGTGTGCGCACGCGACGACGCCTGGTCGAGCTGCGCTACCCCCGGAGACGTCCCCCGGCAACGCGGCCCTCGCCGACCCGAGGGCGGCTCGAGAGGATGGCGGAGCACCGGATCTACGACTCGCCAGCGCGACCGTGCTCGCGCAAGGTTTGGCACCGAGCACATCGGTGCTCGTGCTCGACGCGACGTCTGTGTACTGGTTCGACCAAGCGAAGGGCCTGTCGCGTGCGCCCAAAGCTGGCGGCGCGCCAACCGCGCTATGGCCTGACGCCCGCCACGGGCGTCTGCAGGAGCACGCGAGCATCGCGATCGACGACGCCAACATCTACATGACGGTCGACACGAGCGACGCGACAGAACCTGGGCGCCAGCGCCTCCTACGGCAGAGCAAGCACGACGGAACGACGCAAGTGCTCGCCCAGCTCGAAGGCGGGACCATCGCGGGGGTGGTCCTCGACGAGGCCAACATCTACTGGGTCCAGAACGGCTCCATCATGCGAGCCGCGAAGCAAGGGAGCGTCCGAGCCGTGCGCATCGCGTCAGGTCAGATGCCCAGGCCGCACCTCGCAGTCGACGATGCTCGCGTCTTCTGGGTCTCCCATGTCGACGACGGCGGCAACCGCTTCGTCATCCGCGCAGCGCCGAAGACGGGCGGCGTCGCCAGCGCCGTCGTGAAGAACGTCGAGCGCACGGCGGCGCTTCTGGTCGACGCCACGAACGTGTACTGGACCTCGGGCACCAAGGTCATGGCGGCATCGAAGACGAGCGGCGTGGCCGTTCAGCTCGCCGAAGCCAAGTCCTGGGTCGGCGGCATCGCGAGCGACGCGACCCACCTCTATTTCACCGTCCCTGCGGACCCGACGCAGATGAGCCCAGAGGGAACCGTGTGGCGCGTCGCGAAGGACGGCTCGACGACGACCCTTCTCACGACCAGCGCGAAGCGCCCGACCGGCGTCGCGGTCGACGCCGACTCCGTCTTTTGGACGTCGTGGGGGACGCCGGAGCTCCCGCACGACGGCACACTCTCGATGCAAGCGAAGCCACACTGACGCGAGCCTCACGAGGCCCACCGGTGTCTCGCCTTCACCGCGCCGAAGACGCCGCCGTCGGCCGCACCATGGGCGGCCCCGTAGACCTTCTCGGCGTCCCGACCGGTCACGAAACCCGATTGCCATTCAACGGGGCGCGAGCACGGCGTGGTAGCGAGCGAGCGGATAGCTATCGCACCGCGCTCCTCAGGGCTTCAGCTGATCCTGCGGGACCAGGATCATCGCGCGCTGCGCAAGGACGATCACGCGGAGCTCTCCGCTCGCTGGCACCGCGTAGGTCTTCGCCTCAGGGTCCAGCACGTCGACGAGCGTGACGCCCGGCTTCGTGAGCTTCATCGCCTTCGCGCCGTCGGCCGTGGTGCTCATGTGGCGCGCGTTCGAGTTGATCACCACGAGCGCGTACGAGTCGCCCGCGTCGCCGCCCGCGCGCTCGTACGCGACGATGCCCGCGTCCTCCTCGGCCTTCACGTGCGCCGTCGAGTACACGACGTTCGTGTCGCCACGCCGCAGCCCCGCGTACTTCACGCGCAGCCGCGCGAGCTTCGAGATGTGTCGGAACGTGTCGCCGGTCGTCGGGAAGCCCGTGTTCCAGAGCACCTCGCGGTTCGACGGATCGTTGCCGCCCGCGAAATCTTGCTCGGTGCCGTAGTACACGCAGGGGATCCCCTCCTCCGTCATGAGGAGCGTGAGCGCGTTGCGAAGCGCGTCCTTGTCACCGAGCGCCTCGAAGAGGAAGCGCGACACGTCATGGTTATCCATGAAATTCACGAGCGACTTGCTCGGAGCTATGCCCGTGCCGCCGGCCTGCGGTTGCGTGTTGTAGTTCACGGCGCGGTCCGCCCAGAGCTTCTGGATCTGGTCGGTGCCCTTCTGCGCGTTCTCGTCGTGCGCGCTCTGGAACACGTCGCGGAACACCTGAAAATGCTGCGTGAAGTAGAACACGCTGTCGAGCATGCCCGGCTGCGTGTAGCTGCCGAGCAGCTTGTCGTTGCCGTCGAACGCCTCGCCGAACATGAGGAACTTGTTCTTCCCCTGCGCCGCGAGCCGCGCGCGCACCTTCGTCGCGAACTCGGTCCAGAACTCGTACTCGACGTGCTTGACGGTATCGATCCGGAAGCCGTCGAGGTCGGTGAGCTCCGCCCACCGCGTGTACTTGTCGATCATCTCGGCGCGCACCTCCGGGATCTCCGTCGCGACGTCCTTCAGGCCGCCGGGAAAATCGCCGAGCATGCGCTGCTTCTCGTCGTCGTAGTTCAGGATGCGCCCGAAGCCGTGGTAGCCCCGTGCCGTCCCGAGGATGCCGGCCATCGGGATGCGGTTGATCGACGGATCCTGGATGAAGATGATCGGCGCACGCCCCGCGTTGCCGAGCGACGTGAACGCCTGGACACCGCGCGGATCCCAGTCCGGGTCGTACTCGGTGATGCGCGTGATGTCCGACTTCGAACCGGCGCCTTGCAGCGGACCCGAGCCCCCGATGTTGATGTCGGGGTGCCCGTTCAGGTTCATGTCGTAATAGAAGACCTGACCCATGTGGTTCGTGACGATGTCGAGGACCACCTTGAGCTGCTTGTCGTGCGCGGCCGCCGTGAGCCTGCGCAGCTGGGCGAGATCGCCGAAGTGCGGGTTCGTCTGCGTGAGATCTTGCGCCCAGTAGCCGTGGTACGAGTCGACGTCGGCGTCGGTCTCGACGTTCTTCACGACCGGCGAAATCCACAGCGTCGTGACGCCGAGCTCCTTGATGTAATCGAGGTGGTCGATGAGCCCCTGCCAGTCGCCGCCCTGGAAGCGCGCGAGGTAGCCGGGCCGCACCTTGTAGTCGTTGTTCACGTCGCCGTTGGCGAAGCGGTCGGTGAGGACCTGGTAGACGACCTCGTCGCGCCAGTCGTCGACGTGCGTGCCGAGCGCGGGCTGCTTGCCGTCATCCGGGACGCTGACGCAGCCGATCTCGGGCAGCGCGCAGGCGCACGCCGCGAGCATCGCCATGACGATTGTGGACTGCATCGTTCGCATGGGCGGCCTCACGGATACGAGCTCGAGTTGAACCACCACTCGGCGCCGATGCCGAGAAAATGCTCGGTGCTGCGCTGGTTGAACACGTCCTCCACGGGGTAGAGGGCGCGCGTGGCCGAGTCGCGGAAGCTCGCGACATAGAGGAGGCGGATCTGCGGCCGCTTGTAGCTGCCGCGCCCGGCCGGCGAGAAATACGGGATGACGCCCACCTTCGTGACCGACGCGTTCAGCTGATCGTTGGTGCCGGGCTGGAGCGTCGCGAGGCGCCGCTGCTGGTAGCTGCCTTCGAGCGAGATGCCGAAGTACTCGCCGAGGAAGACGCTCGGGCGGACGACGGCGGCGCCTTCGTCGTACTTCGCCGTCGACGTGGCAGCCGGCGAACCGTCGCGGAAGAACCGCACGTACGCGGCCCACAGGATCGAGAACTCCTCTTGCTCGTAGTTGCCGGAGATCGCGATCTGCGTCTCGCTCGCGCCGCTGGTGGTGCGGTCGAGCGCGAACGTGATCGGCACCGCGAGCGGATCGTACGAGGCGATGCCGCGCGCGTGGCGCATCACGAGCGACGCGTACGTGTCGCGCTTGCCCGTGAAGTACGTGAGCTGCGAGCCGAGCATCCAGCCGCTGTCCTCGGGCAGACCGCGGTCGACTTTGGTCAGCGGATCGCTGTACGTGCCGGCCGAGAGCTGGTGGAGCTCGCCGTAGAGGATCGCCTTGAAGCCGCCTGGCCCGCCGCTCGGCCGGATGAACTGCGTCAGCTTGAGCGTCTCGATCGTGCGCGGGCGATCGAGCTTCGTGACGTCGACGGTGCCGAAGCCGAACGGCGCGACGACCGGCACCTTCTGGAACTGGTACGGGTTGTCGAGGCGCTGCTGGCCGGCGTGGAGCTGGAGGATCGTCTCGTACTGAGGCGAGGACCCGGGAGCGGCCGTGCTCTTGTAGATGGGCGCGCCGACGCCGCCGCCAACGGTGTTCTGGTTGTCGAGCGGCCACCAGTTGAGGAGATAGACGTCGTCGCCGCGGTACATCCGCGAGCCGGCCCACATCGTGACGTTGTCGTACGTGCCCTGCGCGTAGAGGTTGCGTACGCCGATCGCCTGCTCGGGCTTGCCGCTGAAGTGGAAGAACGGCGGGAAGAGCGCGAGCGTCGCGACGACGCGACCCTTCACGCGCTCGTTCCACTTGTCCTCGCGGCGGAGCTCGAGCTCGGCGTAGTTGCCCTCGTCGACGATGCGCGGGCCGAACGCGACCACGTTCGTGCCGCGACCGGTGCCGCCGCGGAGATCGCTTGCAGCATACACGCGTCCGTAGGAGCCGAACTCGAAGCGGCCCTCGTGCGCGGAGGGCGTCTCGGTGACGACACGCGCCGGCTCGTTGCCGCGCACGCCTGCGCTCGGCGGCGCACCGGGTACGGAAGGCGCGCTCGTGTCCGAGGTGACCAGCGCGTCGGGCGCGGTCGGCGCGGGAGTCGAAGGTGCAGGCGCGGCCGGCGCGATGTCCACCGCGGCAGGAGGCGGCGGCGCCGGCAGCTGTACCGGGCCGGAGCTCTTCGAGGTCTGCGCCGATGCGCTCGAGGGGACGAGCACCGTCGCCAGGGCCGAGAGGATCAGCGAGGCGCCGCGGAGATCGAGGAGAGCGCGGCGAATGACGAACGACGACGAGCGGCGCACGGGGGTGCCGGGACGTAGCACGCCCGGCCGTGCTCGTCCCGGAAAAAGGTAACTCAGACCTGCGTTACGCCGCGCGCAAACGCTCACGCGTTGTGTCGTCGATCCCTTCGAGCGCGAGAGCGATGCCCTGACCTGCAGCATCGCTCGCCTCGACCACCACGCCGTCGGCGATCACCGGGCCGTCCGGTAGCGACAGCGTCGCGATCACCGCAGTGCCCACCGCGAGCGCATGGAAGGTGGAGAGAAAGACGCCCTCCGGCCCCACGTTCGCGGCGATCGCGCCGAACGCGGTGCCCAGAGACGGGACGCGAACCTCCACGGAAACGGCCGTGTTGCGTCGGGGTGCAGGGGAGCTCTTGCGGGGCAGCATGAGATCGATAGCTGCAAAGTGCACGCCTTCGCTCGCCCCCCCTGGCTCGAGCCCCCAGAGCCCGCTGATGTGTGGCGACCCGAAGGTTTTCAGCGGTTGCGCATGGCGCAACGGCGACATGGTCCCCACGAGCGCACACGCCGGCCCTGGATCTATCGTGGCCGGTAGCCGTGCCCCGTGATCGGCACGATCGGGGCGCCCCGACGCCGAGGCAGAGTGCAGCAGCCGGTACACGAAGTGCGGCTCGTCGTCCGCGCGGGAAACTGCACCTCGACCCCTATCTCCCGACGAAACCAGGTATCCCCGGGTGGCCCCGTCCGTGCAGCAGAGGGAGACATGTCCCCGCTCCGCCTCGTCGCGTCGCTCCCGGTTGTCCTCTTCGCGTGCGCGGTCGGGAGCGCCGGCCTCGGCGGATGTTACGACCTCTCGACCAGCGGTCCGCGGCCGGAGGACTTCACGAGCACGCCCGCCGCGAGTGAGCCGGAGGTCGACAAGCAGACCGCGCCGCCGGCGAGCGCGACCGCGCTCGATCGAAGCGATGCGATCCTGCAGGTGTTCGGCAGCGCTACCCCGCCGGCCGCCGAGCCCAACGCCCTCCTCCCTGCCCAGACCATCAGCGACCACGACACTCCTCGCTGAGCGGAAGAGACCCACGAGAGACCAGGCTTTTCGCCAGAAACGCCCGGCGTCGGCTTGCTCGTCACTCTCTCGTGAGGTACGCCACGGCCCGCATGCTTCTCCGCCGAGCCGCCGTCCCTCTCCTCCTCACCGTTCTCGGCACGCTTGGAGCGGGCGTCGGCGCATGCTCGGCGACGAAGGAGGAGGAGCCAGCGGCCACGCCCGCGCCCGTTGGCGACGGCGGCGCGCCTCAGGCCGACACCGGCACTCCGCAAGGAGACGGCGGCAAGGAAGCGACGGACATCGTCTTCGACAAGAGCACGACGTTCGGCAAGCGCACGTGCTCGCTCACGCTCCGCGTCGCGGGCGGCGGCAACGACGTGAAGCTCGCCGGTGAGTTCACCGACTGGGCCACGAGCGCGCTCACGATGACGAAGACGGCGACGGGCTTCGAGCTCACGCTGCAGCCGAGCGCGAAGCTCCAGGGCGGCATCCTCTACGGCTACAAGATCATCGCCGACGGGAACTGGAAGCTCGACCCCGACGGCAAGTACCGGAAGATCATCGGCGGCGAGATGAACTCGGGCCTCAAGCTCCCCGAGTGTGACGCGGGCCCGGAGCTCCTCTCCGAGAAGGTCCTCGTGTCGGCCGCGGACATGAAGGTGCGCGTCACGGTGCGCGCCGCGAGCGACGGCGAGCCGCCCACGGGCATGACCGCGAGCCTCGACCGCGCGAAGATCCCTGCGGGCTCGTGGAAGATCGATTCTGCCGCTGGCGCCGTCGACTTCACGCTCCCCGGCCTCGCGAAGGGCAAGCACGTCCTCAGCGTCGAGACGACCGACGGCAAGATGCGCAACGCCGAGCCGATCGATCTCCCCTTCTGGGTGGAGGACGAGGAGTTCGATTATCGCGACGGCCTCCTCTACATGTTCATGGTCGACCGCTTCGCGAACGGCGACACGGCGAACGACAAGGCGATCGGCGCGCCGGTCCATTACGACGCCGACTGGCATGGCGGCGATCTCCAGGGCGCGCTCAAGGTCATGCAGTCGGGCTACTTCGAGAAGCTCGGCGTGCGCACGATCTGGATCTCACCGGCGAACGCGCAGACCGACAAGTCGCAGTCCGGCGACGGCAACCAGATCTTCAGCGCCTACCACGGCTACTGGCCGGTCAAGGCGCGCGCGATCGAGCCGCGCTTCGGCGGAGACCCCGCGCTCCGCGCGTTCGTCACCGAGGCGCACAAGCGCGGCCTCCGCGTGCTGCTCGATCTCATCAACAACCAGGTCCACGACGACCACGAGTACGTGAAGACGCACGCCGACTGGTTCCGCAAGGAGTGCCAGTGCGGCAACGACGCGGTCGGCTGCGGCTGGAGCCAGCGCCCGTTCGACTGCAACTTCCAGCCGTACCTCCCCGACATCAACTGGAACGTCTACGGCGCCGAGAAGCAGTTCATCTCGGACGCGGTGAACTGGATCAGCGAGTACGACCTCGACGGCTTCCGCGTCGACGCCGTGAAGCACGTCGAGGCGAACAGCGTGTTCAACATGCGCGCCGAGCTCGCGCGCCGGTTCGAGCAGGGCGGCGCGCGCATCTTCATGGTCGGCGAGACGGCCGTGGGCGAGGGCGACAACGGCACGTTCTTCGGCGAGCACTTCAGCAGCGGCTTCCAGTGGATCGACGCGTACACGGGCCCCACGGCGCTCGACGGCCAGTTCGACTTCCCGACGCTCCACAACATGGCCGACGGCCTCACCAGCGGCACGATGGGGCTCGATCAGGTCGAGTCGCAGATCCAGAAGTCGATCGCGAGCTACAGGCCCGGCAACCATCACGTCCGCTTCTTGAATGGGCATGATAACCCGCGCATCGCGAGCATCGCCGCGCAGGATCCGAAGCTCGGTTGCTCGTGGTCGAGCGGCTGCCGCGACGACCAGCTCCCGCCGGTCGCCTACACGGACGGCGCGGTCTACACGAAGCTGAAGCGCGCGCTCACCGTGCTCTACACGATGCCCGGCGTGCCGTACCTCTACTCCGGCGACGAGGTCGCGTTCCCCGGCGGCAACGACCCGGACATGCGCCGCAACATGCGCTTCGAGGAGAGCGATCTCGCGAGCGTCCAGATGGCGAAGCCCGGTTCGACGCCGGTGGCGCTGAACGGACAGCAGGTCGACCTCCGCGACTTCGCGCGCAAGCTCGGCGCCGCGCGCAGCATCTCTCGCGCGCTCCGACGCGGCGACCGCTACACGCTCCTCGGCAACGAGGCGGACCTCTGGGTCTACGCGTACAAGGCTGGCCCCAAGGAGATCGCGATCGTCGCGATCAACCGCGGCGGCGCGGTCACGCGCACGATCGCGGCGGGCGCGCTGAGCCTCGGCTCGTCGGGCGTCACAGGCTGGACGTCGGCCGCGGGCAGCGGCTCGGCGAGCACCAGCGGCAGCGACATCGCGATCACGCTGGGCGCCGGCGAAGCTGCCATCTTCCTCGCAAAGTAGGTCTCGCGATCCGCTCAGCGCGTGATGTTGAGCATGGGTGTCGCGCCGCCGCCCGAGTAGATCGGGAGCTTGCCGTCCCAGGTGTCGGCGTACTTGTACTGGATCACCTGAGGCGTCAGAGACGAGTTGAGAATACGGTTCGCCTCCGCCTGCGACTTGGCCTGAACGAGGCGCGTCTCGGCCTCGGCCTTCGTCTTGATGATGAGCGCGTCGGCCTCTCCGGTCGCTTTCTGTCGAGCGGCCTCGGCCGCGCCGGTCGCAGTCGTCACCGTCTGGTCGGCCTCCGCCTTCACCTGGCGGACCTTGTTCTCGCTCTGAATGGCATTCTGCGTGGCGGCCATGGCGTTGTTGATGCTGTCGGCAACGTTCTGGGGCAGACGTAGCGCGCCGTTGATCGTGAGCTGGTCGATGATGATGCCGTCTCGGCCGAGGTTCGCGCCGCACTTGGTCGTGACCTCGGCGATCATCTTGCTCTTCCCGACGCCGTAGATTTCTTGAATGGGCATCTTCGAGGCCACCTCGCTGAACGACTCGCGGAGGACGTTCCGCATGTAGCCGTACGCGAGCTCCCTCATGTCGTTCTGACGGAAGCGCGCGTAGAGGTGGGGCGCCTGCTGCGGATCGATGTGGAAGCTGAAGCCGACGTCAGCGTTGGCGTTGACGCCTTCGATGGACGAGAACGTGATGGACTCGTCGACGCCGTGGTCCTGCCCCTTGTCCTTGTCGCTCCCTCCCTCGTGGCGACTCGCGCTCAGGACGATGTTCTGAACCGATACGGGAAACTCGATCACCTGCTCGGCGAGCGGATTGTAGAAGACCCAGCCCGTCTTGAGCTGCATGTCCTGAACGCCGCGGTCGGAGCCGGCGAGCTTGACCTTGACGCCGATGTGCCCGACGTCGATCCGCGTCAGCGTCGAGCATCCGAAGGTGCTGAGGCCGATGGCGATCACGAGCGCGATGACCGCGAACTTGATGAGTTTGAAATGCTTTTCCATGGTGTTCACGCCTCGCGGGGAAGGTAGCCGACGAAGACGCAGCGTCGCGGACTCATTCGCTCACGCCAGCGGCTCAGGTCACCGCGGCGCTCCTCCGCCGAGACCCCGGCCGCTGAAATACGCTGCAACACGGCTGCAAAACTCACGAGGCGCTCGGGCTCTACGGCTTCGGCTTGCCCTCGCCTTCGATGTGGAACTCGACGCGCCGGTTGTTCGCGCGCCCGGCGTCGGTGCCGTTCGTGTCGATCGGCTTGTCCGGCCCGAACCCCACCGACGTGAGGTGCGAGCGATCGATCCCGTGCTTCACGAGCCAGGTCGCCACCGCGGAAGCACGGTCGTTGCTCAGCTTCTTGTTGAGCGCAGCTGCGCCCTTGTTGTCCGTGTGCCCCTCGATCCTGATGAGCGCAATTTCGCTGTGCGCTTGGATCACCTTCAGGACCGCATCCAGGATCGGGTCGCTCACCGGGTCGAGGTCCGCGAGCCCGAAGCGGAACTTGATCTGCTCGCCGATCTGAATCTGGTTGTCCTTGACGAAGGCCAGAGGACAGCCGTTCTTCTTCGG
>JANXVA010000578.1 GCA_025351875.1 Myxococcales bacterium | reverse complement strand
TCCCTGCAAGGTGCCCAGCGACTATTTCAAGTACCTGGCCAAGGAGAACGACGGCGAGGTCGCAGACCAGTACGCCGAGCTCTGGACGGCCGTGAAGGAGGGGAAGGACAAGCCCCTCTACGACCTCTGGTACTTCCCCGCGGGCGAGAACGGTCTCGTCTTCGAGGCGGGCACCGCGCGGAAGGCCGGCGTCGAGATCGTCGACGGCTCGTTCGAGGCTGCCGACTCGGCGAGCAAGAAGGCCGAGAAGCTCGCCGAGGAGCTCCAGGACTCGTTCGACGACCGCGACGTCGAGGGCGACGACGAGGACGAGGACGACGAGGACGAGGACGAGGACGAGGACGACGACGACGACGACGACGACGACGACGACGACGAGGACGAAGAGGAAGAAGACGACTGAGCGACCCCGCTCAGCCGTCGCGCCTCACGGGTCGCTGATTTATTCGAGAACTTTTGACCGTACGGGTGGTCTACCCAGCGATGGTCGATCGGCGTCATGTCGGAGCGTTGGTGCTGCTCGTGGTGGGGACGTGCGGGCTCGCGTGCGGGGCTCACAACCGCGGCAGCAGCATGGGACCCGCCGGGCGCGGTGTCGCGACTCTGCCTGCGCCGGCGGCCGCGGTCGAGGTCCTGCCGTCTGCGGCGGACGGTGGAGCCGACGCGCCGCCGACGTCCCTCTCCGCGTTTGCGTCGAAGGACGAGCTCGTTCGGTATCTGCGTCAGAGCGGGTTCGTCCACTCGACGAGCTCCGCGGGCGATCCGCTTTCGGCGTCCGGCAACATGTGGGGCGATGCCATCGGTGACGCCTTTGGCGCCGGCGGTCTCGGGCTGAGCGGAGTGGGCGAGGGTGGCGGCGGACAAGGTGACGCGATCGGGCTCGGGAGCGCAGGGACGCTCGGGCACGGCGCCGGGACGGGCTCGTCCATCGCGGGCTCGGGCCGCTCGTCGGCGAGCACGTCGGTCACGAACACGCAGCACGTCGGCGTCGACGAGGGCGGCATCGTGAAGGTGCGCGGCGAGCACCTCGTCGTTCTGCGCCGCGGTCGCCTCTTCACCGTGCGTCTCGGCGATCTCAGCCCCGTATCGGCGGTCAATGCCTTCGGGACCGGCATCGACCCGCTCGGCGCCTGGTACGACGAGCTCCTCGTGACGAACGATACCATCGTCGTCATTGGCTACAGCTACGCGCGCGGTGGGACGGAGATAGGGCTCTTCGATCTCGACGCCGCGGGACAGGTCACGTCGCGTGCGACCTATCACTTGCGCGCGAACGACTATTACTCGTCGCGCAACTACGCGAGTCGGCTCATCGGCGACAAGCTCGTCTTCTACTCGCCCCTCTACGTGAGCGCGGACGAGCGCGAGCCGCTCCGCTGGATGCCTGCGATGCGCCGCTGGAAGAACGGCGCCAAGGACAGCGACTTCACGGCGATCATCCAGCCGTCGGAGATCCAGCGGCCGCTCGACAAGCCGAATGCGGCCAGCGACACGCTCGCGCTGCACACGGTCACGACGTGTGAGCTCGGCAAGCATGGAGGCGGAATGACCTGCACCGCGCGCGCGGTCATGGGGCCTCCCGGGCGCGTGTTCTACGTCTCCCCGGACGCTGTCTACGTGTGGATGACGCCGTGGAAGGCTCACACGACGGACGAGCGCCCAGCCGCCTCGCTGCTCTATCGCCTCCCGCTCGACCCCAAGGAAGACGCACGCGTGCTACGGACGCGCGGCGCTCCGATCGATCAGTTCTCGTTCCTCGAGCGAGACGGGCGCCTCAACGTCGTCGTGCGCGCGGAAGCGACCGGAGACGCGATGTGGTCCGCCGAGGTCACCGACGGTGCGATGGCGATGCTCCGTGTGCCCGTCGCGAGCTTCACGTCGCGCGCCGCGACGGCGCCTGCTTCGGCCTACGTGCCGCTTCCCGGGGCGCGCGGCTCGGTCCTGCACAACCGCTTCGTCGGTGACTACCTGCTCTACGGTGTCGGTTCGGGGTGGGGTCGTCCCACGAAGCCCGCCGATGCCCGCGTCTTCGTTCATCGCTATGCGGGGACCACGCCGCCGTCGGCGCTCGCGATCGGGCATGGTGTCGATCGCATCGAGCCCATGGGCGACGACGCGATTGTCGTCGGGACAGACGGCGCAGATCTCAGCTTCACGTCGATCGCGCTGGACTCGAGAGGTGCGCCCTCGCTGGGCGGCAAGTACACGCGGAAGAACGCGTCGCAGGGCGAGCTGCGAAGCCACGGCTTCTTCTATCGGGATGACGGCGCTCGCACCGGTATCGTCGGCTTGCCGGTGCGCGGCGGGAGCGCGGCTGGCTACACGCACCTCGTCGAGGGCTCGGCGAGCGTCCTTTATCTCTCGCACGACCGCCTGCGTCTGCGCGAGCTCGGCACGCTCGCCGCGAAGGCAGGGGCGACCGCCGATGACCACTGCCGCACCTCGTGTGTCGATTGGTACGGGAACGCGCGACCGCTCTTCGTGCAGGATCGGGTGCTCGCGCTGATGGGCTACGAGCTCGTCGAAGGCAGGCTCGACGCGGGTCGGCTCTCGGTCGACCGTCGCGCGACCTTCGCGCCGCGCTGAGGGGTGGCGGGAGCTCGTGGTGCGCGCCGCGTCGTGAAGTGAAACGCGGGCGCTACACACATGGACTGCTGCGGCCCCCCTGAGACGGTCGATCACCCGTATTTGCCGCGTGGCGCGCCGCAATCGACGTGAATTCAGGAAAAATCCAGCGGTGGGGGTTGGAGCGAAGCTTGCTGGATCGGCCCCTATGCGCCGCAACACCTCGAGCCGTGGCTTCGTTCTCCTCGCGTGCGCCGCGCTGGCGCTCTTCACTGCGTGCGGCGGCGCCTCGGGCGACGAGGCAGCCGCGGACGATTCGACGGCCGGCGACAGCGCGCTCTCGGGCTCGCTCCCGATCGGCACCGCACTCGTCACGACGACGTCGGTGAACCTCCGTCAAGGGCCGGGGACCGACAACGCGGTCCTTCGGACGCTCGCGAAGGGCACTGCGGTCGTCACTGTGAACCGCACGACACCTTCCGCGAAGTTCATCAATGTGAGCGCGGGCGGCCAGGCGGGCTGGGTGCACGGCGCGTATCTCGCGCAAGGAGTCGACGCGCCCGCGGATCCCGACGCGCCCGCGGATCCCGCCGTGCCCGCTCGGGGCGGAGCCGCCGATGGTTGCCGTCAACGCAAGCTGAAGTTCTCGGCCGACACGCTGCCGAGTCCTCCGGCGGCCGGCTCTGCCTACGTCTGGGGCGGCAACGCCACGGGCGGAGAACAGTTCCTCGATCCGCCGTATTCAGGCGCCTTCCTCGCGGCCGCGAGCGTCGCGCACTCCCGACAGCTCGAGGTCTTCGCGTATCTCGAGGGACCCTGCGGCGACACCGGCGGCGTCGACGACGGCGAGAGGGTTCGCTGTCGGAACATCCACAACGCCTACAACCGGAGGTTCTCGCCAAACACTCCCGACACTGCCGCCGCGCGTTGGAAGCCGTTCACGATGAAGCAGCTCACGACCTCGGGCCAGCTCGGCGTCGACTACTGCGAGATCGACAACCTCGAAAACCAGGTGACGATTCCGCTGAACCCGCTCCTCGCGGAGATCAAGGGGCTCTACGACACCGGCAAGATTCACTGCCGCATCGTTCTCAAGAACGTCGACGCGAGCGCGCTCGACGCCATTCGCGCCAGCGTGGCGACCACGCCCGCCGCAGCGAGGTTCATCGCGCCGTTTGCGATCTACGAAGCGGACAACACCGCGGAAAAGGCGAGCCTCAGTCAGGCCATGGAGCGCCTCAAGGGCCCCGGCGCCGTGACGATCCTCAGCCTCGACACGAACCATTACGGCAGCGCGTTCACCCCGGACACTTTTCTCGCCTGCAACTAGGCGCGCCGCCGACGAGACGACGCGCGCCACACACGAGCGCAGTGCGCCGACGGCGGCGCAAGCTCACGGCCTCCCGCCCAACCCAGGCGTGAAAATCGGCGCAGCCGCGGCGCCGTTCGCCGAAGGCGACTCACGCCGCCCCCGTCGCATCAAGGGGAGGCCCGCGAAGCGAGGGAGATCGAACTCTCGGCACAGCGCCGCGAAGTTGGTCCGGCCATCGCCCGCATACCAGCGCTCTCTCCTCCGCATCCGAGAGGCCGTCGGGATGCGCGAGCCGAAGGCGCGGCTCTCGATGCGTGAACCTCCGCGCGAAGGAAGGTCGACCTGCGAGACTCACGACGTCGCCTGCGGGTGCCCAGGCCCATCC
>JANXVA010000560.1 GCA_025351875.1 Myxococcales bacterium | reverse complement strand
CCGCCGCGGGTGCGAGGCCGACGAGCAGGAGTATCGAGAGACCAAGGCGCGAGCTCACGCCGCCTCCCGTCGATCGGCGCGCGACGCGATCGCGGCGAAGCGTGTCTGGATGTCCCAACCCTCGGCACGCGTGCGCACGTTGAGGTAGGTGAAGAAGCGAGCCGTCGTCACGTAGGGGAGGACGCCGAACCACCCGAGTACTGCGAGGACGCTACCGCCCTCCGACCACGCCGGCGCGGGCGCCCGGAACTGGAGGAGCTCGCCGATGAACGCTCGCCCGCCGATGTCGGCGAGGAGCATCGCCACGAGCGGCACTGCGCAGACCATCCCGAAGGCGACGAACGCGTCCCACATCGCGCCCGAGGCGATCCGCTGCGCGCGACCGAACGCTGGAACGATGCGCGAGCGCTCGAGGATCATCACCTCGTCGACGAACAGGAAGAGCGACGCTGCGTAGACGGCGGGCGCGAAGACGAGGAGCGCTGCGCCGCCTACGACGAACCCCCAGCCAAGACGCATCAGGACGACACGAGGAACCTGCCGCATGGCCGCGCGGACCACCGCGCGGGCGTGGACGTCTTGCTGGAAGACGAGGCGCGACGCGAGCACCGTGAACGGCACCTGCGCCACGAACGAGAGGAGCAGCGCGACGATCCAGCCTACGACCCACCCGAACGCTGACGATGCCGCGACCGTGGCGACGATGCACGGCGCGAGGACCATCGCGGCGACCTTCGCGTAGAGCCTCGCGTGGACGGCGACGAAGCGCAGGGCGAGGTCCATCACGTCGAGGAACGCACGATCGCGAAATGCGACCCGGGCGCGGAGGACATCCAGGCTCATGGCTGCCCTTCGCCGGGTACCCGGGCGCGCGGGGCGCCCCTCCCCGCGATCAAGATGTAGGCGACGACCAGGAAGAAGAGCGTGCCGCCCACGCCGAGCTTCACGACGCGCGGCGTGCTCGAGGCCGACCAGAACGCCTCGATGCCCGCGGCCATGAGCAGCATCACGGATGCGCCCGCGACGATCACGAGGACCTCGCGCGCGGTGCTCTGAAGGGCAAGGAGCCGCGTCTTCTCGCCGGGAGCGACGACCGACCAGCCGAGCGACAGGCCCGCTCCGCCGGAGAGGACGATCGCCCCGAGCTCGAGCGAGCCGTGGCCGACGATGAACGTGCCGATGTTGGCGCCGGCCCCCTGGGAGGCGACGTAGCCGAGGACCGCCCCGATGGAGAGCCCGTTCTGCACGAGATAGAACGCGGAGCCGAGGCCACCGAAGATGCCTAGCGCGAAGCAGCGAAGCGCGATGCCGACGTTGTTGTAGACGTAGTACCCGGCCATCATCGTGCCCTCACCGGCGTCGCGACCGGCGTCGAAGCCGCTCGCGTAGGCCTCGGTGAGCGGCCTCAGCATCGACTCGGGGGCGATGCGGAAGGCGAACGTCGGATCGCGGAGCGTGAGGAGCACACCGATCGCGAGCGGGATGAAGAACAGTCCTGCGGCGAGCGACATCGCCCTCCACCGCTGGCGGACCGCGCGCGGGAACGCGACGAGCCAGGCGTGCTGGAGGCGGATCTCTCCGCCTTCGCCTCGTGCCCGCGCGTGTGGTCCGTAGAGGATCGTGTGGGCGGAGGCGGTGAGGCTGCGGAGGTAGGCGACGAGCGGCGCGCTGTATCGCGCGGCCTCGGCCGCCGCCAGATCGGCGCACGCGTCACGATAGAGAGAGGGGAGGTTTGCGACGTCCGCCGCTGCCAGCTTGCGCAGCCCGCGTCGCGACGTGGTCCGCGAGAGTGAGTCGAGCTCGTCCCAGCTCTTTTGCCGTCGATCGGCGAAGGCCTTCTCGGTGAGCGCAGAGGCTACGGCCATCGCGCCGCTCCGTGCTTCATGCGGGGCTGCCAGGACGATGGCGGCGCTTCGGCGCGCCCCACGTTGACTGCGCGGTCGTACAGGATCGCGAGGAGACGCGACGGGTCGTCGTGGCGGAACTCGAAGCGAGCCGCGATCGGACCGGCGATCATGGCGGCGAGCTCACGCTCGCGAGCGTGGCCGAGCGTGTAACGGCGTCGCAAGAAGAGCTCGATCGCCTCCCGCTCGTCGGCGTCGAGCGTGACGTCGTCGGGGAGGGTCGCGAGCTCCTTGGGGTGCGCGGGCGGTGACAGCTCGATCGGCGAGGCAGCGCTCACGCGCTCGGGCACGACGACGATGGTTCCGGCTGCGAGATCGCCGAGACGTTGGAACCGGGAGGTCGTCGACATCGAGGCGAGGCCGACGAGGTAGCCGGTCGGCAGCGCATCGGCGGCCCGCAGCAGGTTGCGGATCGCGGCGGCCCGCCAGCCGATCGGCCTGCCATTGTCGGCGACGACGCGGATGCCCGTCCAGCGCTTGCCGGGCGACTGACCACGAGTGGCCTCCCAGACGACGAACCACAGCCACTGCGCCGCGAAGAGCGCGAGGAGCACCAGGCCGCCTCCGGCTTTTGCTCCCGAGCTGATCTCGCCGCTCGTCGCGCTCCCGAAGAACGCGAGGACGACGACCAGGCCGAGAGCGGCGACGATGCCGTAACAGAGCGCGACGTCGATGAGGTACGCGACCGCCCTCCGCGCCGGACCCGCGAGGCGATAGTGGAAGACGATGTGCTCGGGCGTCTCGATCGCGACGTCGGTGTCGAGCGGCGCGGCCATTGCGAAGAGGATGCTAGCTGCACCCGCGTGCGCTGTCGCGAGACGCCACGCCTTTCTCGGACGGCGGCGCCGACATTGGATGGCGAGCAATGGTGCCCAACGATCCCGAGGACGACGACCCGCCGGAGGACGATGAGCCAGAGGAGGACGGCGACTCCAGCAAGGAGGAGAGCTCCGAGGAAGAGGAGGGCGAATCCGAGGACGGCGCCGCGGCGCTCCCGAACGTCGACGCCGACGTCTACGCATCGCGTGACGCGTGGGACGCCGGCGACGAGGACTTCGAGGACGACGCCGGTGACTGGACCTCCGAGGACTACGCGGAGGTCGCGACGACGCTCTTCGGTGCCCACGAGTTCTTCGGCGACACCGCGCACGCCCGCTACGTCGATGAGGGTTACGCCCCGATCACGGAGGACGTCCCGTGGGTCGCGGAGATCCTTTCACGCGTCCCCGAGGGCGCCGCGATTCGCTTCTTCGAGAAGGATGGCCGCGCCGTGCCCCGCGGCTTTCTCACGGCGGCGGCGCTGGCGCTGCTCGAATCGTCATTCCCCGACCTCGTTCTCGATCTCCTTCACGTCACCGTGGCGCGTCGCCCGCTCGAGGTGGCCGAGGCCGTTGCAGTGCGGGGCGGTCTGCCCGACGCGCTGAGGAACCGCGAGCCCGCGGATGCGGTCGACCTCCGCAAGTACGCCACCCCCGTCGGCGACCAGGGTTCGACCTCGCGCTGCGCTGCGTTCGCGTGGACCCACGCCCGCACGTCGCGCATCGAGCTCGTCGAGGCTAGCGGTCCCGTCTCTCCGCGCTTCCGATACACGACGACGGTCACGATCGAGTCGGCGCCCGGGGCCGTGGCCACGCTCGTTCGCCATCATCGCGACGCGGCCGGTGACC
>JANXVA010000550.1 GCA_025351875.1 Myxococcales bacterium | reverse complement strand
AACATCGTCCCGACGAACGCCGGCCTGAAGGGCGTGTCCGCCCCGGACCTCGGCACGAACGGCAGCTGCGGCGAGAACCAGGTCGAGGTCGACGGCGACTACTGCCCGGCGCTCGAGCAGAAGTGCATCCGCTGGATGGACCCCGAGACGACGATCCCGCGTCGCTGCTCCGAGTTCGCGCCCACCGGCAAGTGCCAGGGCAAGACGATCAAGAAACACTTCTGCATCGACAAGTACGAGTACCCGAACAAGGTCGGCGAGAAGCCGGTCGTCATGAAGACCTGGTACGAGGCTGCCGACGCGTGCAAGACGCAGGGCAAGCGCCTCTGCGGCGACAGCGAGTGGACGCTCGCCTGCGAAGGTCAGGAGCGACTCCCGTACCCGTACGGTTACGAGCGCAACTCGCAGGCGTGCAACATCGACAAGCCGCATCCGGACGTCAACGAGATCGCGATGGCGAACCCGCTCACTCGCGACGCGGAGGTCGCGCGTCTCTGGCAGGGCGAGAACAGCGGCTCGCGCGAGTCGTGCGTCAGCCCCTACGGCGCGATGGACATGACCGGCAACGTCGACGAGTGGGTCGTCAACGAGAGCGGCATGCCCTACAAGAGCGGCCTCAAGGGCGGCTACTGGGGTCCGGTCCGCGATCGCTGCCGACCGATGACGACCGCTCACTACGAGAACTTCATCTTCTACCAGATCGGTTTCCGCTGCTGCGCCGACACGGCCGGCACCGCGGGCGCCGCGCCCAAGGCGGGCACGCCCGGCATGACGGCGCCGGGCAAGCTGCCGAGCACGAACCCGGCCCCGTCCGGCCTCACCGGCTCCTGATCCAGACTAGGGAGGCGTTTCGCTGTCGGGGCCCGCGTCCTTGGGGGCCGAGGGCGGGGGCGCCTTCTTCGGCGGGTCGCCGTACTCCGTGCGTAGCTTGCGCTGCAGGTTATCGACGAGCACCTGCTCGTGATACCCGGGCATCTGCGCGATCTGCACGACGACGCGGACCGACCCGTCCTTGCCGCGGATGAACTCCATCGAGCCCGCGACGGGCTTCTGGCCGCTCTCGGGGGACTTGTAGTCGAAGAGCAGGTAGCCGTTCGCGTCGTCCTTCTCGGTCACCTTGAGGCCGAGATCGACGCGAACGAGGCGCAGACCCGCGTTCCAGGTCCGATCGAAGCCGTAGGCGGAGTCGTACGCGCTCTTTGCGCTGGCGGGCGATTCCGGCGCAAGGACGAGAAGCGCGCCGACGAGCGCGGCGAGCAGAGAGACGGTCACAATCCTTCTCCGCATCCCCTCGTGGCTACGCCAGGGGGAGGGAGCGGGCCAAGTTTTCGTCAGCTGTTCGCGGCGGAGCGCTGGTCGATCGAAGGCGGCGGCGGCTCGCTGCCGCCCAGCATCTCGCGGTTGGCGTCCGGTCCCCCATCGCCACCCCCGTCGTTCCCCAAGCCCGGCGTGTGCGAGAGATCCGACAACGCCTTGCGGTTTCCGACGAGGAAGAACGCCGCCGCAGCGATCGTCCAGACGAGCTGGATGACGTACATGATGAACACGTACGCCGAGCCCGCGCCGGTCACCACGCTCAGCGGGAAGTACATCGTCATGCCGGCATAGATACCGGCCTGGAAGACACCGAGCAGACCGGGAGGGCCCGGGATGAGGATCGTGCAGCCGAGCATCCCCATGATGGCGCATGCCTCGCCGAACGTGATCGCGGACCCGTCCGCGTGCATGACGCCGCAGCCCCACGCGAGGAGCCACATGCTCGCAGCATTGAGTCCCCAGTAGAGCGTCGTCTCCCAGAGAAAGCCGCCCGCGTCGCGACCGCGACCGAGGAAGTGCAGGCCCGCGGCGAGCTTCTCGGCCGTGCCCGCGAGCTTCTCGGCGAGGCGCTTCGAGACGATGCCGAAGACGGCGAGCGTCGCCTTGTGCGCCCACGCGCGTGCGAAATAGAAGACAGCAATCGTGACGAAGGCGGTCGTGAAGACACCGAGCATCACGAAGCCGCTGGCGCGGACCTGCGTGACGCTGATCGGGAGCCCCACCACCTTCTCGGGGAGCGGCGAGATCGTCGGCACGAAGACGAGCGCGAGCGCGAGCAGGATGCTCAGGAAGAGGCCGTCGACGACGCGCTCGGCCATGACGGTGCCGGTGGCGGAGGACATCGACACCTTGCCCTTCTCGCGGATCATGTACGGCCGGATGATCTCGCCGATGCGGAAGGGCATCAGCAGGATGGCGGCGAACCCGATCCACGAGACCGCGAGGATGCGACGCTTCGGGACGTCTGCAAACGAGCGGAGCAGATACCGCCACCGGACGGCGCGGTAGTAGCTCATGACTCCGATCATCAACACGTAGACGGGGAGGGTCCACCAGCGCACGTGCTGGAAGTCACCCCCCTCTGGCACCAGTGTCAGGCCACCCTTCTGCAAGGTGAACACGATGCCCGCGGTGATCACGGCAGACGCGACGAGCTTGGCGCCGTGGCGTCTTACAAATCCCTTTGATTGCGTGGACTTGTCGGCGTTGTCTGACATGGAGGTGGAGGGCGGCGGCGCCCCGCGGACATGGGTGGCCGAAGAAAGCATCGCTCTATAGCACGACCCAGGCCGCCGTCTTTCGTTCAGCGAAGCCCGAGAATCCCGCGCGGGCCTGCGCCGAGGAGACGCTCAGCCTCTGCCGCGCCGACGTGCTTGGTGAGGACCACGATGGCGTCCTCGACGACGTCGGTGTCCTCCGGGCGATGAGCGTCCGAGCAGGCCGCCTCGTAGGCCTCGTCGTCAAGCAGCTTCTCCGCGGCCTTCTGGGACGCGCGTCCGTACTTTCCTACGAGCGCGCAGACGTCGAGGAGGAGACATGCGCCGGCGTCCAGGAGGGGATCGAGGCACCGATCGTCCCTCCACACAGGCTGGTACCGTTCCGGGTGCGCGAGGACGGGTCGGAGGCCGGCGCGGGAGAGGTCGAAGAAGCGGTGCTCGAGGCGGGTCGGAAACGACTGCGGCGGGAGCTCGACGAGGACGCCTCGCTTCAGCGGTGGCGAGGCCGTCGGGGCGTCGGGGTAGGGAAGCCCTTCGCCCGCGATCAGGCGCGAAAAGACGACCTCGTCGAACCAGTGCTCGCTCGAGAGGAGCACCTGCGGCAGGTCGGGATGGCCCTCCAGGTGAGGCTGCATGGCGTCGAAGGCCCGCTGCAGGGCCGCGCGATCGTTGTCGAACATGCCTGGGCGCATGTGCGGGGTGGCCATGACGGTGTCGAAACCCGCACGCTTCAGCCCGCGGAGCATGGCCAGGCTCGCCTCGGGCGTCTTCGCGCCGTCGTCGATCCCCGCGATCCAGTGGCAATGAAGGTCGACGAAGCCCCGCACGACGACGGTCGATACACCTACCGCGCGCGCCCCGCAAAGGCTGGTATGCTCGCCCCAAGATGGCGTCGGTGAACCCGCACACGCGGGAGCTCGTCTTCAAGCTCGTGTTCTACGGGCCGGGGCTCGGGGGTAAAACCACCACGCTCCAGTACATCCACGCGGCCACGAAAGCGGAGCACCGCGGGAAGATGGTGTCGCTGGCGACGCCGACTGACCGCACCCTCTACTTCGACTTCCTGCCCATCCGCGTCCCGCGCGTGCGCGGCATGGCCGTCCGCCTCCAGCTCTTCACCGTGCCTGGTCAGGTCTACTACGCCGCGACGCGCAAGCTCGTTCTCTCGGGGGCGGACGGCGTCGTCTTCGTCGCGGACTCGCAGCACGGTCGCACGGAGACGAACCAGGAGGCGCTCGACGACCTGTACGCGAACCTTGCCGAGCACAATCGAACGCTCGCCGAGGTGCCCCACACGTTCCACTGGAACAAGCGCGATCTCGCCGCACCCGTCCCGATCGAGGAGCTCGAGCGCCGCTACAACAAGCTTGGCGCGCCTTCCCTCGGGACCGTCGCGACCAAGGGCGAAGGCGTGTTCGAGGGCCTCGAGCGCATCACCCGGCTCGTGCTCAAGAGCTACGAGAACGATCCGCAGGTCAGCATCAGCGCGTCGGCCGACCCCATGAGCGACAGCGGAACGGGCGTGCGCGCACTCCCCGAGGAGGGCATCGCTCACGCCCTTCGCGAGATGGAGGAAGGCCGCACCGCGGGCGTGCGCGTGACGCAGGTCAGCGGAGGGGGCGAGCCGCCGACGAAGATCTCGGCGGTGTGCCCGAGTCCGGCTCCTCGTTCGAGGGCGCGGTCTCGAGCGGCGCGTCGCGCGGCGCGAGGTCGGTCGAGTCACCGCGTCCGCCCGCGGCGGAGGCGAAGGGCGCCGGCGGCTCGGGGGCGTGGGGCAAGTTCACGTTTCCGGACCCGTCGATCTCGCCCGCAGCACCGTCCTCGGGACGAGCCGGAGCTGCCGCAACGCGTACGAGCGCTCCTCCGAAGAGCGATCAAGACAAACGAACGGACAGCAGCTCGCGTACGGGCGCGCAGGGGTTTTCCATGGCCGATATGTGGCCCGAGAGCGAACGCGAGAGCGTGCGACAGGCCGAGGGGATGATGACGGCGAAGGACGCGGTCAACGCGATCCTCGCGTGCGACGTGCTCGTCACGCGGGTGCTCGCGTCGGCGGCCGGGCTGGTCGGGACCCTCGACGCGCCTCGCGATCCGGCGGTCGTCGCGCTGCTTCTCGGGCTCGACGGCGCGCGCTACCTGCATTTTCGGACTTCGGTTCGTGCCGCTCGCCACCGCGAACCCGTCACGATGAAGGATGCCTTCGACGGCTTTGCCTTCGCGCTCGAAGCACGTCGCGCGCGGGAGCTGCTCCGCCGCTAGACGGCGGAGGCGCTCCGGTGATTCGTCGTCAGAAGAGCTTGCCGATGCGTTTGACGATGCTGCCGCGCGAGAAGACCGCGCGGAGCATGCGCATCTGCCAGCGGTAAGCCTTGTTCGAATAGGGGAACCAGAGCGGATCGGCCGCGGGCTCTGGCACGCGGCCGCTGAAGACGTGGCGCGCGTCACACATGTCGCGGAGCGCCTCCTCGCCGTGGACGCGACCGAAGCCGCTCTGCTTGATCCCTCCGAACGGCGCCTCGGCGGCCGCGTAGTTCAAGAGGACGTCGTTGACGCACACACTGCCGGCCTCGACCCGCTGCGCGATGCGCTTTCCCTTCTCGCGATTCTTCGTGAACACGTAGGCGTTGAGACCGAGGTGCGAGTCGTTCGCGAGGCGAATGGCCTCGTCCTCCGAGCCGACCTTCTGGATCGGGACGATCGGGCCGAAGATCTCCTGCTTCATCACGGTCATCGTGTGGTCGCAGCCCGTGAGCACCGTCGGCTCGAAGAATTGCCCTGGCCCTGCGCGACGCTTTCCTCCGATCAAGACCGTGGCGCCCTTCGCGACGGCGTCCTCGATGTGCCTCTCCGCGATCTCGATCTGCTTCGGGAAGATGATGGCGCCGACATCTACGGTGGCATCACCCTGCGGGTCGCCCTGGCGCAGCGCGCCCGTGAGCTCCTTCACGCGCGCCACGAGATCGTCGTGGATGGACTCGTGCGCGTACACGCGCTCGACGGAGATGCAGACCTGACCGGCGTTGACGAAGCCGCCGAAGACGATCGCACGGGCGGTGCGATCGACGTCGCAGTCCGCGCACGCGATGAGCGGAGCCTTGCCGCCGAGCTCCATGACGCACGGCACGAGGTTGGCGCCGCACGCGGCCGCGACGCGCTTGCCGGTCTCGACCCCGCCCGTGAAGACGAGCTTCTGGATCCCGCTCTCGATGAGCGCTTGACCGGCTTCGCCGTATCCGTAGACGACTGTGAAGAGATCCTCGGGAAGGCCGGTGCCGTCGAAGATCTCCTTGGCCTTCTGGATCGAGAGCGGCGTGACCTCGCTCGGCTTCAGCACCACCGCGTTGCCGGCGACCAGCGCCGCAACGACGTCGCCCATCGGGATGACGAAAGGGAAATTCCAGGGCGAAATGACGCCGATCACGCCGCGCGGCGCGTAATGGAGCGAGCTCTTCTTGTGCTTGAGGAGGTGGAGACCGATATCGTGCCCGGCGAGGATGCGCGGGGCGTTCTTGCAGTAGTAGGTGAGAAGGTCGACGGTGATCATGACCTCGTGAGAGAGGCAGTCGTGGCGGGGCTTGCCGCACTCGCGGCTGACCACGTCGACGATCTCGTCCGCGCGCTCGACGAGCGCGTCACGGAGACGGAGCAGGCGCTCGCAACGCTCCTCGACAGGAAGGACTCCCCAGGCGGCCTGCGCCTTCCGCGCGCGTGCGACGGCGGCGAAGACTTCTTCCTTCGTCGAGACGCGCACCTCGCCGAGGAGGTCGCCGGTGGCCGGGGCCCAGCTCTTGATCGTGCGAGAGCCCCCGTTCGCGCCGTTGGTGGCAGAGGAGCTCGTGTCGACGTGCGGAAGGGCGCCCATGCGGGAAGCATCCTTCCCCGCGAGCAACGCGTCAACGGGCGCAGGTCGTCAGCCGGCGCGCTCGATGAGCTCGACCTTGTATCCGGTGGGATCTTCGACGAAGGCGATGACCGTCGTTCCGTGCTTCATCGGCCCGGGCTCGCGCGTGACCTCGTAGCCGAGGGCGCGCACGCGTTCGCATGCTCCCTTGATGTCCGTCGTGCCGACGGCGAGGTGCCCGAACGCGTCGCCGATCGTGTACTCGGTGCGACCGTGGTTGTAGGTGAGCTCGATGACCGCTTCGCTCGCCTCGTCGCCGTAGCCGACGAAACAGAGCGTGAACTTGCCGTCGGGGTAGTCCTTCTCGCGGAGGACCTTCATTCCCAGGCCCTCGCAGTAGAAGCGCTTCGAGGCCTCGAGGTCACCGACCCGGATCATCGTGTGGAGGAGCCGCATGCCAAACACGCTACCGCGCGCGCATCCCAGGCCAAAGCGCGAACGCAAGCGAGGTCGGGATGACGACGAGGCCGAGCCCGACGAGCGCGCTGCCGTAGCCGTGGGTGCGGTCGATCGCCATCCCCACGAGCGGGCTCGCCACGATGTGCGCGAGCGACTGGGCTGCGGCGGTCATGCCTCCCGCGCTCGACGTGCTCCGTAGCGGCACGCGCGCGAGCATGTCCGCCGTCGCGATGACGTAAATCCCGCCGCCGCCACACGCCGCCACCCCAAAAATCATCATCGCGATCCTCGGCGACGTCGCCAGCGGAGCAAGCACCAACGATGCCGCCATGACCGCCGCCACCAGGAACAGGTCGACGTGCGTCTCCCTCGTGCCCGTGCCCGCTCTCTCTCTCCTGCTCGCGACCCACCCGAACCCTACCGCCCCGAGATCGAACATCAGGGGCGCGACGACCAGCAACCACCGCGTCCCGAGCCGCGGCAGGTGCCAGTGCTCGACGAGGTACTGCGGCGTGAAGTTCAGCACGAACATCAGGAGAGGCGCCGACCCGACCACCGCCACCACCGCACGCAGCACCGGCGCGCTCCGCATGACGTCGATCCACCGCGGTTCGTGGGTCGCGACGCGAGCGGCGCTCTCCACCGGCTCGTTCGGAATGCGATCCCCGCGCGAGATCCACAGCCAGGCGGGGATCCACACGAGCCCGACGACCGCCGTCCCGAGGAACGCGGCGCGGAAGCCGTGACTGGCTTCGATGCTGAGCGCGAGGGGGGCGGCGATCATCGCGCCCACCGAGCTGCCGGTGAAGAGCAGCCCGTACGCGGCCGAGCGCCGGTGTGGCGGGAGGGCCCTCCGGATCGCCTGCGCGGCGGCGGGGAAGGACGGAGCCTCGGCGGCGCCGAGCAGGACGCGGAGCGCGAAGAGCGTGGCGAACGATGTCACGAGCGCGTGCGCGCCGGCGACGACCGACCAGACGACGACCGCGACGGCGAACCCGCGGCGCGCCCCGAGCCGGTCGACCACCACGCCGGCCGCGGGCGCGCCGACGAGGTACGCCATCGAGAACGCGCTGAGGAGCCAGCCGAACTGCGTATGGTCGATGGTGAGAGCGGCGCGCACGGTAGGCGCAATCGCCGCGAGCGTCTGGCGATCGATGTAACTTACACTCATTCCGAGCGTCGCCGCCACGGCGACGAGCCAGCCGCCCGAGCGTGCATGCGGCGCGGACGAGGCACCCGCCTGGGCATCGGATCCGGTCTTCACCGCCTGCATCCTCGCATTTTCCCCGGGGTGCCGGGATACGCCGCAGTGCGTAAAGACCCGCAGATCACGGGCCTCGTGGGCGGCATTGGTGTAATCTTCCCACCCGATGGCCGAGGTCCTGCCGTCCGACGAGCTGGTCGACGAGCCGTCGGACTACGGCTCGATGCAGCCGGGTACGCGGCTCGGTCGGTACGAGTTGCTCGTGCCGGTGGCGCGCGGCGGCATGGCGCGCGTCTGGGCGGCGCGCATGAACGGTCAGCGTGGGTTCCAGAAGCTCGTCGCGTTGAAGACGATCCTCCCGCACCTCGCCGAGGAGCCCGAGTTCGAGCGGATGTTCCTCGACGAGGCTCGCATCGCCTCGGGCGTGCACCACCCGAACGTCTGCGAGATCTACGAGCTCGGCGAGGAGCAGCGGAACCTCTACCTCGCGATGGAGTGGGTGAGCGGCGACTCGTTCGCGCGCGTGCTCCGCGCGTCGGGCAAGGTCGAGGCGATCGACCCGCGCGTCGTCGGGCGAGTGATCGCGGACGCGTGCGCCGGTCTGCACGCGGCGCACGAGCTCACCGACGAGGACGGGCGTGCGCTCGGCGTCGTCCATCGCGACCTCTCTCCGCACAACATCCTGCTCACGGCCGACGGCACTGCGAAGGTTGCCGACTTCGGCGTCGCCAAGGCGCTCGGGCAGCTCCACGAGGCCACCAGCGCCGGGCAGCTCAAGGGGAAGATCGCCTACATGGCGCCCGAGCAGGTGACGGGCGCAGGGATCGACCGCCGGAGCGACGTGTTCTCTCTCGGCTGCGTGCTCTACGAGGCGACCACGGGGCAGCGCCCGTTCCGCGGCGACGGAGATCATCAGGTCATGCACGCGGTGCTCAAGGGAGAGGTGCAACCGCCGACGTCGCTCCTCCGCGGGTATCCCCAGGAGCTCGAGCGCATCGTCATGCGCGCGCTCTCGCCGCAGCCGATCCTCCGCTATCCGACGGCGGAGCGCATGCGCTTCGCGCTCGAGGAGTTCCTCGCGCGTGGGCAGCTCGTGACGCAGTCGAACGTTGCGCAGGTGGTTCGCGCGCGCATCGGCGAGTCGATCGACCGTCGCAAGGAGCGCATCCGGCAGGCGTCGTCCCTCAGCGATCGAGGCGAGCGCGAGGGTGGCTGGAGCGAGCCGCCGGGGAACATGACGCCGTCGAACCAGGCCCAAGGCGGACACCGCTCGGGCGTGAAGCCGTCGGGAGCGAGCCGGCCGCTCTACGCGACGCTTCAAATGGACCGGCCGCCGAACCTTCCTTCGGCGACGCCGCCGATGTCCGGAGTTCCGGCGGTCACCGGCGCGCTGAGCTCCGCGACCATCCCTCAGGCGCAGGCGCATCATCCGTTCGCGGGGCAGGTCCAGCAGGCACATACGCCGTCGTCACATCCGGGCGCCGGCTACTCGCACGCGCCGCAGGCGTCGCCGGATCCTCCGCCCACCGGGTTCGGCAATCCGCTTGCACGGACGGCGCTCCTCGCATCGCCGCCTCACCGAGCTCCTGCTCCTTCGGCGCCTCTGCAGATGCCGCCCTTTGCCGGGCAGCCGCAGCACCCCGGCCAGGCGACCTTCCCGCCGGGGACGTTCCCGCCTGGGTCGGGTGCGTTCGCTCACGCGCCGGGGTTGCCCAACGAGTGGCCGCCGCCGCCCACGCGAACCTCGGCGCCGCCTGCGGCCGCGGGTCAGTTTGTCGCCGCGATCGGTGTCGGCGTCCTCCTCGCCGTTCTGATCGGCTTCGGCGGTTACTACGCGTGGCACAAGCGGCACCTGCGTGTCGCTGACAACGTCCCGACGACATCGACGCCCGCGGTGACCCCGGTGCCGGTGCCGGTTCCCGTGCCGGTGGGGGACCACGCGCCAGCGAGCACGGTAAGCGCCGAGATCGCCTTCAAGATCGTCCCCTCTGAGGCGACGCTCTCGGTCGACGGGCAGGCGGTCACCGGTGATCTGCGTACGGTGGCGCGGCCCGCGATAGGCAAGACGGTCACCGTCATCGTACGCGCCAAGGGCTTCGAGGATGTGACCGTCCTCGTCGACTTCTACACGACGTCGCCGATGGAGCTCACGCTCAAGCCGGCTTCGGGCGGTCCCCCGGCCGTCGGCGACCCGGCGCCTCCGACCGCGGAAGAGCCGAAGGACGGGCCCAAGGAACCCCCGAAGAAGGAACCGAGGACGCGCCAGCCGGCCCGCGATCCGGCGCTGCCGCCGAACCCCTTCTGATTCGAAGTGACGGCTCGCGTTGGTCAGCGCGAGGCCTTTGGCTCTATCCTGCATCCATGAAGCGACAAGCGCGGACCCTCGGCCTGGCCGTCCCGCTCGCCCTCGTCCTGGTGACGGGGACGGCGTGGCTCGCCCCCGGGGTCGCGCATGCGCAGGAAGCCGCGGCGGCGACGCCGACCGAGAACGCCGCCGAAGCGCGTCAGCAGTACCAGCAAGGGACGACGGCCTTCCAGCAGAAGCGTTACCAGGAGGCGGCGCTCCACTTCGAGGCCGCAGCGTCGTTTCGAACGAGCTCGGTCGCCCTCTATACGGCCGGTCTCGCGTGGGACCTCGCGTCGAAGCCCGAGCGCGCCGCTGACGCCTATGGTCGGGCGCTCGAGGTGGGTGGTCTCGACCCCAAGCAGACGGGTCTCGCCAAGGACCGGGTCGCGCAGCTCGAGACGACGCTCGGTACGGTCGCCATCACGGCACCCGACGGCTGGCGCGTGCAACTCGACACGTTCACCGAGGTTCCGACGCCCGCTCGCCTTCATGCGGGCGCGGGCGTGCACGGACTGAGCGTGCGCGCGCCGGGCAAGCCGATCGAACGTCGCGACGTGACACTCCAGGCAGGCAAGGTCGTTCCGATCGAGCTGAAGGAAGAGCCGAAGGCGCAGCCGAAGGTCGAGGTCGAGCCGGTGAAGCCTCCGCCCGTCGTGGCTGCTCCGCCGCCTCCTCCCCCGCGAATGCACTTCTGGACGACCCGTCGCGTCGCCGGCGTCGGTGTTGCCGGCGTCGGAATCGCCGCGCTCGGTGCGACGATCGTGCTCGGGCTCGAAGCGAACAGCGCGCAGACGGCCTACGTCGCCGGGCCGACGCGCGAGTCGCTGGATCATGCCTCGTCGTTGCAGACCTGGACGAACGTCGCGCTCGTATCGAGCGTCGTGCTCGTCGCGGGTGGCGTCGCTCTCGTCTTGTGGCCCGACCCTGACGGCGAAGGTCGCGTTCACGTCGGAGCCGCGCCCGGTGGTGTCGTGATGGCAGGGAAGTTCTGATGAGCCGAAAGCGCGACAAGACCTTCAGGCGCGCGGCGGTCATCGGTGCAGCGTTCGTCGTTGGAGCCGCGTGCATCGGCCTCGCCAGCTGCTCGCTCGCTCTTGATGAGTCGTTGCTCGAGCGCCGCGTCGAGGCGAGCACCGTCGACGTTCAACAGCCCGACGCGCTCGCGCCGGAGGGCGGCGACGGCGCGCTTCCCCCGATCAAGCCCGAGGCCGGCATCTGCACGAAGGACGAGGACTGCAAGGGCACCGCCGGATGTCTCACCGCCAGGTGCGACGTTTCTCGGAAGGCCTGCGTCCTCGAGGTCTGCCGCCAACCGGTGTGCAACTCGGCCGCTTGCGACATGTCCGCGCAGAAGTGCGGCACGGCGAAGCCCTACAAGTACCGGGCGACGCAGTTTCCCGTCGGCGCACAGATCGGGTGCGTCGGGTCGCTCACGCGCTGCTTCGCGGCCGTCTATCCGTTCGTGTTCGTGGGCACCGCGAACGGCGTCGTCGCGTTCGCCGCGAACGATCCGCAGAACGCCGCGCCCGCATCCGTACCGATCACCGGCCTCGGCTTCGTGCCGACGCAGATCGTCGCGAGCGGCAGCCGCGTCTACTTCCTGGGTACTCCGGCCGGTGCGGGCGCGACGTCGCGCGTCCCGGTCGCCTATGTCGACGTGCCGCCGGATCCGTTCGCCGCGAAGATCGTCGTGACCACGGTGCTTGCCGGTTTCAACCGAGCGCCGTTCGATCCGCTCTCTCTCCTGGCGCGCGGAAATGACACTGCGCTGCTCGTCGACTCGAACATGGCGACGGCCTACGCGTCGGCGCCGGTGGAGCCGCCGCTCACCGAGCCGGTGAGCTTCGGCTCGACGGGGAGCGCCTTCACGGCGGGCGCGACGCCCGTGGCGATGAGCGGCTCGCGGCTCATCATGGGGCAGATCAGCGGTGCCGGTGCGGTGTCGTTCGGCTTCGTGAACGCTGCCGGCAGTGGCACCCCCATGACCGTGCCGGACGTCCCGGTTCCGACCGCGGCTCCGGCGACGGGGCCTCAGTATTTCTCGCAGAGCGCGGACGGCGCAGTCTTCTGGTCGTACGTGAGCATGACGGTGGCGCCGGGCGGACCGCCGCCGCCGCCGGCCATCCGTGCGGCGAAGGGCTACTTCCTCGTCGCCGACGGCGCGGCGAACTTCGACCCGGCGGGCGGCATCGACCTCGAGGTCTACGGTGGGTTGCCGCTCGGCACGCCGAGCGTGGGGCCGGTGGCGATGCTCGATTCGAAGACGGCGATGGTGACGACGTCAGCGCCCGGCAATCCGGGAGCGCTCACGAACGTTCAGTTCGTCACGCGCGGCGCCACGATCTCCATCGTGAAGAACGCGGACAACATGCCTCGTCGCTTCCCGATCACGCTCGCGGTGACGCAGCTCG
>JANXVA010000305.1 GCA_025351875.1 Myxococcales bacterium | reverse complement strand
CGCGCGCGCTCGGCTTCGAGCCGACGTTCCACAAGCACGCGAAGAAGAGCTGCGGCGGCGTGCAGATCCACGTCACGGACACGCGCACGTTCCGTCCCGTCGCGACGTACGTGGCGCTCATCGCCCTCGCGCATCATGCCGCCCCGAGCGAGTTTCGCTTCCGCACGGAGAAGTACGAGTTCGTCGACACGATTCCCGCGTTCGATCTCCTCGTCGGCTCGGCGGAGACGCGCGAGCGCATCCTCGCCGGCGATGACCCGCGCGCGATCGCCGACGCCGTCTCCGAGGTCGGTGAGGAAGAACGCGCCGTAGTGGCCGAGGCCCGCGCTTCGCTCGCCTAGGCGACGCGCTCGGTGAGCTCGAGGAGCGCCCGTCGGAGCAGCGCATGGACCGCGATCCCCTCGGCACGCGCGCGCTTTTCGAGCTTCGCCCACACGGTTGGCGGGAGTCGGACTGACTTCGTGACCGTGGGCCCGGTCTCGTCTTCACGACGCGGTCGGCCACGGCCGACCTGAAGCACGATGCCGGCTCTCTGGATGCGAGCCGCGTAGCGGTTCTTCCGGACGCGGGCGCTCGCGAGGTCTGCCTCCGGCATGGCCTCGCGTTCAGCTCGTGAGCTGCACGGCGGAAGTGTAGATCTCCGCTTCCTGGAGCAGCACCAGGTTCGCGGCCTCCGCGAGCGGGATGAAGGAGTCGGCCGACGTCGCGCGCGCGAACGGTTTGTCGCGTAAGGCCGGGGTCTCGGCGACGATCGCGCCGATCGCCTCCGACACGTTCCCCGATCGCCGGCACTCGTCGACGACGAGGACCGCGCGCGCCTCCTGGGCGTGCGCCCTTATCGCGCCCTCCGGGAGCGGCGCGATCCAGCGGAGGTCGACGACACGCACGCGCAGCCCGCGCTCGGCCAGGAGCTTCTTCGCCGTGCGGAGCGCCATCGGAACGCCGTTGCCGTAGGTGAGCACGACGAGGTCGGGCGCGCCCGAGGGCGCCTCCACGAGCACGCCGCCCTCGTACACTCCGACCTCGCCGAGCGCGATCGCCTCGCCCTGCGGTGGAAGCGGGAACGCCCATGCGCCGTCGCCCGGGAAGAGATCGCGCGTGTGATAGAGCGCGATCGGCTCGACGAACACGCCCACGCGCCCGTCGACGCGCGCGGCGGCCACCAGCGTTCGCAGAATCTTCGCCGCGTCGTCGGCGCGCGAGGGGACCGCGACGATCACACCGGGAAGATCGCGCAGCACCGCGAGGCTGTCGTCGTTGTGGAAGTGTCCGCCGAAGCCCTTCTGGTAACCGAGGCCCGCGATGCGCACCACCATCGGATTCGTGAGCTGCGCGCGCGAGAAGAACGAGAGCGTCGCGGCCTCGCCGCGGAGCTGGTCCTCCGCATTGTGCACGTACGCGAGGAACTGGATCTCGGGGACGGGGAGCAGGCCTACCTGCCCGGCGCCGATCGCCATGCCGAGGATCGTCTGCTCGTCGAGCAGCGTGTTGAACACGCGTCCGGCGCCGAACGCCTTCCACAAGCCGACCGTCACGCCGTAGACGCCACCCTTCTCGGCGACGTCCTCGCCGAAGACGATCATCTCGGAGTACTTGCGCATCAGATCGGCGAGCGCCGCGCGGATCCCATGCGCGAGCGGCCTCGGCTTCTCCGCATCCTCGGGTAGAGGGGCGTAGCCGCTCCGCTTCGCTTCCGCCATCACGCGATCGGGACGCTCCGGCGCGATGGGCGCCATCACGGCTTCACGGGACGTGAGCTTCGGTCTCGTCGTGGCCTCGCGCGAGAGCGAGCGAACGGCGTCGAGCGCCCGCTCGATCTCGTCGAGGAGGAGCGCGCCATCCACCGCCCCGGCGTCGAGCAGCGACTGCGCGGTGAGCAGCACGGGGTCGCGCGCCTCCGCGTTCGCGATCTCGTCCTGCGAGCGGTACTCCCCGTCGGCGTCGCTCCCCGCGTGTCCCCACACGCGCTCGCAGCGGACGTGGAGGAACACTGGCGTGCGCGCGGAGCGACACGTCTCCACCGCGCGGCGGCTGGCGGCGTACACGGCGCTCAGATCGCGCCCGTCCGCCCCGACGTACGTGATGCCCGGCATCGCGCGCATCCGTGCCTCGACCCACCCTTCGGGCGTTCGCACGGACACGCCAATGCCGTTGTCCTCGCAGACGAAGATCAGCGGCACGGGCACGTTCTGGTACGAGGCCCAGGCCGCAGCGTTGAGCGCTCCCTGCGCCGTCGAGTGATTGAGCGACGCGTCGCCGAACGAACAGACGACGATCGAGTCGGGATCGGTGGCGACGATGCCTTCGGGCGCGGCGACGTGGCCGCTGCGGGCCCGTGCGCGCAGCCGCGCGGCGCGATCGATGGCGACCGCCATTCCCACGGCCTTCGGCAGGTGGGACGCGATCGTGCTCGTCTGCGGAGGGATCCCCCAGCGAACGCTCCCGAAGACCTTGTGACGACCGCCCGAGATCGGATCGTCCGCGGACGCGGCGAGCGAGAGCAACAGCTCGAGGACGCCGGGCGGGGGACCGATGACGTCGTGCGCGCTCGCGCGTCTCGCCCGCGCGAGGAAGAACGCGCCGCTGCGGTAGTGGAGGAGCGCGGGGTCGGTCGCGCGCGTGAGGTGGCCGAGCGCGACGTTGCCCTCGTGGCCGGCGCTGCAGATCGTGTAGTACCCCTCGCTCCGTGCGCGCAGCTCGTGGGCCTCGACGTCGGTGATGCGACAGTAAAGCTGCGACGCGAACAGCGCGCGCCCCAGCGCGGGATCGATCTCCAGCCGCGGCGCGTCGAGGCGAAGGGCACCCGTGGCCACGCTCCTCAATCGCTCGATCGACCGTCGGGCACGCGCGAGGGGCATGCCGCGTCTCTAACACGCGGGTGTATGGCAACCCATAGCGGAGGCTGTGTCCGCAGCGGTGGCGGTCACCCCCCGTGGGTGGTTAGACTCGTAGGCGATGACCGAGGGGCCGCGTCAGAACCGAGCCGTGTCGGGCGGCTATGGGCCGTCGAGCGAGCCGATGAGCGAGCCCATGAGCTCCGAGCCGGCGACCGATCGCGGCGACCCGGAGATGATCGGCCGCACGATCTCGGGAAAATACAAGATCGAGAAGTTCCTCGGCGGCGGCGCGATGGGCGCGGTCTACAAGGCCCGCTTCGCAGCTCTCGAGAAGTACGTCGCCGTGAAGGTGATGCACCGCACGGTCGCCGTCGATCCCAACTTCGTCGGACGCTTCCATCGTGAGGCCAAGGCCGCGAGCCGCCTCGATCACCCGAACTCGATGCGCGTCATCGACTTCGGAGCGGAGCCGGACGGCCTGCTCTACATCGCCATGGAGTACGTGGAGGGGCGCGACCTCTATCGCGTCATCCACGACGACTGGCCGATCTCCAACGCCGACGTCGGCGAGATCGTCATGCAGGCGCTCGCGGCCGTCGCCGTCGCGCACGAGATGGGCGTCATCCATCGGGATCTCAAGCCCGAGAACCTGATGATGCTCCGCCAGAAGAACGACGACGAGAAGGAGGCCTACGTCGTCAAGGTGTGCGACTTCGGCATCGCGAAGATCACCGAGAACGACGACGACCCCAAGCCCGCCGGACAGAAGCTCACGACCCAGGGCCTCGTCGTCGGCACTCCGGATTACATGTCTCCGGAGCAGGCGCGAGGCGAGAAGCTCGACCCGCGGTCCGACATCTACTCGATGGGGATCATCCTCTATCAGCTGCTCACGGGCCGCACGCCGTTCACCGGCGACACCGCGCTCGCCGTCGTGCTGAAGCACATCACCGAGGTGCCAGCTGCGCCTTCCGTGCATTATGCAGGTGTTCACAAGGGGCTCGAGGCGATCACCCTCAAGGCGATCGCCAAGCACCCGGACGACCGCTTTCAGTCCGCTCGCGCGATGCGCAGCGCGATCCGCGAGGCGCTCGACGGGCGCCCCGCTCCCGTCGACATCGCCGCGGTAACGCTCGAGGCCGCGTCGACGAACGTGCCCGCTGGCACCATGCCGATGGTGGTCGCGGAGGGATTGGCCCCGGTCGCGGCGCGTGGAATCACGGCGCCAGGTCCGGCGATCGAGTCTGCGCCCACGGTCGCGGGCGGGATCTCGGCGAGCCGCCTCACGCCGCTCGGAACGGCGGCGGCGCCGCCCGAACCGGAGAAGAAGTCGCGCGCGGGCCTCCTCGTCGGTGTCGTTCTGGGAGCGCTCGTCGTCGGCGGTGGCGGGCTCGTCGCGGCCAGCAAGCTCACGTCGCCTCCGCACGGGTCGACCGACGGCCCGCCGATCACCGCGGTGGTCACCGCTCCAAACACGCCGGTCGCGCCGACCGGGCTCGCGAGCTCGCTCGCGCTCACGCCGCCGAGCCTCCCACCGGAGCTGTCGGCTCCGCCAAGCCCCGTGGATCCGAAGCTCCCGAAGCCGCCCGGCGTGCCGACGGGGCGAGGAACGGCGAAGGCGGCATCCGAGCCGGTCGCTGCCGTTGCGGTAGCGCCCGTAGCGGCTCCGCCCACGCCCGAGCCGCCGCCAACTCCGACGGTCGCGCCCGCGCCGCCTACGCCCGTCGCTCCGGTGGCTCCCGCCGCTCCTGCGTTCAACCCGATGACCTGCCGCGCGACTGCCGGGCAGATCCGCTCCGTGGGCGGAACGAACGCGAAGGACCTCACGCTGAACGGCGCGGCCGCCGCGTGGACGGCTTGTGCTCAGCAATCGCTTCACGAGAAGCCGAGCGCGCCCATCAGCAGCAGCGTGCATCTCGCGTTCACCGACAGCGGCGGCTTTCGCGGCGCGAGCTGCGCCGGATGCCCTGCGCCGCTTGCCCGGTGCATCGCGGCGAGCACCGGTCGCACGGCGGTCTACAAGAACAAGAGCGGCGACGTCACCGGGGATCCCGCGTTCGACGTGCCCATCACCGTCACCTGCGACTGAGCAATCTGATCGCCACGGGCTTCGTGGTGCGGTGTAGCATCGGCCGCGTGAGGGCGAGGGGCAACCGGGTCAGGCCGTGTTTCACGTATGCAGCGACGGCGCTCGCGCTGGTCGCACTCGCGCTGGCTCCCGCCTGTGGCACCATCGAGCCCGAGGTCGGTGAGCGGCTCTCGGCGTGCGTCGACGCGGACTCGAACCCTGCGGTGAAGGTCAGCTTCAAGGATCAGATCCGCCCCATCATGGCCGGCAAGGTGCCCGGTCCGACACCCTGCGGGATGTGTCACTCGCCGGTGGCGGGGACGATGGAAGGGTTCAACGCGACGGGCTTCGACATCCGCAAGCTCGCGAGCGTGCGGAAGGGCGGCCGCAACACGTCCGACGACATCATCGTTCCGGGCAAGCCCTGCGAGTCGGCGATCGTGCAGAAATTGAAGGGCACCTACGGCGGCGCGCGCATGCCGAAGGGCGGCCCGTACTGGAACGCCGAGCAACTCCAGCTGATGATCGACTGGATCGCCGAAGGCGCAAGCGGAGCGGACGACGAATGAACCTGCGCCCTCTCATCGCGCCGGCTGCCGCCGTGGCGCTCGCCCTCGTCACCGCGTCGGCGTGTCATCGAGGCGAAGGCCTCGACACGAGCAAGATGCCCGAGACAACCCGTGCCGATTACGACGTGTTCGCGCACAAGTGCTCGAAGTGTCACTCGCTCGCCCGTCCTCTCAGCGCGAACATCACCGACGACGAGCAGTGGGTGCTGTACGTGAACCGGATGCGCCGCCAGCCCGCGAGCGGCATCACGTACACCGACCAGGAGGCGATCCTCCGCTTCCTCCGCTTCTACGCGGCCGACCTGCGGCGCATCCAGGCCGAGAAGAACGGCGGGCCGCCCGCTCCTTCGCACGCGACGCAGAGCGTGCCCGTGCTGTCCCCGCCCGCCGCTACCGGCGACGGGGGAGGGACGTGATGCGCTCCAGCCGCGTGCTCTTCGTCGCGCTCGCGACGCTCTTCGCCGCGCTCCTCGCGCTCGCCACGCCCGCGAGCGCCATCGAGCGCAACTTTGCCGGGTCGGCCCAGCTCGACTACCAGTTCGTTCCGACCGCGCGTACCGCGAAGGCCAGCCCGAACACGTTCGACGGCTTCACGATGGAGTTCGCCGGCAAGCTCGCCGTCGACTTCTCGGAGAAGGTCTCCGCGAACATGAAGGTCTGCTACGGCTGCCACGGCTTCGAAGCGGACATGATGTACTTCGACGTTCGCGTCGCGGACGAGCTGAACTTCCGCGTCGGCCGCTTCAGCCCTAGCTTCGGCGCGTTCAACCTGCGCCACGATCCGGCGAACCATCGCCTGAGCGACAAGCCCCTCCCGTACGACATGGGACGGATGCTCCGCATGCGGCAATGGAACCTGAGCGTGCTCCCGAGCCCGTTCCCGGACAACGGCCTCGAGATCAACGGAACGAAGTGGCTCGGCCCGTCCGTGCAGTTCGACTACGCGGCGTACGCCGTGAGCGGCTTCAAGGCCGAAGCCAAATCGCTCGACATCGACTTCAAGCAGTCGCGCTCACCGTCCGCGTACTACGTCGACGACAACGCTCGCCCGACGTTCGGCGGCCGCATGGCGCTCACCTTCAAGACCGGCGAGACGAGCGATCTCACGCTCGGCATGAGCGGCATGTACGGGACGTACGATCCCAACAACGAACAGTCGTACGCCATCATCGGCGGCGACGCGACGCTGCGGCTCGACAAGACGAACATCCGGGCCGAGTACCTCGGGCGCCGCACCGAATTTTCGACCGCCGACCGCACCGTGTTCAAGTACGTCGTCGCCGACGCGCGCGGTGACTTCTCGATGAAGCACGGCGCCTACTTCGAGGTGGAGCAGGCGCTTACGCCGGAGCTCGACCTCGTCGGCCGCGTCGACGGAATGTTCCGGGTCGGCAACGTCGAGGCCGCGAGTGAGCTCAGTCGCCGGACCTCGGTCTTCCGTTACACGCTCGGGACGGCCTATGCGATCGAGCGAGGTCTCCGCATCAAGTTCTCGACCGAGCTCTGGGAGTTCAGCAATCGCGATGCGCTGACGGGCCGCAAGGTCGAGCTCTCGATGCATACCGCGCTCGCCGGCTCGTTCTAGGGCGCCGCGAAAAAGCTTACTTTCGGCGCGGAGGCTCGAGATCTTCAGCGAGGTAGCTGAGGATCACTTCGTCGAGTGACTTGTCACTCACGAGCTCGTCGCTGAAGAGCGATGCCGGCTGCGGCCGCTGCGTGCTGCCGAAGATCGCGGCGGGCCGCGCCGGCGCATAGCGCGCTTCGCCCGGGGGGCGAGCGGCCGCAGGAATGCTTCGCGGCGCGGCACGCCCGGGTTGCGGCGACTCCTCACGGGGCACCGCGGGCTGCGCGCTCTTGCGCGGCACGCGCTCCTCGCGCGGATCGTTGCGGGGCGTCACCTCCTCGCGCGGATCGTGACGCGCTGCGGGCTCGACGGCGCGATAGACGCCACCCGAGCCGGGCTCCTTGGCGGCGAAGAGGTTCTTCGGCGGCGGCGGCAGGTCGGAAGAGTTGAAGAGCGACGCCGACGGCGCAGGCGCACTCTCTTGAGCGGCGCGCTCGAGCGCATCGAAGTCGAGCGTGAGCTCGCGACCCGACGGCGACACGCGGGGCCCGCTCGTTGCTGCGAGCGCGCTCGCAGCGGTTGCAGTCCTCGCGACGACCGCATCGGGCCGCGCTTCCGCGGGCTGCCGCGTCGTCATCGGGATGTCTTCGGGATCGCTCTCGGCCACCATGATGCGCGGTGCGGGCTCGGGCGCAGCCACGTCGGGCGGCGGCGCCCTCGGCGAAGGGACGGACGGCGGAGCAGCCTCGAACAAGGGGCGCTTCGACTCGTCGATCGTGTTGGGCGGCAGATCGCCTTCGACGCGAGGCGGGTCGGGGTTCGTCATCGGTCCTGCGCTCGGCACAGGTGCGCCCCCGACGAGCGTCGGCTTCGATGCCGTGGGCACGGCCGCCGCGAGGAGCGGCTCGCTCGCGGTCGCGGCTGCGTCTCCGGCCGGCGGAGCGGCCGACAAGCTTGGGGCCGCGGCGGCCGGAGTGACCGAGGCCTTTGCTCCTGCGGGGCCGGCAGCAGCGGCAGCAGCGGCAGCAGCGCCCGCCGGGTCGACGATGTGATCGTACTGACCGTCGCGCAAGGCGATGAACATCGCCTTGTGCTGCTCCTTCATCATCCCGCGGACGGTCTCTTTCATCCCGTCGCTGCCGACGTGCTCGGCGTAGGACGTCTTCACGCTCTTGAGGATGCGACCGCCATCCATGAAGAGGTGAGTGATGATGTGCGGGTGGCCGACGCCCGAGTCTTCACTGGATGTGGAACACCCGGTTCTTGTGCCGGACGTTGTTGTTGTAGCCGAGCAGCGGCGACTGGAACTTGGCCATCGCGAAAAACCAATCACAACGGTATCACGCCGCCTCAGCCCGCG
>JANXVA010000521.1 GCA_025351875.1 Myxococcales bacterium | reverse complement strand
CGGCGGCCCAGGTGCCGGCCCGGGCGTCCATCACCCGACGGAACAGCGAGGACACCAGCATCAGCAACAGCGCCCCGCCGAGCATGATCAGCATCGGCAGGATCGACAGGTAGTCGATGTGCGGCACGTGGATGGTCGGGGCGGCCGAGGTGGCGAAGGAGGTCACTGCCCGCATCGGTGCGCATCCGCGCATCACGGTGAGGCACGAGATCGTCCGCGCGATCCCCGCGGCGACGGCGGAGCAGCCCGTCATCCTCGCGACCGGTCCGCTCACGGGGGACGATCTCGCCGCGGACATCGCCGCGGCCGTCGGAGCTCAGCACCTCGCGTACTACGACGCGATCGCGCCCATCGTCAGCGCCGACTCGATCGACGAGTCGAAGGTCTTCCGTCAGTCGCGATGGGGGAAGGGGGCTCCCGTCGATGGCGCGTCGGCTCTCGACGGCGCGCCCGCCGAGCACAAGCGCGACGCGCGCGACGCCGAGGCGCTCGGCGACGAGGCGTACATCAACTGCCCGTTCGACGAGGCCGGCTACAAGGCCTTCGTCGCGGCGATCGTCGCATCGCAGAAGGTCGAGCCTCGTTCCTTCGAGGAGGTTCGTTACTTCGAGGGCTGTCTCCCCGTCGAGGTCATGGCGTCGCGCGGGGAGATGACGCTCGCCTTCGGACCGATGAAGCCCGTCGGCCTCACCAATCCGCGCACCGGTCGCCGGCCCTACGCCGTCGTGCAGCTGCGTGCCGAGGACCAGGCGGCGACGGCGTACAACCTGGTCGGCTTCCAGACGCGCATGACGTGGGGCGACCAGGCGCGCGTTCTGCGCATGATTCCGGGCCTCGAGGAGGCCGAGTTCCTGCGCTACGGGAGTGTGCACCGCAACACGTTCGTCGATGCTCCGAAGCTGCTCGACGAGCGCATGCAGCTCCGCGCGCGCCCCAACGTATTCCTCGCGGGGCAGATCACCGGCGTCGAGGGCTACGTCGAGAGCTGCGCCGGCGGGCTCCTCTGCGCGATCCTGCTCGCGCAATCGCTCGGCGGGCACGCGATCACGCCGCCGCCGGAGACCACCGCGCTCGGCGGCATCCGCACGCATCTCATGCGCCCGAACGAGCGGTTTCAGCCGTCGAACATCACGTGGGCGTGCATGCCGCCCGCCGAGAATCGTCGCCTCAAGAAGCGCGATCGATACCAGTGGATGTCCGAGCGCGCGCTCGTCGACATCGACGCGTGGCTCGCGGCGGCGCCGCTCGCTCGACGCGCGTAGCGGGGCCTCAGGGGAAGAGCCCCTCGATGCTCGCCGATGCGGGGAGGATCCCGAGGGTCCGCGCGCGTACGCCGAGCTCCTCGACGCTCGACCGGATCGGATCGTCCGTGACGTCCATGAACGCCCAGGCGGCGTCGAAGTCCGCTCGTTTTCCTGGGTTTCCGACGCGCCTCGCGAGCTCCTCGTAGGCCTCGTCGCGCGTCCTCGCCGGATCGCGCGTGGCCCTCGCCACCTCCTCTTCGAGCGCAGAGACGAGGCGCGCGACGCGCGGATCGGTCGCGCGGTCCGCGCGCGCGACGAGCACGGCGGTCGCGAAGCGGCGGCCCTCCCAGAGATCGCGCTCGTCGATGAAGCGCTCGGCGCCCAGCTCGCGCACGACGCGCGTGGCCCACGGTTCGGGGAGCCATGCGCCGTCGAGCTCGCCGCTCTTCATCTGCGCGAGGATGGTCGCACCGGAGACGGCGATCACGCGCACGTCGCCACCGGCGGCCCTGTCGCGGAGCGCGTGCCGTGCGAGGTAGGAGCGGAGCGCGAGATCCTGCGTGGTCCCGATCTGCGTCACCGCCAGGCTCTTGCCGCGGAGGTCCTCGGCGTTTCGGACCCCCGAACGGCGCGACACGACCAGCGACGCGCCGCCCGACGAGCAACCGGCGAGGATACGAAGACCTCCGCGGCCATGCGACGAGTGCCGGGCGTGGTGGACGACCGCGGGAGCGGGGCCGGACGTCCCGACGTCGATGGCGTCGCCGACGAGCGCCTCGGTCACGCGCGGGCCGGCGCGGAACACGCGCGACTCGACAACGACGGGCTCGAGGGCGCGGGCGATGCGGCCGGAGCCGAGCCCTGCGAGGAGCGGAGCGTGGGTGAGGTTGGCCATCACGCCCACGCGGAGCGTGCTCGTCGCCCCGTCGCTCCTGCGTCCGAGCGCGATCCCGGTGGCCGCTGTCGCGACCGCGCCTGCGAGCCCGGCGAGGAAGACGCGCCGATTCATGCTGTCCTAGCGGTCCGCGCGCGACGGCGTGCCGGCATCGGGCCGGGCATGCAGTCCGCACTCGGTCTTCGTCGAGCCTGCCCACCGTCCCGCGCGCTCGTCCTCGCCGTCGGCGACCGCCCGCGTGCACGGCGCGCAGCCGATCGAGAGATAGCGCCGCGCGACCATCGGGTGCTCCGGGATCCGGTGTTGCGCGAGGTACGCGGCGATGTCGAACGTCGTTAGCGTCGCGAGCGGATGCACGCGCACGAGGTGTCCTTCGGTCTCGAGGATGGCGACGTCGGCTCGCGTGCGGCTCTGGTCGCGGCGCAGTCCGGAGACCCACGCGCGCGCGGCCTCCTTCAGCGGTGCGATGGGCGCGACCTTGTTCACGCCGCAGCAGAAGTCGGGATCGGTCTTCTGGATCTCGCTCCCGTAGCTCGCGACGAAGGCGTCGTGCGCCACGTCGGGACGCACGACGCGCACGTCGAGGCCGAGCCTGTCGGTCAGCTCGTTACGGTAGAGGAGTGTCTCGTCGAATAGAAATCCGGTGTCGATGAACGTCACCGGGAGCTCGCGGCAGACGACGCTCCACATGTGGAGGAGGACGCCGCTCTGCGCGCCGAAGGACGACGTGAAGAGCAGATCCTCGCCGAACCTCTCCGCGGCGAACGCTAGCCGCTCCTCGGGGGTCGCGTTCTCGAGCCGCGCGTTCTCTCTCTCGAGGTCGAGCGGCGCGCCGATCATGCGGCGCACTCGCCTTCGCCGCTGTGGATGAGGAAGCCGGCGGTCTCGCCGACGTCCGCGCGCTCATCGAGAGCGGCCTGCGCGGTGACGACGTCGCCGAGCGCTGCGACGACGCGCTTTCCGTCGACGCGTTCGAAGAACGCAGCCGGGCTCTCGCCCTCGGCGCGCTCGGCCTCGAAGAACCGGAGGAGCCGCACGACGGCCTCCGGGACGCGCCGCGCGATGATCTTCACGACCTGCCGGCCAAAGCGTGCGCCGCGCTCGTCGACGCCGCCGCCGAGGTGCAGCTGGTAGACGGGCACCGCACCGTCGCCGGTGTTCTTCGCGCCGCCGTGGAAGCCGAGGTCGGCGATGTGGTGCTGCCCACACGAGTTGGGACAACCGCTGATCTTGATGAGCGTCTTCGCCGCGTCGCCGTCGGCGCCGAGGCCGTCGGCCTCGAGGCGGGCGGTGATGGCGCTCGCCACTGCGCGTGATGAGGTGACCGCGAGGTTGCAGGTGTCTGCGCCCTGGCAGCTGGTCACGTCGCGCACGGTGTGGAGGTCGCGGCGCGCGAGGCCCGCGGCGGTGAGGCGCGCGTAGAGCGCCGGGACGGAGCGCTTGTCGACCCAGGGGAGAAGGAGGTTCTGGTCGATGGTGAGGCGCACCGTTCCGTCTCCGAGCTCGTCGGCGATGCGTCCGATGGCACGCATCTCCTCGCACGTCGTGTCGCCGAGCCGGAGACGGACGTACGCGGCGACGTAGCCGTCCTGCTTCTGGTCGATGATCGCGGTGGAGCGCCACGCGAGGTACGCGCCGTCGCGCGATGGCGGGCTGTCGAGCGTGACCGGGCCAGCCGGCGCGCGGTTCGGCGGCGGCGGGAGCGCGAGCTCGGCGGCGGCCTCGGCATCGACCTCGGCGCGGACCTGCGCGTACGTGTCGCGAAAGCCCTGCTCGCCGAGCTTCTTGCGCACGTACTTGAGGCGCGCGCGCTGCCGGTTCTCGCGGTTTCCGAGGCGGTGGAAGATGCGGAGAATGGCCTCGCCGACGCGTCCGATCTCGCCTTCGCGAACGAAATCGTGGAGGACGAGCGCGTTCTGCGGCGACGACGAGAGACCGCCCGCGGCGACCACGCGGAAGCCGCGCTCTCCGCCCTCGAGCTTCGCGATGAAGCCGAGATCGTGGATGGAAGCCTTCGCGCAGTCGGACGCGCAGCCGCTGAAGGCGATCTTGAACTTGCGCGGGAGCGACGACGCGAGCGGGTGCCCGAGGAACTGCCGGGTGACGGCCTCGGCATGCGGCGAGACGTCGAACGGCGCGCTCCCGCAGATCTCGGCGACGTCGCACGCCGTGACCGACCGCACGGAGTTGCCGCATGCATCGCGCGTGGTGAGACCGGCCTCGTCGAGCCTCCGCATCAGGGCCTCGACGTCGCTCATCTGGACGAAGTGGAACTGGACGTTCTGCCGCGTCGTGACGTG
>JANXVA010000518.1 GCA_025351875.1 Myxococcales bacterium | reverse complement strand
CGACGACTCCATCACGCGTTCTCCATGTCGCGGAACGCTCTCGGGCGTTCCGCAGGAAGGGCGCCGATCACATCGTCACTCGGAAGAGCTGCTGCCCCATCAGGAGGACGTCGCCGTTGATCACCTCGGTCTCGGCCTGGAGACGGACGAACGAGCCGTTGGAGCTGCCGAGATCGGTGAGGAGGACCTGCCCGCCCTGGGGCGCGATCCGGCAGTGGAGACCGGACACGTAGCCGTCCTCGGGGAAGAGCACGTCGCCACGCTCGCGACCGAGGTGAACGCCGGTCTCGGGGATCGGGAATGCGTTGCCGGTGATCTCGCGGCCGATCACGAGCGCGATGCGACCGACGTAGCCCTTCGCGGGCGAGCCGAGACGCTCGACGCCGTCAGGCGACGGAGGAGCGGGGGCGAGCGGCTCGAACTTGATGATCTCCTGCCCGATGCGGAACATGTCGTGCGGGCGGAGCTCGACGGGGACATCGCGAACGAGCTTCTTGTAGACGCCGTTGAGCGAGCCCTCGTCCTTGACGCTGACCTTCTGGCCGTTCTGCTTGAACGTCGCGTGGCGCGGCGAAAGGTAGCTGTCTCCGGCGAAGATGGCGCCCGTCTCGCGGCCGACGGTGACGGTCGTTCCGGGGAGCGCGAAGGTGCCTGCCTCCGTGCCGTCGGCGCGAAGCGCGGTGAGGACCACGGTGCCTGCGCCGAGGCCGCCGATCGGAGCAGGGGCCGAGGGGGCGGCCTTCGGAGCAGCCGCTGCGGCACCGGTGAGGCGGAAGCCGCACGAGCCGCAGAACAGGTTCGAGGGCGTATTGATGTGGGCGCACTGCGGACAGGAGACGGTGCCTCCCGCGGGCGGAGGCTGCGACTGGCCTCCCTGGCCTGCGCCGGCCGGGCCGGAGCCGATGCCACCGCCGCCCATGACCATGCCGCCACCGGCCGGACCGGCGGGAGGCGAATACGCTTGGGCGGTCGGCGCCGGCGGAGAGCTGACGGCGGACGGCGCGGGCGCCTGCGACGCCTGCGACTTCACGCCTTGCGACGGAGTCTGAGGCGAAAACGGCTTCGGTGCACCCGCGCCCGCCTCACGAGGGAGCTCCGCGCCACAACCGAGACAGAACTTGTAGTGGTCCTGGTTGTCCTTGCTGCACTTCGGACACGTAATCAAAGCAGCCTCCCGCGGCCGAGGGGTCTCCGCGCGACGGCGAGTATCGGTCGCCCAGTCAACGTGGGTCAAGCACGGGTCGCACCTGGCTCCGGAAAGTAGTGAAACGCCCGAGCCCTTCCGTTCGAGCTTTACGTCTCAGCTCGACTCGGATCCGCTCTCGAAGGACGTCGCCGTGACCGCCTCGTCCATCCCCGCGCTCCCCGAATCGCCCTTGTTTTCCCCTGTCCCGACGTGCCCACGCCCGAGCCCGTGCCCGTGCCCGACCTCTCGGACGACCTCATCCGAGGCCATCGCCTTCGCCCCACCGGAATGCGCCCCGAGCGGATCGAGCTCCCTGAGGTACTTCCCGATCCGCTTCTCCCGGACCTTGCCGAGGGCCGCGGCGACCTGCTCGCGCGCCGCAGCCGGCAGGGTGCGGGCGTGCTTCAGGACGTCGGCGGCGACATCGACGTCGTGGATCTCCCCCAGGCGCTTCTGGAAGACGATCGCGGGCTCGAGCATCGCGCGGGCGTCGAGGGGAAGTGCGTCGGACAGCAGCTCGATCGAGTAGCGCAGCTCCTTGTACGAGATGCGCAGCTCGTGGAGGCCGAGCATGTCGTCTGCAGAGACGTCGCGCCCCTTCTCGACGGTACGTCGCGCGCGCTCGACGGTGCGGCGGGCGAACTTCGACAGGTCCACGTTCCGTTTTGGATCGAACGGGAACACGAGGAGCGCCTTCAGCATGAGCCGAGCGCGATCGAGCTCGCCGCGCTCGATCCTCGCGATCACCGCGCGCCGCAGCTTCCGCTCGCGTGCCGCGCGCGTCTGGAGCCACGACGTGAACGTGGGATCCTCGGAGAGTCCGTCGAGCGTCTCCTCGAGCACCTCCTCGTCGCGCAGGTCGCCGGTCGCCTTCATGACGTCGGCGAAAGCCTTTCGAACGACGTCCGCGTGCCAGCGGCCGAAGAGCGGGCGCGCCATCTTGAGCATCGTGCGGAGGCGCCGGATCGCGACGCGGAGATCGTGGATCGCCTCGTCGTCGGAGGACGCGACGACGCGCGGGGTGGCCGCCACGAGCGAGGCGTCGAGCTCGCGCAGCTTCTTCAGGACGTAAGGACCTGCGGACGGCGGGCCGCTCGAGTGGGTCGCTCGCTCGGTCATGCGGATCTCCTCACATGGACCACCGTCATCGGCTTCTTTCCCCTGCTCTTGAAGAACGTGCGGCGCACCGCGAGGCGCACGTGCTCGGAGATGCGAGCGTCGTCCGCGGAGGCGCCAGCCTCCCTCACGGCGACCTTCACGGCCTCCCGCGCGGTGACCATCTCGTCTTCGTGCTCGAGCTCGTCGACGACGCCGCGGGTGACGAGCGACACGTCGAGCACGGTGCCGATGCCGTCGACGACGACGGCGCAGGAGGCAAAGCCCTCCTCTGCGAGGACCTGTCGGTCGCGGAGGACGGCGGGCGGGATGTCACGACCGGCCCAGACGTGCACGCGACCCGAGTGCATCGTCGCACCGACGTCGAGCTCGCCGTTCGAGATCTCGGCGATGCGCCCGTTCTCGATCACCGAGATCTGCTCGACGCCCGCTTCGCGCGCGAGCGCGGCGTGGCGCGTGAGGTGGTGGATTGTGCCGTGCACGGGAATGAAGCACTTCGGACGCACGAGGTCGATCATCCGCCGCTGCTCGGGTCGGTGGGCATGCCCGCTCACGTGCACGCCGCGATCCGTGCGCGGCGTGCGGACCTCGCAGCCACGCCGTAGGAGCTGTCCGAGGAGCGCATGCACGCCCGGCTCGTTGCCGGGGATGGTGCGCGCCGAGAGGACGATGCGATCGCCGGGGCCGATGTCGAGCGCGGGATGCTCGCCGCGCGCCAGCTTCGCGAGCGCCGCGTTCGCCTCACCCTGCGAGCCGGTCGCGATGCCGAGGATCTTCGACCGCGGGAGCTCGCGCGCCTTGGAATCCGGCCAGACGAGCTCGTCGGGCCAGGGCAGATAGCCCGTCCCGCGTGCGACGCGGGCATGCGTGCCGACGCCTCGACCTAGCAGCACGATCTTGCGGCCGGTGCGCCGCGCGATGTCGCCGAGCAGGCGGAGCCGATGGATGTTCGACGCGAACATCGCGACGATCACCGCGCCGGTGGCGCCTTCCACGAGCGTCTCCAGCACGGCGCCGACGTCGATCTCGTTGCCGGTCGGTCCCTCGGCGTCGATGTTCGTCGAGTCGCTCATGAGGAGCGTGACACCCGCGTCACCGAGCTCGCTCAGGCGCTCCGTGTCGAAATGCTCGCCGTCGGGCGGGGCGTCGTCGATCTTGAAGTCCCCGCTGTGCACGAACATTCCCACGTCGGTCGTGATCGCCAGCGCGGTTGCGTCGGCGATCGAGTGCGTGACGCGGATCGGCTCGACGCGGAACGAGCCCACGTGGAACGGCGTGCGCGGGCGCGTCTCGAAGAGGCGGGCATGCGCGAGGACCTCGTGCTCGCCGAGGCGCTCGCGGATGAGGCCGAGCGCGTACGGCGGGGCCCAGACCGGCACGTCGTACCTCTTGAGGAGGTAGGGCAGCGCGCCGATGTGGTCCTCGTGCCCGTGCGTGACGACGACGCCTGCGATCCGCTCCCCGAAGGTCTCGAGGGCACGAAAATCGGGGTGGACGACGTCGACGCCGAGGCCGCGGTCGTCGAAGGTGACGCCGCAATCGACGAGCAGCACGTCCCCGCGCTGCTCGACGGCCATGCAGTTCATGCCCACTTCACCGAGGCCGCCCAGCGGGAGCAGGCGGAGGCGAGCAGGGGGGGAGGCGGCGAGGACCACAGCACGGACTTAGCACGGCCCAGGCGAGCGGGTTTACACCGACGGCCCGTTACCCTATCTAGCCGGAGCAGATGTCTTCGAACGTGCCGCCTCCCATGGGCAAAGGAGTGGCGCTTGCGACGAAGCGCTTCCTGATCGTCACGGGCAAGGGGGGCGTCGGCAAGACGACCGTGTGCGCTGCCGAGGCGCTTGCGCTGGCGGCGAAGGGCAAGCGCGTCCTCATCGCGATGTGCAACGCGAAGGAGCGCCTCTCATCGATGCTCGGCTCCGAGCTCATTGGCCCCGACGTGAAATCGGTCGCGCCGAACGTGTGGGCCGTGAACATGGAGCCCGAGCAGGCCCTCGCCGAGTACGGGATGATGGCCCTCCACTCGAAGACGCTCTTCAAGCTGCTCTTCGACAACAAGTACGTGCGCAAGTTCTTCCGCGCCGTGCCGGGCATGCAGGAGTGGACGTTGCTCGGCAAGGCGTGGTGGCACACCACCGAGACGCGCGACGATGGCAGCTTCAAGTACGACGTCGTGATCCTCGACGCGCCGGCGACCGGTCACGGGCTCGACATGCTGCGCGTCCCGAAGATCATCCTCGACGTGGTGCCGCCGGGGCTCCTCCGCCGCGACGCCGAGCGCGCGTGGAAGATGTTCCAGGATCCCGAGACGTGCGCGGTCGTGCTCGTCACGCTCCCGGAGGAGATGCCCACCACCGAGACGATCGAGCTCGCGAAGGCGCTGCGTGAGGAGCTGCGGCTCCCGATCGGGAAGATCGTCGTCAACGGGGTGCTGCCGCCGCTGTTCTCGAAGGCCGAGCGCGCCGCGCTCGAGGGCACGGAGCCAGTGACGGGCGACACGCCGGCGGATGCAGCGCTCGCGGCTGCCCGCAGCCGCGCGACGCGCGAGCGCGTTCAGGCGGAGAGCCTGCTCCGCCTCTCGGAGGAGCTCCCGATCTCACCGTCGTTCCTCCCGCAGCTCTTCGAAGATGCCGCGCAGCCGTCCGCGATCAGGGACCTCGCGAAGCGCATGGTCTGACGGCTCCTGCTGTCAGCGAACGCCGGAGAGCTGCGGTGCAGGCGTCAGCGCGCGAGAACGGCGATCTCGGCCTGCGTGAGGGCTCGGTTGTAGATGCGCAGCTCGTCCATCGTTCCCTTGAAGTGCTGAGCGTCGGGTCGCACGCAGCCGGCGTAGAGCGTCTGTGCGACGTCCTCGAGGATCGGCGGGATCGTCGTGACCTTCTTCACGAGCGCGCCACCGATGTAGACCTCGGCGCGCGTGTTGGGCACCCACACGCCGGCCGCGTGGAGCCAGGTCGAGACGGGCTGCGGCGTCGGCGAGTACACGGGGAAGCTGACGCCTGCATCGGTGCCGACCTTGAAGCCGATGCCTGCCGACGAGCCTGCTCCTACGGTGGCGAACCGCCACCCGCTCTCCGTAGCCGAGACGGTCTTGGAGAGGATCGCGCGCGAGTCGTTGGCGGGGGCGGGCACCTCGTACTCGTCCACCTTGATCCAGACCGCGACCGTGAACGGACCTTTGAGCACGAAGTCGCTGGGCGCTCCGAGGTCGACGCACGTCTGCGTGCCGTCGAAGAGGATCGCCTTTCCCGAATGACCTGCGACTCGCGAGCCCGTGACGCTACCGAGCACGGTGCCGTCGTGTCCGCGTCCGGAGCAGTCGGTCGCCGTCGTCCCGCTCTCCTCGTCGAACGGGAGGTACAGGACGAGCGATGGGTCCGTCTGCCCGTCGCTGCATCGCGCAGCGTCGGCATCGGCATCGGCATCCGCGCCGACGCTCGCGTCGGAGGCGACGACGTCGCTCCCGGCCTCCGATGGAACGCTGCCGCCCGACAGGCTGCTCGTGTCGACGATGAGCGAGCACGCCCACGCGGTGGCGCCAGTGCCGACGAGCAGGACGGTTCGCCAGGACCGCATCGCGCCAAGGATACTCACGACGGTCGCCGGAGGAGCGACATCAGCGCGTCGCGAACGTCGTCCGGGCTGTTGGCTGCGCGCTCTTCGATCAGCGGTATGACGGTGCTCGGTACGCCGAGCGAGAGGAGGGCATGAGCCTGCGCAACGGTCAGCGCTCCGCTCTGCACCCCGCCAGACGCTCCCGTACGCGCATGGCTTCCCGCGTCGAAGGCGCGCGACGCGACGGCCGCGGCGTCCATGCGTGCCTCGGGTAGCGCGCTCGCGATCGCGTTCGTTGCCGCCACGCGTAGCTCCTCGGACGCCGGGGCGATCCCCGTGACGATCGGCTCGAGGCGGCGCACGGCGAGCACGTCGACCGCGGAGAGAACGCGCAAGCCCCTGATCGCCGCGAGGACCACGCCCTGGTCGGGATGGCCGAGCGCACCGAGGACGAACGGTCGCGCGCGCGCGCCCCAGAGCGTCGGGAGCACAGCGAGCGCGGCGCTCGTCGTCGTCGCCAAGGGGCCGCCGCGGAGCAGCTCCACGACCACCGCGCCGGTCGCCTCGTCGGCGCTCTCCGGAATCGCACGCAGGAGATCCTCGACGAGCTCTCCCGTCCGCTCGCCGCGCGCGAGGCATGCTCGGAGCGCCGCCGCGAGGCCCGCCATGGCGGCTGGCCCGAGGGCGCGCATCAGCTCGATGAATCGCGCGCGCGCGGTCTCGTCGCGATGGCGCAGCCGCCCCGCGCAGAGCGCCTCCGCCGCAGCTGCCTGCGTCTCCAGCAGAACGTGTCTCAGCGCCGCCGTCGGTTCTTCTTCGGAGCCGAGCGCGGCATCGACGAACGAGACCAGCCGCGAAGGGTCGCGCATGAAGCGGAGAACGCGTCCTGCGAACTTGGTTCGTCCGACGCCGCTGTCCCGCCTGAGGATCGTGCGCATCGTAGTGATGACGGCGGAGAGGAGGTGCGCGTCTCCGCGCGCGAAGAGCTTCCCCACCGGCTCGATCAGGGCAACGCTCTCTTCCGCAAAGGATGCGACGTCCTCGAGCACCGCGAGCTCCGCGAGCCAGGCGTGGTCGATCTCGCGCGCCACGACCGCCTGCATGCCGCCGCTTCCGGGCATGAGCCATCCGCCGAGGCTCACGCCCGCTTGCGCAAGCTCGTCGACCTCGCTGGCCCCGCTGGTCGGATTGTCCGTGCGACGAGGCGGGAGACTGTCGAAGGCGAGCTCGGGGACCGTGCCGAGCTCAGGACTGGGCCGCCACGACGTGGGCGCCGCGTCGAGGTAGGGGGCGAGCCGCAGCGGGAAGCCCAGGTCGCACGGCGCGGCGACGGGTTCTGCGAGGAAGCGCTCGGTCGATTGTCCTGGCGCCGACACCTCGAGGAGGTGGAGCCCCTCCACGACGGGAGCGGCCAGCAGCTGGACCACCAGCACGCCACGACCACGCGCGACCGCGCGGAGCATCTCGCGCGCCGTCTCGTCCGTCTGCTCGGCAAGTAGCTGGGGATAGGCGTTCCCGCTCGTGCTCCTCATCACCATTCCCCCTTTAGGTGAATCGCACGGACCGAGCAGGGCGTCCAAGGGCGCGTGCCTCGAGTCCGAACAGGCGGCTACGTGAGTGCGATGACCTCGGCCTTCTCGATGCGGTCGAGGCGGAACGACCGGCTCTCGTTCTTCGCGAAGTCGAACGCGTTGATCCGCGTCTCGCGGCGCTCCATGACCACTTGCTCGACGCGTACGTCGCGGGTCGTCGGGATGCCGCTCGCGTCGCGGTACGTGATGCGGAGTGGCTGCTGCTCGAACCATGCGCGCTCGACCGCAGTGCGCACGGCCTTCGCGATCGGCTGTGACGGAATGCCGACGAACGCGAGCTCCTCGAGGCGCCCGACCAGCTCCCGTTGCGCGGACGTGGAGAGCGCCGCGCGGACCTTGTCGAGCGCGCGCTGGAGCGTCTCCTCGAACGGGAGCAGGCGAGTCTCGACGGCGAACGTCCCGAGCGCGACGAGCAGCGCCGCCTCGCGCGCCGTGAAGTTCACGGGCGGCAGCGAGTAGCTCTTGTCGAGCGCGTAGCCGCCGCCGCGACCGCGCTCGGCGGAGAGCGGCATCGACGCCGCGCGGAGGGCGTCGAGGTCGCGGTACATCGTGCGGAGGGTCACGCCAAAGCGCTCGGCGAGGACCTCCGCCGTGACCCCGGTGCGGCGCCCGCGGAGGTACTCGGCGATGGCGAAGAGGCGTTCGGTTCGCTTCATCAGATAACTGACATAAGGGTGACATAAACCTCGTGCAAGATGAAGCTCATGAACACCAGCCAGCCGAAAATCGTGCTCTGCGAGATGACCGAGACGGGGATCGAGAGCCTCCAGAGCTACTCGCCGTTCTGCCTCAAGGTGCACCGGGCGCTCGGGGCGACGGGGCTCGATTACAGCTCGAAACGCGGCACGCCGCGGGACTTCGCGGACCTGAATCCGCTCCAGCAGCTCCCTGTCCTGATCGTCGGCGAGGACGAGGTGATCGCCGATTCGACGACGATCGTGGCCCGGATCGAGCAGCTCTCGACCGCGCGCGGCGGGCCCTCCTTGCTTCCGCGCGACCCGCGGGCACGTGCGGAAGCCTGGCTCTGGGAGGACCACGCCGACCGCGCCCTCAACGGCTATCTGGTCGCGTCGCGCTGGGCCGACGACCGGAACTGGCCACTCGTCCGCGACACCTATTTCAAAGGCGCTCCGTGGTTCGTGAAGAAGGTGATCGTCCCGAAGATCCGGCGACGGGTGATCGCAGCGCTCGTGGCACGTGATTTTCTCCGGGCGGGTGAGACCGCGCTCTGGGACGACTTTCGCCGGGTCCTCGACCTCCTCGAGGCGCGGGCGCCGCTCGAGGGATTCTGGGTGGAGAACGACTCCCCGACCGTCGCCGACATCGCGATCTTCGGCCAGCTCCACGGCCTCCGCACCCCGCTCACGGCGGCTCAGGGACGCGAGCTCAGCCTGCGGCCGGCGCTCGTCGACTACCTGGATCGCGTCGATGAGGCGACGTTTCCGGGGCGTACGAAGGTGGCCCGTGCAGGCGGGTTGACGGCGACGCGGGGGCACGACATGACCGCAGCCCCCGCGTGCCCTTCACCTATCCCTACCCACGCCCAAGCGTGACGGCCGACGTCGTCGCGTTCACGCTTCGCGCGGACGACCTCGCGGTGCTGCTCATCCGCCGGAAGGACGAGCCGTTCAAGCGGTGCTGGGCGCTGCCGGGCGGGTTCGTGAACGAGAACGAGTCGCTCGATCGCGCCGCCGCGCGCGAGCTCCAGGAGGAGACCGGGCTGAGCGTGAGCACGTCGAAGCTCGAGCAGCTCGGCGCGTTCGGCGATCCGGGGCGCGATCCGCGAGGGCACACCATCACCGTCGGGTACGTCACCTACTGCGCGACCGAGACGTCGATCAACGCGGGCGACGACGCCGTCGAAGCCGAGTGGGTTCCGCTCCGCGCGCTCGATCTCGGCGAGGTGTCCATGGCCCGCGCGGTGCCGCCTCCGCCGCCGCGCGGCACGCCCGCGTCGAAGGAGGCCAAAAAGCGCACCACTCCGCAGCGCGCGCCGAAGCAGGTCCGTCTCGCCTTCGACCACGCGAAGATCGTGAGCCGGGCGTACCGGCGCCTCTGCCGCCACCTCGACGACCCGACGGGCGAATCGCCGTTCGACCTCTTCCCGCCGCGCTTCACCCTGGCGGAGCTGCGAAGGATCTACGAGGTGGTGATCGGCAAGAAGCTCGGGCCGCGCGTCATCCGGCAGCATCTCGTCGATCGCAGCATCGTCGTGCCGGCGATCCTGGAGCCTACGGCGAAGGCCTCCGCGCAGCTCTACCGCTGGAACCGGCCGGCCTGACCGAAGGACCGCGGCGCGTCGAGAGCGCGCGGTCCGTCGGCATGCGCGGGGCAGTAGGGCTGGTGCCTCAGCCCTTCTTCAGGTTCTCGAGCGCGAAGTCCCAGTTGGCGAGGGACGTGAGGAACGTCTCGATGTACTTGGGGCGGGCGTTACGGTAATCGATGTAATATGCATGCTCCCACACGTCCATCGTGAGGAGGGCCTTCTGGCCGTGCTTCATCGGGAGGTCGGCGTTCGGGGTCTTGGTGACCTTGAGCTTGCCGCCCTCGAGGACGAGCCACGCCCAGCCGGAGCCGAACTGCGTGATGCCGGCCTGCGTGAACTCCTCCTTGAACTTGTCGAAGGAGCCGAAGTCGCGATCGATCGCGGCCGCGAGATCGCCGGTCGGCTTGCCGCCGCCGCTCGGCTTCATCGAGCTCCAGTAGAAGGTGTGGTTCCAGATCTGAGCGGCGTTGTTGAAGACGCCGGCCTCGGAGCTCATGATCACCTCTTCGAGGCTTTTACTGCCCTCGGGCTTGCCGTCGAGCAGCTTGTTGAGGTTGTCGACGTACGCCTTGTGGTGCTTGCCGTGGTGGTACTCCAGCGTCTCCGCGCTGATGTGCGGGGCGAGGGCATCCTTCGAATACGGCAGCTCGGGAAGCGTGAAAGCCATGGCGCTCTTCTCCTTTTTCGGGGGACGAGAACCTTAGAGGGACCAGGCCGCCTTGGAAAGGGGGCCAGGCCTCCCGCGGGCCGGAAACCGCGTGAGGGATGGGGATGGTTGACGCAGTCGCGCCGTGGCGGTCGCAGGAGACGAGCACACGCCCAAATGCATCGCGCCGATGTCTCTTTCGGGACATCGGCGCGGGCAGCTCACTCAGCGGAGGGGAAGGGATTCGAACCCCCGGTACCTTTCAGTACACTTGATTTCCAATCAAGCACCTTCGACCACTCGGTCACCCCTCCTCGGGAAGCCCACCTGAATTAGCACGCGTGCCCTGGCTCGGTCTATGCGTTGCGCGTATCACACGCGCACGAAGTCGATGAACCCTCGGCTCGGCTCGGTGGCGACCAGCTTCACGCGCAGGGTGTCGCCGACGTCGAGCCCCTCCTCGCCCTTGACGATCCGGCCTTCCGCCGGCGGGCTCTCCAGCCGGACGAACGTGCCCTTCGGGGTGGCGCCGGTGACGACGGCGTCGAAGGTATCGCCGATGCGGCGCGAGAGGAACGTCGCGGCAGCGACCTTGCGCATCGTTCGCTCGAACTTCCGCGCGTGGTTCTCCATCTCGGTGCAGCGGGCGCAGATCTCGCGGAGCTCGGCCACCGTGTACGGCGTCGGCGACTTGCTCGCGGCGGCCTTGAGGAGGCGCTGCGTGACGAGATCGCCGAAGCGACGATTCGGTGCCGTCGAGTGGGCGTAGTCGTCGACGGCGAGGCCGAAGTGTCCCTCGGGTGACGAAGGGTCGGCGACCACGTACTCGCCGGGGCCCATGAGCTTCACGATGCTGAGCGACAGATCGGTGAAGCGCTTCGGATCCGACTCGTGCTGGTCGCGCAGGAACTCGGAGAGCGCGATGGCGTTTGGCTCGGGCGGCAGCTTCGCTCCGCGCGTCGCCGCGACGTCGACGATGCGGTCCCAGCGGCGCGGCGTGCGGACGACGCGACGGAGCGACGCAAACCGGCGCTCCTCGAGGAAGCGCGCCGTCACGCCGTTGGCGGCGATCATCAGGTCCTCGATGATCTCGCGGGCGCGGCTCTTGTCGACGAGCTTGAGCTCGACGACCTCGCCGTTCTTCGCGACCGCGCGCGCCTCGGCCGTCTCGAGCTGGAGCGCTCCGTGCTCGACGCGGCGGCGTCGGAGGCGCCGCGCGGCCTCTTCTTGCATGAGCAGCTGATCGCCGAGCGCCGGGTTCTGCAAGACCTCGGGCGGAGGCTCGCCGCGACGATCGAGCCACGCACCGACGTCCTCGTAGACGAGCTTGGCGTGGTTGCGCAGGCGCGATCGATACACCTCGGAGGCGGTGATCGAGCCATCCGGGGCGATCGTCATGTCCGTCACCACCGCGAGGCGATCGACTCCGGCGAGCAGCGACGTCGCGTCGCTGGAAAGGTTGTCGGGCAGCATCGGGAACGTCGCAACGCCCGCGTAGAGGGACGTGGTGTTCGTCGCGGCATGGCGGTCGACGAGCGAGTCCTTCGCGACGAACACGTCGACGTCCGCGATGCCGACGCGGACGCGGATCGAGCCGTCGGGCAAGCGCTCCGACACCTCGACCTGGTCGAGGTCGGTCGACTCGCGGTTGTCGATCGAGGACCACAGGAGCTCCCGGTCGTCGCGCACGTCCGCAGGGTCGCGCGTGGGAGGCGGCGAAACAGCCTCGAGGGCGGCGTGAGGAAAGTCGACGACGAAGCCCTCCTGCCTGGCGACGTTCGTCGCGATTGCCGCGAGGTCGATGTGCGGATGGTCGGTCATGGGGTTCGCGTAGCATAGCCGCGCCATGAAGCACTTCATCAACGACCGCAGCGATGTCGTGACCGAGGCCATCGATGCGGCGATCCTCCTCGGCGAGGGCAAGCTCGCCCGCCTCGACGGATATCCCTCGATCAAGGTGGTCATCCGCGCGGACTGGGACAGGTCCAGGGTCGCCATCGTGTCGGGCGGCGGGGCCGGGCACGAGCCTGCGCACGTCGGCTTCGTGGGCGAAGGTCTGTTGACCGCCGCGGTCTGCGGCGAGATCTTCGCGTCGCCGAGCGTCGACGCCGTCCTCGCTGCGATCCTCGCCGTCACCGGCGACGAGGGGTGCCTCCTCGTCGTGAAGAACTACACCGGCGATAGGCTCAACTTCGGACTCGCTGCGGAGCGTGCGCGAGCGATGGGCCTCGACGTCGAGACGGTGATCGTCGCCGACGATATTGCGATCGCACACGCGACGAGGCCGCGCGGTCTCGCGGGGACGCTCTTCGTGCACAAGGTCGCCGGTCACCTCGCGCGTTCCGGTGCGCCGCTCCGTGCCGTGAAGGAGGGCGCCGAGCGGGTGGCATCCGCTGCGCGGTCACTCGGGATTTCGCTCTCGTCGTGCACGATCCCGGGACAGCCCGCCGAGAATCGCATCGGCCCGCACGAGGTGGAGCTCGGTCTCGGCATCCACGGCGAGCCCGGCGCCGAGAAGATGGCGTACGGGCCGATCCTCGAGCTCGCCCGGACGATGGCGAAGCGCCTCGACGTCGCGCTCGGCGACGACAAGCGGCCGCTCGCGCTCCTGATCAATGACCTCGGCGGCGTCCCGCCGATCGAGATGGCCGTCGCGACGCGCGCGCTGTTGTCGGAGCTGAAGCGCGAGGTCGCGCTCGTGTTCGGTCCCGAGCGCTTGATGACGTCGCTCGACATGAAGGGCCTCTCGGTGTCGGTGCTGCCCGTCGACGACGACCTCGTGCTCGCGCTTCGCAGCGAGGTCGGGCCGCGGGCCTGGCCGCCCGGTCGCGTGCCGGCGAACGTCGCGCCGTGGCCGCTCTCCGCGCGGATGGACAAGGCCACGCACGCGCCGTCGACGCACGTGGTGCATCGTCGTGCTCTCGAGACGATCTGCACGACGCTGATCGCGCTCGAGGTCGAGCTCGACGCGCTCGACGCGAAGATCGGCGACGGTGACACCGGCTCGACCTTCGCGACCGCGGCGCGCGCCCTCGCTACCGATCTCGATCGGCTTCCGCTCGCGGAGCCCGCGGCGCTGTGCGCGAGCATCGCGGAGCGCCTGTCGACGGTGATGGGAGGGTCGAGCGGGATCCTGCTCTCGATCGGCGTCGCCGCGATGGGCGCCTCGCTCGGGGCATCCGCGTCGCACGACGCGCCCGCGTGGGCCGCCGCGCTCCGTGAGGGCCTGCGACGGATCGAGCAGTACGGCGGCGCGCGCGAGGGCGATCGCACGATGCTCGATGCGCTCGTCCCCGCGGCGATGGCCTTGCAGCAGGGTAAGGCTCTTGCCCAAGCAGCGGAGGCGGCGAAGCGTGGCGCGGACCGCACCGCGACGATGGCCAGCGCCCGCGCAGGTCGCGCGAGCTACGTGCCGGAGAGCGCGCTCTGCGGCGTTTGCGATCCCGGCGCGGCAGCGATGGCCGCGGTCTTCGCGGCGCTCGCGGCGCTCGACTGACGAAGGCCGCTCAGCGCGCCGTCACGCCCCACGCGCGGAGCGAGATCGCGGCGGCCGGGTCGGCCGTCGGGTGAACCGGCGGAACGGGCGCCTTCTTCGGATCTGCGGCGCGCGCCAGCTCCTCGAACAGGAGTCCGTGCATGATCTCCGCGGCGAGCGGATGCGTCGCGCGGACGTCGCTCACGCAATCGGGCTCGAGCGAGAGGTTGCACAGCTTGCCCTCGCGGTCGCGCGTCCCGACGAGGACGAAGCTCGACCATCGCGCCGAGAAGCGCGTGGTGGTCGTCGCGATGCGCGCCCGCTCAGGCGCCTGCACGTCCCGCTGCGCGACGGCCCAGAGGCTGTCGCCGCGGAGCTGCGGCGGCGGCGGGAGGCCGAGCGTCTCGAGGATCGTGCGTGCGAGGTCGACGCTCGTCGTCGGAGACGCAACGCGCGCGCGGGTCGGCGGGCCCGGCGCGCGAACGACGAGGGGAACCGAGAGGACGCTCTCGTCGAGCGTGTCCTCGTCGAGGAAGGGAGCGTGCGCCGCGGCATCGACGCCGACGTCACCCGTGACGATCCACGCGGTGTCGACGTCGCGCCCGATCGCGCGCACGTGAGCGACGAGCTTGCCGAGCGCCGCGTCGTGCGCGACCAGCGCCTTCGAATGGAGCGCGAAGGCGCGCTCGCGGTCGGCATCGGTGAAGAGCTTGCTCGCCTGTTTGCGCACCTTCGCGAGCACCTCTCCGGCGTGCTTGGCGTCCATGCTGCCCGTGTAGTTGGCAGGCGGAAGCTCCTTCTCGTCGCCGGCGACGTCCCACGGGGGATGTCCGCCACGGGCATGGATGACGACGAGGAACTTGTCGTCCTTGTGACCGTCGAGCCATCGCTCGACGTCCTCGAAGACCGCGGTTGCCGGGCCCTCGTCGACGGGGGAGCGTGCGTTGAAGGTCTCCCAGCCACGCGTGAAGCCGTACGTTGCCGTCGTCGTCGGGTTCGCGGTGAACATCGCGGTGACGACACCGGCTTGCCTCGCAGCCTCGGCGATCGTGAACACGCTCGGTCCGAGCATCGTATCGGGCTCGGACACGCCGTGCGCGCGCGGCGGCAGTCCGGTGAGCATCGAGGCCATGGCGCCGCTCGCGAAGCTCGTCGTCGCGCGGTGGGCATCGAAGACGGTGCCGGCAGTGGCGAGCTGCGCGAGCTCGGGGGTCACCGTCGGGCCACCATAAGGAGAGAGCGTCTTGGCGGCGACGGTTCCCATGACGACCATGATCACGCCGCGGGCCCGAGGCGCCGTCACCGGCGGTGCGGTGCGCGCAGCGACGACCCGCGGCTCGGCGAAGACGACGCGCGCGCCCTTCGTGCTCGTCTTCGCCACGAGCTCGACGGCCGCGAGGGTTCCGACGTCGCCGAGCGGGAGCGAGACGGGCTGCCATGGCGGCGCGCCCTCGCCCCCGAGCTTGAAGCTTCCGATCACACGCGGCTCCGCGCGATCGACGAGCACGCGGACTTCGGCCTCGGCTTCGCCGCCGCTCACGCCGATCTGCCCTTCGAGGATGGAACCGTTGGGGACGAAGCCGCCGCAGCGCACCGAGCCGGGCGCACGCAGCGACACGCCGCGTCGCGCCCGCCCTCCGATGGTGAGCGTCGTCAGCGCGTCGGTGCGCGTCGGAGCGGAGTAGGGGGCGTCGCCGTCGGTGGGGCCGACGCGGATCCAGTCGAGCTCGGCGAGGTTGTCGCGGCTGTCCTTGGTGGTGCGACCCCCGCCGGTGAAGCGGAGAAGCAGCTCGTTCGCTCCGCGCGCGAGCGTCGCGCCCGTCGCGTGGGCGCTCACGATCTTGGTCTCGCCCTTGGTGAGAGGCAACACGCCGATCGCCTTGCCGTTGAGATAGACGGACGCGCTCTTCGCCGTGCCGCCGCGCACGCGCGCCTCGACGACGACCTGGCCTTCGGCCTTGGTCTCGGTCGATGAGACGAAGGAGAGCTCGAGCGAGCGATCGTGGAGGCTGACCCACGACGCTCCCTCGTGCTCGCGGACGTCGACGTCGGCCGCCACGAGCCTCGAGCCGTTCGTGCGCGCGCGCATCGATGCGTCACCGAGGTCCAGGAGCACGCCTCGGTGCGAGAGCGTGCAGGCGCCGTCCTCCGCGACGAAGTCGAGCACCGTGGTCGTGGCGTTCGCAGGCGCCTTCTCGGGCGCCGCGATCGCGGCCAGCGGGACCGCAGCGCTGCTGGTCGGCGTCGGCCCTTCGCTCCCGCGCGAGCACGCCGCGGCGCCGACGGCGAGCGTGCATCCGGCGGACCAGAGCACGGCGAAGAGAGCGGAGCGCATGACGGCTCCGCTCTTACCGCGCCTCGGGCGAGGCGCAAAGCGCTCGCGCTCCCGTCAGAACTTGATGTGCGCGATCTGGGACGCGCGGACCTCGACGGCGCGGTGCGGCTCGCCCTGCGCTCCGCTGAGGCGGACGTCGTGGACGCCCGCCCACAGGGGAAGCGTCGCGCCTCCGCGGCCGCGCTCGGTGCCGTCGACGAGGATCACCGCGTCGCCGGGCGCCGAGATCTCGAGGAGCCCGTGGCCCGCGGTGAGGTCGTTCTGCTGCGTCGTGTAGTTCACCGCGTCGCCGTTCGCCGCCGCGGACGGCGCCGCGGTCTCGGCCGGGGGCGCGACCTCGACCTGCTTGGTCACGTGCTGGGCCGCCGAAAAATGCAGCACCGCCCACGCCACGAGACCGCTCGCCGCCATGAACGCGACCATGGGCCAGGTGCGGCTCTTCGACTTCGAGCGGACGCCTGCGATGTCGTCCTCGCGCGTCGTCACCGCCGTGAGCGGCGTCTTCATCGAGCGGCTCTCGCTCGAGAGAGGCTTCGAGATTTCGTCGATCGGGATCGACATCTCGGGGAGCTCTTCCGCCGCGGCCTCGCGCTGCTCATAGGTCGTGTTCTCGACGACCGTGGCCTCGGTGAGCGCGACGATCTGGTCGTGCGTGGGCGTCCCCTCGTCCACGTACGGCGTCTTGACGCCGACCTCGGGCGCGGCCGCCTCGAGCGGAAGCGCCAGCTGCGCCGGTGATGGCGAGCGAAGCGCGAGCTCGTTCATCACGGCGTCTTCGAGCGATCCGTCGTGCCGGCGCACGTCGGCGGGCTCGGGGCTCTCGCAGAGCGCGCTGTTCGTGTCGTTCGAGCACTCGTTCGTGCCGAGCTTGCCACCGGCGCCCGCGGCCATCGGCTCCGGCGTCGCCGTGTGCGGCGCGAACGAAGCACGCGTATCGCTATGCATCGCGAGCCGCTCGACCTCGGGGCCGAGGATGTCCTCGCCCATGTCGTCCTCGATGCCCTTCACGATGCCGCGAGAGGCGAGGTCGCAGACGATGTCTTCGACGAGCGAGGCGGCGCAGGCACCCTCGAGCACGAGGGTGCGCGGAGGCGTTCCGTTGCCGATGCGGATCGCGATCTTGCGCGCCAGCTCGGGGAGCGCCTTCAGGTAGTCGTCGAGCATGTCCTCGTCGAGGAGGACCTGGCTCGCCCTCATCGTGCCGACGCCCGTGAGGATCGCCGTCGCCGCCCGGGCGCGCGAGATCGGCTTGGCGAGCTGCGCGGCGAGGTTGCCGTCGAGCTGCGTGTCGATCTTCGACGTGGAGCTCGTGACGGTGAAGCGTCCGGCGCCGACGCCGAGCATCGCCGAGATGACGCGCGAGCCCTCGAGGAACGTGCCGTCCCCCGACGTGCGCGTCGCGCGCTGCGGGGCGCCGTCGCGGATCTCGATCTCGTAGTTGAACGAAGCATCGCGCACGGAGACGCGCGCCTCGGGGCGCGTCGCGCAGACGATCTCGAGGAGCGTGCGGACGCTGATGCCATCCATGCGACCGCGCACCTCGCCGTCGTCGCGGAGCCGAGTCTCGATGCGCGAGCGCGGGCGAAGCGCCTCGCGGATGCGCGCGACGATCGCGCGCGTGTCGCTCTCCTTGCGGACGTAACCCGCGGCGCCCGCACCGAGCTCGCGAACGCGCTGGAGGAGGTCGTCCTTCCACGAGAGCAGGATGACCGGGACGTCGTGGAGGGCCACGTCGCGGCGGAGCGTGCGGCAGAGCGTGAAGCCGTCGATCTCCGGCATCATGATGTCGCAGATCAGCAGATCGGGGCTGGTGCGGTACGCGAGCTCGAGGGCCTGCTTGCCGTCGAAGGCCTCGTGCACGATGCAGCCGGAGGTCTTCAGGAGATCGGCGAGGAACCAGACGACGGCGGGATCGTCGTCCGCGATGACGACGCGCCGGCCCTGCAGGCGAACCTCCGCGGCCGGTCCGCGCAGGCGAACCCGTGCGCGGTCACCATGGGGCATGTCGCTCGGGGGCGGCGACGACGGCGCGCCGACGACGGCGATCCGGGGGAACGACGCCGCCCGCGACTCGAGGGCCTTCTCGCAGGCGGCGCGCAGGGTGGCCTTCGACGTGGGCTTCGCGAGGGTCTTCACGACGCCCATCGCGACGTAGCGCGACTCCTCGCCCGGCTCCTGGAAGCTGCCGACCACGATGAGCGGCGCGGCCTCGGTGATCGGGTCGTCCATGAGCGCCTCGACCAGCTCGGGCGCGTACTCGAGGTCCGCGTCGAGGATGACGAGGTCGGGCTCGGTGGTGCGCGCGAGGTCGAACGCCGCCTGCGCATCGGGCGTGCTCTCGCAGGTGAACGTGAAGCTCGACGGCGTGCCGTCGGCGCTGTCGGCCGGCATCTCGAGGAGCGCCTTCGCGATGTGCGGTGAGCCGACGACCAGCGCGGAGTACGACGGGACCGCCGGCTTGGCGACGGGCTCGACGCGGGAGACGCGCGCGTCTCCGTCGCCCCAGGCGAGCGCGGCGAGGTCGTCGATGACCTGCTCGATGGCGTCGATGTCGACGAGCTCCATCGGAACGTCGAGGTCGGTGCGGTCGATCGTGCCGAGCGCCTCGGAGAGGGCGCGCTCCATCGCGTCGAACTTCATCAGCTTGGCGGCCGACGAGAGGGCGTTCATCTTCCGGCGGAGCTCCTCGCGGCGGAGGATGTCCGCCGGAGCCTCGCGCACCTTGGAGGAGCTCGTTCGCAGGTCGCTGACCTTCCGGCCCAGCCCCGCGACGAAGTCGGCCCTCGCGCCGCCCAGCCTGAGACCGGTCTGCCCACTGTGCGCGTGTTCCGTTGCCATCGCTTCGGGCCTAACATCCTCGACTTCGAACGGCCCACTTTCTGGCGATCGCGTACGCGTACGGGAGGCATCATGAGCACCGAGGACCTGCGTTTCCGCCCCGCCACGGCCGAGGACCTCGACCGGGTCCTCGAGCTGCACTTCGCGGCCTTCACCGACGACCGCTCCGCGACCGAGCGGAGGCGCAATTTTACGGCAAATCCCCTGGGAAGCCTCGCGGACTTCGTCCTGGCGCTCCGCGGCGAGGACATCGTGGCTCAGGCCTTCCTCTTCCCCCTGGAGGCCTGGTTCGGCGGCCGTGCAGTCCGGCTGGGCGCCATCGCGTCGCTCGCGACCGCTCCCGAGGTCCGCGGGCAGGGGATCGCGACGGCGCTGCTCCAGCACCTCCACGTCACGTCGGACGTCCGGGGCGACGCCCTGACCATGCTCTACGCCTTCCGTCACCGCTTCTATGCCCGTCTCGGCTACGGGACGACCTCCTCGCGAAAGCGGCTCGCCATCGATCCAGCCGCCATCCCGGGGGCCTGGCGAACGCTCGCGCGAACGCGCGTCAGACGTGCGCGCAGCGAGGACAAGGACCTCATCAAGCGGGCCTACGTCCGCGCGGCCTCGCGGACGAGCGGTTGGCTCACGCGGACGGATGCGTTCTGGGATCGACATCTCTCGCGCGAGCGTCGTCAATTCCTCGTCGCGGACTCGGGGTACGTCGCGTTCCAGCTGCGTCAGTCGGAGGCGCACGCGGCGACCACGCTCGCCGTCGACGAGCTCGTCGCCGACGACGACGTCACGCGCTGCGCGCTCCTCGGTTCGCTCGCCGCCATGCGCGATCAGGTCGCGGAGATCGAGCTGGAGATCGACGCGAACGATCCACTCGAGCTCGTGCTCCTCGACCCCGACGGCCGGCGCTTCGGCACCGACGCCGTCGAGCATGACCTCGGCACGATCGTGGGCGGGCCGATGCTGCGGATCGAGGACGTGCCGCGCGCGCTCGAGGCCCGCGGCTACCCGGCCGACGGCGCCCTCGACGTCGTCGTGCACGGCGCCGCCGAGGAGCTCGCGGTCTCGGTCCGAGTGAGGGACGGTCGCGCCGAGGTCGCGGCTGCGCGCGGCGCCGCGGCCGCGCTACGGACGACACGGGCCACGCTCGCGAGCGTTCTCTATGGCGGGCTGCGCGCTTCGGATGCCGCGCGGCTCGGGCTGCTCGATGCAGATGCACGCACACTCGCGCGCGCCGACGCGATCTTCGCGTTGCCTCCGATCGCCCCAGTAGATCCGTTTTGACCTATTTTTACGCTCCCTTTGGCACGAAGCGCTAGAGTCCGCGCTCTCCGGGCTTCATGCAGCGCGAACCGCACCCCCCGTCGTTTGGGAATGATCCGCGGAATGATCCGCGGAACGATCCGCGTCGCGATCCGAGGCAGGACGCCGCCGAGGGCCGGGACGACCCGACGACGCTCGTGATGCGCCTCGGTACCGTGGTGGGCGGCGGGGTGCTCGCGGCCACCGCGTCCTCGCTTCCGGCCGAGCTGCGCATCGGCGACGGGGGCTCGGTCATTCGCGCGATCGAGCAGTGGCTCGCGCTCGCAGCACTGCTCACGCCACTCGCGATCCTCGTCGTGGCGGTGCTCCGCCGCGGTCGCGTCGGGCTGCGCATCCTCGCGGGCGATCGCGGTCCGCTGTTCGCCGCTGCGATGCTGTGGTGGGCCGTCCTCGAGCTCGGCGTGCTCTCCGTGTTCGGTTCCGTGCTCCGCGCGAAGACACACCAGCACGCCCTTGCAGGCGTGACGTTCGCGATCCTCGCGCTGGTCTCCGGGCTGGTGGTGGCGCTGCTCGCGTCGCGTGGCGTGGGGCTGCTCCTGCGGATGCCTCCAAATGGTCATCGCGTCGCCTTGATCGTCGCCGCGTCGGCGGCGTTCATCGTCGTTGCGCTCGTCGGGATCCGTACGTCGCATGCCCTCGGCTTGCATACGGCGGCGGCGATGGTCGACGTCCTCGCGCTCGTCGTGTCGTCCGCGATCGCGTCATCGCGCGCGATGTCGAGGTGGCGCCCGCTGGCAGTCGCGGGCGTCCCGATCGCGGCGGCGATCCTCCTCCTCGGCTTCGCGTGCGTCCGCGCCGAGCCCGAGCTGCAATCCTTGCTCGCCGAGGGCGCCCCCGTCCAAGCGTGGGTTCTAGGCCTGTTCTAAAGCCCTCTCCTCTCGTCTCTCACGTGCCGTTGCCGGTGCCCGTGCCCGTGCGCGCGCTCGTCTCCGCTCGCTCCCGTTGACGCGACCCCGACTCGGCTTACATTGGCCCGACCCCTGATGCCCCGGACCGCGCGCCTTGCCTCTCTCGTCGTGGCGTCGCTCGTCCTCGGGCTCCCGAGCCTCGCGCCGGCCCAGCCTGCTGCCTCGCCCTCGTCCTCGTCCTCCTCCTCGCCGGCACACCCGAGAGGGCAGGGCATCGCGGTGCTCGCGATCGGCCCTTCGCGCGACGAAGCCTTCGCCCTCGCGCGTGCGCTCTACGGAAGCCGCCTCCGCCCTCACTCGCTCGACGAGGTGCGTGCCCGCGTCCTCGCAGGCGGAGCGCCGCCTGCGACGGCTTCGCGCGAGCTCCGCGAGCTCGCCGAGGTCCGTGCGGGCATCACGGGTGAGGATGCCGCGGGTCGTCGTCTGCTCGCGGGCCTCGCGCAGCAGGTCGGCGCCGAGGCGCTCCTCGTCGTTCGCGTGGAGCGAACCGTTGCGCCTGCCGGACCGCCCGCCGCCGCAGATGACGCGGGTGCTCCAGCGGCCCCAGCGACCGCCGCGGACGGAGGCGCGCCGGCCGCAGCCCCCACCGCGCCAGGCTCTACCGGGAATGCCGCGCCCACGACGACGGTCGTCGCCCGGCTATTCCTCGCCGAACCCGGAGACTTCGACGCCGCGCGCTACTCCCCCGATCCCGGGGCGGAGGGGCCGGCGGCATGGCGTGCGACCGTCACGTCGCTCGAAGCGCGTTTTCCCGCGGTATCTCGGGCCGTTGGAGCTCCCACGGCCGCGCTCTCCCCGACGCCTTCGAGCGTTCGCCCCGAGGACGACAAAGGGTCGCCCTTCTACACTTCGGGCTGGTTCTGGGGCGCGCTGGGCGGTGCGGCGCTGCTCGGCGCCGCTTTTTACTTCGCATCACGAGACACGGGGTCGGACCCGATCCATCTTCAGGTACGGGTCCCCAAGTGACATCGGCCGCCTCCCCAGAACCTCCGCGCCACCGGCCGCGCTCACTCGGCATCCAAACCCCCACGATGTCCGGCCTCGTTCGCACGCTCCTCGCGGCGCTCCTCGCGCTCGTCTTGACGCTCGCGTCGACGATCAGCCGCGCGCAAGAGCTCCGTGAGACACCCGCAGCCGGGAGTCCCAGCGGCGGACTGCTGACGAGCCCGAAGATCCCCGATCGCGCCCCGATCATGGCGCCGAACGACGTGCCGCAGGTCTCGCTCGGTGAGGTCACCATCCCGGCCGTTCCGTCGAGCTACATCACGCGTGATCTCGGCTGGCTCAAGCTCTCGTATCCGTCGGTCGCATCGGAGCGCGTCGCGTCGTTGCTCACGGACGCGGAGGCCGTCAAAGGCCAGCTCCTCGATCTCCTTGGTCAGGACGTGCTCGCGCACGTCGAGGTGCGCATCACGCCGACATTTGCCGAGATGGCGAAGCTCGCGCCGATCGGTGCGCCCCCCCCATCGTACGCGAGCGGCGTTGCGTACCCGCGGCTTCGCCTCGTGCTCATCAGCATGATGGCGCCGCGCGGCGGCGATGCGACGGATCTCGACGAGGTCTTTCGTCACGAGCTCGTGCACGTCGCGCTCGAGGACGCCGTCCTCGGTCAGCACGTTCCGGCGTGGTTCAACGAGGGCCTCGCGGTCGGGTTCGCTCGCGAGAACGGCCTCGAGCGCCAGAAGGTCCTCACGACCGCGGTGATCAACGGCACGCTACTTCCGCTGAGCGAGCTCGATCGCGGATTTCCCGCCGACCACGTCGACGTGAACGTCGCCTACGCGGAGAGCGTCGATTTTCTCCGATTCCTCCAGGCCCGCTCGGATCGCCTGCGCTTCGCGTCGACCATTCGACGCGTGCGCGAGGGGCAGACGTTCGATCGCGCGCTCGCAGACGCGTACGGCTCGGACCTCCGCAAGCTCGAGTTCCAGTGGCGGAGCGAGGTGGAGCGCAAATACTCGATCATCCCCGTGCTCGCGGGCGGCGGCATCTTGTGGGTCGGCGTCATCGGCGCGCTCGGCTGGGGTTACGTGAAGAAGCGGCGGCGCGCTCGCGTCATCCTCGCCAGGTGGGCCGAGGAGGAGGCGATCGAGGACGCGCTCCTCGCCCAGCGCGCGCGCGAGGCTGCCGAGCTCACCGACTCCGAGGTCGACCTCTCGCGTTACGGCTCGCACGTGCGCGCACCAGCCAAGGTCGAGCACGATGGCAACTGGCACACGCTGCACTAGGAGCGTGTTTAGGAGCGTGTAGCGCGTAGGCCGGTTAGCGCTGACCTAAACCGGTCGGTCGCGCTGGTGTCCAGCGGCCGTACGAGATCGGGTACGGGCGAGCGGGTGGCTGGAGGGCGTCGCGGCGTCGCGGCGTCGTGGCGATGCAGCGGCGCCGCCGCGGCCGCTAGGTCGTCACGGGGGCCGAGGTTCGTCCGTCCCCCGGCTCGAGATAGCTTCAACAGATTGTGGCAGGTCGAGATGATCGCCCACTCGCTTGGCACCTTCAGGAGGCCGCGGAGTGAGAAGCGCCGGAAGCCCATCGCGCCTTTGATCTGGCCGAAGACCGGCTCGACGATGACTTTTCGTTTGGGGTAGAGCTCTCGACCTCGCGTGG
>JANXVA010000488.1 GCA_025351875.1 Myxococcales bacterium | reverse complement strand
GCGGCGGCGAGGAGGAGGAGCAGACGCCCAAGGGCCACGACGTGCACGGGGTCACACTCGTGGGCGTGGTGCACGCGGGCTGCGGCTCGGACGCAAAGGAGCTCTTCACGAGGCCCTTCGACGCCGGCGTCGATGCCGACGCGAAGGACGAGCGCGGGCCCGAGGTCGATCCCACCCTCGGAGGGCCGTGCACCGAGGACACCCAGTGCGACGACACGATCGCCTGCACCTTCGACAGCTGCGACAAGACCTTGCTGCGGTGCCGGAACGTGCCGGACGACTCGCTCTGCGCCGACCCTCTCCATTGCAACGGGCGCGAGCGATGCGTCCTCCGGCTCGGCTGCGCGGCTGGCCCAGTCGTCACCTGCCAGGACGACGACCCGTGCACCGTCGACCGATGCGTCGAGGCGACGAAGGGCTGCGAGCACGCCCCTCGCGACCTCGACAGCGACGGCGATCCCGACAATCACTGCGTCGGAGCGCACGACTGCGACGACCTCGACCCGAACGTCAGCTCGACACACGTGGAGGTCTGCGGCAACGGCAAGGACGACAACTGCAACGGCATCCCGGACGAGACTCCGTGCGTCGCCCCCGCGAACGATGTCTGCGAGACAGCGCTGCCCGTCACGCTCGGCGCGAACCAGTCCGGCACGTTCCTGCTCTCGACCGACGCGGCCAAGCGTGACTACGCCGCGACGAGCTGCCCCCAGGTGCAGACGCCGACGGCCTCGAAGGACGTCGTCGTGAAGATCGTCGTTCCCCCCGGAGGCGCGGCCGACGTCGAAGTATGGGCCGTCGCGCAGAGCTCGAAGAACGAGGTCGCCGTCGCGCTCCGTGCGGGCGCTGGGCCCGAGGACCTGCCGTCGTGCAACTCGGCCATCGCCGAGGTCGGTTGCGGGCACATCGCGGGCTCGCCGTCGGCGCGGGCGATCGCACGCAACCGGGCGCCAGGCTCCCTCGTCTACGCGATCGTGACGACACAGCTCGCAGGCGCCGTCGATGTGAAGGTACGCCTGGGGGATGTGGTCCCGAAGCCGACGAACGAATCGTGCGCGTCGGTTCCCGTCGACGTCCCTCTCGACACTCCGCTCACGGTTGCGCTCATCGATCCCGCCAAGGACGTCGCGAGCGCGTGCGACAAGGTGCAGACCGGCGAGCTGACGTACTCGTTCATCCTCCCCGGCCCGGGCCTGGCAGACGTGAAGATCTTCGCTGCGACCGTCGCAGGAAGCGGTCAGCCGCTCGTGTCGCTGCGCGACACGACGTGTACCGACGAGCTGCGCTGCCACGTCGGCCCGGTGCCGCCACTCTTCGCGCGAGGACTCGCGCCCGGGCCGCACGTCTTCACCGTGGCGGGCACGACGCAGATCGACGCGAGCATCCTCGTGAAGGCCTACCCTCCGACGCTCGCGCCGAACGATCAGAGCTGCGCGACCGCGGACGCGCTCGTGCCGAACGTGGCGTTCCCCGTCTCGCTCGCGAACCACGAGGACGCGATCAAGAACGGCTGCCTCCCGGGCGGGCCTTCCGCGGCGTACAAGCTCGAGCTCGCCGTCGAGAGCGACGTCCTCATCATCGGGCGCTTCCCTCCGAACGAGGCGGGCTCGGTGTCGCTGAGCAGGCCGGGCTGCGGGACGGCGGATCTCGTCGTGCCCCCCGGCTGCGCAGCAGGTCCGTCTCCGCAGCGCGTCTCGGCGCGGAAGGTCCCGGCGGGCAGCTATCGTGTGGTGGTGGCCGACCAGCTCGGCTCGACGGCGCAGCTCACCGTGCTCGTGCGGCCCAGCGTGGCGCCGACGGACGTGGGGCTCTCCGACAGCTGCGTGACGCCGTTCTCCCTCCCGGCGACAGGCGGCTTCTTCGTCGGCGACACGACGAACAGCAACGCCGACTTCAACGCCGGCTGCGACGCGCCTGGCCAGCCGATCGGCGGCGCGAAGGACCAGATCATGCAGCTCGCGCTCACGCAGAAGCAGCATGTGTTCCTGGACATGATCGGGTCGTCGTACACGACGATCCTCGATGTCCGGCAGGGCGCCGCGTGCCCCGCCACCGAGGTGCCAAACGCCTGCTTCGTCGGGTTCAATGCGAGCCGAAGCTTTCTCGACGTGGTCCTCGATCCGGGCACCTACTGGGTGCAGATCGACGGATACAACGGCGACCGCGGGCCGTGGAACCTCGACCTCCGCGTCCTCCCGCCGTAGCGGGGATCCGAAACGACACGTTCTCCGAGACTCTCTGGAACACGGCGATGGCGGGCTTCGAAGGTCTCCGATATCCCGGGAGGGCCATGCCGCTCCCTCCCCGTCCTCAGTCCGCCAGCCGCACCCAGATGACGGAGTACGTGCTCCCCCAGCACGCGAACGCGCTCGGGAGCGTGTTCGGCGGGCAGATCATGGCGTGGGTCGACCTCTGCGGGGCGATCTGCGCGCAGCGACACTCGGGGCGCATGGCGGTGACGGCGTTCGTCGACGACATGAAGTTCGAGCTCCCGGTGCGCGTCGGCGAGGTGGTCCGGCTCGAGGCCCACGTCACGGCCGTGTTCCGGACCTCCATGGAAATCGAGATCGTCGTCGAGGGCGAGGACGCGACGACCGGTCGCCGCTGGCCGTGTGTCGACGCACGGCTCACCTTCGTCGCGATCGACGAGTCGCGAAAGCCGACGGAGGTGCCCCCGCTCGTTCTCGACACCGAGGTGGTGCGTCACTCCCAGGCCGCGGGCGAGGCGCGCCGCGCAAGTCGCCTCACACCGAAGGCGACTTGAGCTACCCGAAGTGGACCGCCTGACGGGAAATCAGCTCGCGATCGTGCTAACCCAGGCGGCGCAATGACCGACACGAACATCGTCTCCATCGCGCGCCTCGCGGATCACGTCGGCCAGGAGGTCACGCTTCGCGGCTGGCTCTACAACAAGCGCTCGAGCGGCAAGCTGCATTTCCTCGAGGTCCGCGACGGGAGCGGCGTCGTCCAGGCCGTCGTCTTCAAGGGGGACGTGTCGCCGGAGCTGTTCCTTGCCGCCGACCACCTCCAGCAGGAGACGAGCCTCGAGGTCGTCGGGACCGTCAAGGAGCACGGCAAGATCAAGGGCCAGTACGAGCTCCAGGCCAAGGACGTGAAGATCCTCGGCGCCCCGTCACGCGAGTACCCGATCTCGCCCAAGGAGCACGGCACCGATTTTCTCATGGACAACCGCCACCTCTGGCTGCGGTCCAAGCGGCAGCACGCGATCGTGCGCGTGCGACACGCGATCATCAAGGCCGTGCGCGACTTCTTCGACCAGAACGATTTCACGCTGGTCGATGCGCCGATCTTCACGCCCAACGCGTGCGAGGGCACATCGAACCTCTTCCAGACCGACTACCACGGCGACCCCGCGTACCTCACGCAGTCGGGCCAGCTCTACATGGAGGCGGCGGCCGCGGCGTTCGGCAAGGTCTACTGCTTCGGCCCGACGTTCCGTGCCGAGAAGTCGAAGACGCGGCGCCACCTCGCCGAGTTCTGGATGGTCGAGCCCGAGGTGGCGTTCATGAACCTCGAGGAGGACATGCAGCTCGCCGAGAATTTCCTGAGCTTCGTCGTGCAGCGCGTCCTCGAGACGCGCAGGCCCGAGCTCGCGATCCTCGAGCGCGACACCAAGATGCTCGAGAACGTGAAGGCCCCCTTCCCGCGCATCACGTACCACCAGGCGATCGAGATCCTCCAGCAGAACGGCCACCCCGAGGCCAAGGTCGGCGACGACTTCGGCGGCGACGAGGAGACCGTCATCTCCAACAAGTTCGACCGCCCCGTGATCGTCCACCGCTACCCGATGGACCTCAAGGCGTTCTACTTCGCGAAGGACGCGTCCGACCCCAGCCTCGCGCTCAACATGGACGTCCTCGCTCCCGAGGGCTACGGCGAGATCGTCGGCGGCGGGCAGCGCGAGGATGATCTCGCGCGGCTCGAAGGCGCCATCGACCATCACAAGCTCCCGCGCGAGGCGTTCGAATGGTACCTCGACCTCCGCCGCTACGGGACGTTCCCGCACGCCGGGTTCGGCCTCGGCATCGAGCGCACCGTGTCGTGGATCTGCGGGCTCCCGCACGTCCGCGAGACGATCCCGTTCCCGCGCATGCTGAACCGCCTCGCCCCCTGATCACCCCGGCGTGGGACGGACACGAAGGAAGACCCAGCCGAGCACCGCGCCGAGCGCGGTGAGGATCAGCGTCGGGACGACATGGGCGAGCAGGCAGTGGAGCGCGTCCGCATGCGGACAGCGCAGGTACGCCATCACCACCGTCCAGGCGCCGGCCGTCATCCCGAGGGCCGCGCCGGTCACCACCGGATGCACCGGGTCGGACCCGCGTCGCGGGAGCAAGAGCGCGACGAGGGGGAGAGCGCCCTGGAGGACGCTCATCGCGCCGCACGCGAGGTGAGCGCCGCCCCCGACGTGCTCCGCCGCAGGCTCGGGCCACAGCATCGTCGCGAGCACGGCCACGATCGCAAGGAGCGGCGCGCTGCCGACGACCGCCGCGAGGAGAACGCCGCGCGGCCGACCGAGCATCGATCGACCCGCACCGGACCGCGATGACAGGCGCGTGAGCACCGCGACGGCGACGACCCCGAACCCGACCGTGAAGGCAATCATCTCGACGGGCCGAGTGCCGAAGGAGATCCCGCCCATCCCCATGAAGACGGCGACCGTCGCGAGCGCGCCGATGGCGGCCACGAGGAGGACTCTACGATTGTATTCTACACGCGTTGCGGACGGGGTGCTGGCCACCTCCGCGAGGACCCGCGCACGCAGCTCCACCGCCGGCGCTCGTTCCGAGGTCATGGGGTTCCCCCTCCTTCGCGGTCGCGCGCCGCGAGATCTGCGAGCACCGCGCGAAGGGCCTCGTAGGCGCGATGGGCCCGCAGCTTCACCGCCGCGACCGTCGTGCCGAGCACCTGCGCTGCCTCCGCGACGCTGAGCCCGTCCTGCTTGATCAGCTCGAACGCGACGCGCTGGTTCTCGGGAAGTCGGCCCAGCTCGTCCGAGAGGCGCGCCGCCACCTCCTTCGCGATGGCGACGTCATCGGCAGGAGCGTCCAGCGCGGCGAGGAGCTGCGTCAAGCTGTCGTCGCCCGTGGGAGAGAGCACCTCGCGACCGCCGCGACGGTGCATGTCGATGAGCAGGCGACGCGCGATCGCGAAGGCCCACGGCACGACCTGGCTCCCGACGATGAAGCGCCCGCGCGCCCGATGGATCTGGAGCATCGTCTGCTGGACGACGTCCTCTGCCCGCGCGCGGTCATGGGTGTACCGAGCGAGGAACGCCTGGAGCCGGGGCGCGAGGCCGTCGTAGACCTCCTCGAAGGCGGCGTCCTCGCCGCGCGCGTAGCGGTCCATCGCGGCGTCGAGCGCCGCGCTCGCCGCTTCGGCCTTGCGGTTGCGCTGTTCCGCCACGTCGGGCGTTCTACCACGCACGCGCGGTGAGCCGCCGGGCGCGAAGAGGCGCGGCACCGGCGTCATCGGCGTGGTGAGGAAAGCGAGCATCTGGCGGGGCGTCTCGCAGGGCAGTACGTCCACAGTTTCAGGAGGTTTCGCTATGCGGCGGATCCGCGACGACCCGGCTCGTGGTGGGTCGCATTCTTACCAGTTGCTGCAGACTGTCCTCATCGAAGAGGGGTCAAAGTCAGCAAAAATGCGGGCGTGGGTGCTTCTCGTACCGCACGAAGTCCCGATAGTTCCAGGAGCTCCGCTGTCGCACCCAAGGCGAGACGTACCGGCGTGCATCTTGCTGACTCCTCTGTCACTCAGGGGAGACGGGTGTGGTCCTCGGGCCCACGGAATCCCACGAAACTGTACGAAACTGTTGCCGATTGCTCGCCAGATCGAGCGCAGAACGATAGGAATTAATGGGTATGAGATTGCCGCTCACGTTCACGACCGCCGCCATCGCTCTCGCGAGCTCGCTCGCGTCGAGCGCTGCCATGGCGGACACGAACGAGTGGGCGCGCGTTCTCTCCGATCTCGACGCGGTCTCGCGCAAGGGCGCGGATGTGCTCGACAGCCCGCGATGCACACCGGCTGGCTGCCAGACCGACACGAACGCGACCGCTGCAGCCCCGGAGCGCGGCGTGAAGCTCAACGTGCAGGATACAACGAACGATCACCTGGTGACGTTTCACCCGACGGTCTCGCTCGTCGCGCGCGATTGGGGTTCCTCGTTCCGCGTCGCAGGCGAGCGTCTCGCGCTGGTCGACGCGCTGCGCCTCACCACCTCTACGCGCATGGTGCTCACGCGGTTTCGCATGAACGACGCGCGCGTCTCGCCGTTTGCGCAGGTCGGGGTCGGCCAGTGGCGTACGGACCCGTACCTGCTTCCGCTGACGCCAGGCTACATGGAGCTCGCAGCGCAGGCGGCCGGGGGAATCGACTTTCGCCTCACGGGCAAGTGGCAGGTCGCGATCGAGTCGACGGTGACGACGATGTATCGCGAGCACAGTGACAAGAGCATGCCGACGCCCCATGTCTGGAGCACGATGCTCGCTTCGCGCGTGGACTTCTGAGGAGTGATACCCGGCGGGGCGTGGCTTTCTTCCCTCGCCTCCTACCGATGAGCGTCTCCCGCAACGCGTTGCGCCGCGTCGATGGAAAAACGACCTAGGGTGTCGCGCGCGCCGGATAGGTGATGCGCCACACACACTCCCCCGCGTCGTCCGTGACGTAGAGCGCTCCGTCGCGGCTCTCGGCGACCGCGACAGGGCGCCCCCAGACGTCGCCTGCAGGCGTGACGAAGCCCGTCATGAAGTCGACGTACTCGCCGGTCGGGACGCCGCTCACGAGCGGGATGTGGATGACCTTGTATCCGGTGCGTCGCGCGCGGTTCCACGAGCCGTGCTCGGCGGCAAAGCCGCTCATCCGGTACTTCGGAGGAAAGCGCGTACCCGCGTAGAAGGTCATGCCGAGCGAGGCGGAGTGCGACTGCAGCAGGATGTCGGGGACGAGCACCTTGGCGGCCAGCTCGGGGTGCTTGCCCCGATGGTGGGGATCCTGATGGTCGCCGATGTAGAACCAGGGCCACCCGTAGAAGCCGCCTGGCCGCACGCGCGTGATGTAGTCGGGCACGAGGTGGTCACCGAGCTCGTCGCGCTCGTTCACCGAGGTCCATAGATCGCCGGTCACGGGATGCACCGCGAGACCGACCGGGTTCCGGATGCCCGTCGCGAACGGGTGCTCGTTCTTCCCGTCGGGAGAGATCTCGAAGATGCGCGCGCGTCGCTCCTCGGCCGCATCGTCGGACACATTCGAATGCGAACCGACCGACACGAACATCTTCGTGCCATCGAGCGAGAACACGACATCGCGCGTCCAGTGACCACCGCCACGGAGCAGACCGCCGCCCGAGATGTCGTCCACGACCACCTCACGCGGGCCTCGCGCCTTGACGTCTCCGCCCTCATACGGGAACCGGACGACCGAGTCGGTGTTGGCGACGTAGACCCAACGCGGATCCTTCCCCGGCGGGTAGAACGCAATGCCGAACGGCTTCTTCAAGCTTTCCGCAAAGACCTGAACGAGCTCCGGCTTTCCGTCACCGTCGGCATCGCGGAGAACACGCACCCGCCCCGCGGACGACTCGACGACGAACAGATCGCCGTTCGGCGCCGTGCGCGCCATGCGCGGATCCGTCAGGCCGGACGCGAAGAGCTCGACACGAAAGCCGTCGGGTACACGAGGCGAAGCTCCCTCGGGGCGCGGGACGACCTTCGCACCGTTGTCGGCTGAGTCCGTCGCGTACGGGGCCGGCAGATCGGCAGGCGTGAGCTTGCGACGGACGCCGGGTGCGTCGGTCGTCCAGTCGCCCTTGGCCGCTTCACCGGTGAGGAGCTCGCCGACTGGATGCACGAGCGCGGCCGCGGGCGTTCCGCTCTGCGGGTCGCTCTTGCCGCGACTGCACGCGGCCACCAGCACGAGACCGAACGACACTCGCGAGCGCATGCCGGCGGATCAGAGATGGATCGGGTTGCTGGCCGGAGCGGCGGTGGGAGGCGGCGCCGCAGGCTTCGGAGGCGCGGCCGGGGGCTTGGGAGCTGCAGACGTGGCCGTGGCGAGGGCCGGCGGAACACGCGGGCGGTGCCCGGCGCTGTCCCCGGGGGCTGCCGACGCAGTCGCGCTCACCGACGCGAGGCCGGGAGCGACCGCCGACGACGGCTCGACCGTCGGCGTCGACGACGCGACGGCGACGGGCGCGTCCGCAGCGGAGCTCGACGCAGGAGCGGCGACGGGCACGACAGCGCTCGAGGGCTCGGCCGCCGCGCTCCGATGGGATCGAACCCACGCGGTCGCGGCACCGCCGACGATGAGGAGACCGACGACGAACGCCGCGACGAAGCCGATGAGCAACGTTCGGTTTCGCGCCGCGGGCTGACCGGACTGCGTCCAGCCAGGCGTCGTGCCGGGCCCGCCGCCACCCATGCGCGATTCACTCACCGCGGGAGCCTGGAGGATCGTGTTCGCGTCCTCGAGAGCCGCCGGACGGAGCGACACGCGCGGCGGAGGGATGCTCGCCTGCGCGAAACGCAGCGAGGACGGCAGCCCCGCGCCGCCCGCGGGTGCGTGAGGGGTGAGCGCAAGAGCGAGCTGCCGAACGTCGGCGTAACGCTCGTTCGGCTCGCGCTGCAGGGCCTTGGTGATGATCGCCGCGACCTCCGCAGGAACGTCGGCGGCATACGTCCGCACGTCCGGAGCGTCCTCGCTCACGACCATCGCCGCGAGCTGCGTCGGCGAACCGAGCCACGGCGGACGACCGGAGATGAGCTCGAAGAGGATGATGCCGAGCGCCCAGATGTCCGTTCGTGCGTCGACCTCCCCGGACGAGCGCACCTGCTCGGGCGACATGTACATCGCGGTGCCGATCACGCTCTCGGCGACCGTGAGCCTCACGTCGCCCTCGACGTGGAGCTTGGAGATCCCGAAATCGAGCACCTTGACGAGGCGCGCCGCCGACGCGTCGCGACCGTCCGGCTCGAGCGCGAGGAACAGGTTTGCGGGCTTCAGGTCGCGATGAACGATCCCGAGCTGGTGGGCCTCCACCATCGCGGCGCACGCCTGGAGCACGTAGTGGACCGCCTCTTCGACGGGGAGTCGCTCGCGGAGGTCGAGCTCCGTCTGGAGATCGTGGCCCTCCAGGTACTCCATCACCATGTAAGGGAGGCCGCGGGCAGTGACGTCGACGTCGATCACGCGCACGGTGTGACGGTTGCGGAGCTGGCCCGATGCGCGCGCCTCGCGCTCGAAGCGCGACACGATGACGTCGTGCGCGAGCATGTCGGGCAGGAGCATCTTGATCGCGACGCGCTGGTGCAGCTTGAGGTGCTTCGCCTCGAAGACGACGCCCATGCCGCCCTCGCCGATGACGCGAACGATCTCGTACTTCCCGCTGATGACCTCGCCGGATGTGGGCAGCGCCTGCGCGGCAGCTTTGCGCTCGGCGGGCGGCATGGGGACAATCGTACCTCACGGCGTCGCGACTCCAAACTGTGAAGGCGCTCCGTTTACGGCCGCAGCCCGACGTGTAACCTGAGGTTCGAGCAATGGCGCCTCGTAGCCACCTACCGTTGATGGCCTCACCCGCCTCGGCATCCTCCGAGCTCCTGCTGGCGCTCAGCGCCGCAGATGCGAGCGCGCGCGACGGCGACGGGGTCGCGATGGGCGAGCGCGTCGTCTGCGAGCACGCAGACCGCTGCGGAGGCTGCCCGATCATCGCGCTTCCCTACGCCGAGCAGCTCGCAATGAAGCGCGGCCGCGTCGTGCAGTCCGCTTCTCGCTACGCCACGCTCGAGCTCGTCTACACCGAGCCCGTCGCCGCGGCCGACCCGATCGTCGAGTACCGGACGCGCGCCAAGCTGATCGTGTGCAGCGGCGGCAAGCTCGGGCTCTATGCGAAGGGTGGAGGTCACCAGGTCGTCGACATCCCGCGTTGCCGCGTGCTCTCACCTGCGCTGACGGAGATCGCCGAGAAGCTGCGCACGCGGATCGTTGCGGACGAGGCGGTGGGGGGCCCGCTCGCGCCCTTCGACCCCGGGGCTGGGGGCGCGCTGCGCGCAGTCGACCTACGTGAGCTCCACCACGACGCGGGCTCGCGCGTGCTCGTCACGCTGGTGGTGCAGCGAAGCCGCGTCACTTCGCAGGAGGAGCTCAGCGAGGCCGCGCGCTCGCTCGCCGCGAGTGCCCCTTCGATCCTCGGCGTCGCGGTCAACTTCCACGAGGGAGATACGCCACAGATCCTCGGCAACGAGACCGTCGTCGTCCACGGCGCCGCGTCCGCCGAAGACCGCGTCGGCCGGTCGCGCCATCAGGCGACCTACGGCTCGTTCGTTCAGGCGCATCGCGGACAGGCCGAGCGCGTCCACGCGGTGCTCGTCGACGTCCTCGGTATCGACCGCGCCCGCGCGGACGGCGGGCCGAAGCCGCGCGTGCTCGACCTCTACGGCGGGTCGGGGACGATCGCGCTGGCGCTCGCGCAAGCGGGCGCCGACGTGCACCTCGTCGAGTCGTTCGCGCCGGCCGTCGGGCACGCGGCCCAGGCCGCTCGCTCGCAGAACCTCTCGATTCGCGCGGAGGCCGCCGACGTGGCATCGTCGCTGCGCCGGCTGGCCGAGCAGAATGCCTCGTTCGACGGCGCCGTCGTCAACCCGCCACGACGCGGCATGAGCCCGCTTGCTCGCGAGCTCGTGGCGCGGCTCGACGTGAACGCGCTCGCGTACGTCTCCTGCGACCCAGACACGCTCGCGCGCGATCTCGATCACCTGACGCGGCTGGGCTTCACCGTCGCAACGCTGCGGCCGCTCGACATGATCCCGCTCACCGACGAGGTCGAGACCATCGCGGTACTACGGCGGATCGGCGTCCCCGCCCCCAAGGTCCTGTACGAGGACGACGAGCTCCTCATCGTAGACAAGGGCGCGCACGAACCGACCGTCCCGCAGAGCGACTACGCCTCGTCGCTCCTCGATCGCGTGCGCAAGCTCCCGAATGCCGGCGACGCAGTGCCGGTCCACCGCATCGACGTCGGAACGAGCGGCCTCGTGATGCTGGCGCGCAAGCCGGAGCTCGCGGAGCGGTGGCAGGCCGTCCTCGCGGCCGAAGCGTCCCGGAAGATCTACGTCGCGGGCGCGCGGGGCGTCACGCCGAGCAAGGGCGCGATCACGCGCGAGCTCCGCGAGGACGGAAAGATGTATCCCGCACGCACACGGTATCGCCGCCTCGCGGTGGCGAGCGGGCACTCCGTGCTGCGCATCATCCCCGAACAGGGCCGCACGCATCAGATCCGCCGGCATCTCGCGGCCATCGGCCATCCGGTCCTCGGCGACGACCGCTACGGGCACGCGCCGACGAATCGCTTCTTCGAGGAGAAGAACGCGCTCGACCGCACGTTCCTCCACTGCGTGCGTCTCGAGTTCGACCACCCCACGAAGAACCAGCGGCTCATCGTCGAGGCCCCGATGCCGGGCGATCTGAGGGGCGTGCTCGAGCGCACGAGCGGACCCGGAACGCTGCGCTTCCTCGAGCACAAGAATGCGCTCGGGCACCACGGGCAGTCGAGCATCCCACCGCCGCTCGACTCGACCCACGACACGCAGGGCCCGGCAAGCGCGCTCGACATCGACTCGAGCACGCCTTCGGTCCACACGGAGCTCGTCTCCGACGACGACGAGCTGAACGGCCGCGACAGCAGCGGCTCGCTCTGAGCTCACGCAAGCGCGCCGCGCTGTCGGTACTCTCGGCGCTCGTGCTGGGCGCATGTGCCTCGCGAGATGTGCGCGTCGTAACGCCCTGGTTTCGCGAGGTGAGGACGCGCTCGAGCTCGAGCTGTTCGGCGCTCTTCCCGATGGCTGAATCGGGAGGCGGCATCGGAGAGACCGTCTCCGAGCGGTACGTCGACGGCAGATTCGTGGAGCTCGAGCTCGGCGCGAGCGACTGTGTTTCCATTGCGGAAGGAGAGAGCGTGCTCTGCCACACGTACTCGGATCACCATGCCTACCCGCCGGGGCCGGCGCTCTCCGGCATCCTGCAGCGGGGCGGCCGATGGATACCGCTCGACTGCGGCCGCCGTGTGTTCCTCGCAGACGGCAGCGAGGACCGGAACGCGTTCGTTCCGGGCATGACCTCCAAGGGCGACGGCCGTGAGATCCGGTGCGTCGAAGGGAGCGGCGAACACAAGGTCACGAAATTCTTCGACCTCGAAGGCCATGAGCTCCGGCGCGAGCCTACCCCTCGCCCCTAGCGCGCCAGCTACTTCGGCGGCGGAGCGACCAAGGGCACGCACGTCGACTGGCCCGCACCCGTCACCTGCAGCGGCGCGTTGCCTTTCGCTGTCGTGGTCTTCTTCGCCGGGTCGTACTCGAAGATCGCGCTGTTCTCGAACGCGTAGAACGAGCCGCCCCAGAACGCGAGTGCCTGACTGCCGCCGCCCTTCGCGGCGATGGGGGCTGACGTGATGGTCGAAGCGTCCTTGGCGCTCAGCCGATAGAGCGTCGGTGAGGCGACATCGCGCAGAAAATACAGCGTGCCGTCGCCGTTGCTCGTCATGTCACCGAGCGTCGATGCAATGTCGGCTGAGCCGACGGTGGTGACCTTGCCTGACGGGATGTCGAACGCGCCGACGCCTGCGGCGTTGTTCATCAGGTAGAGCGTGTTGTCGACGGTGTTGCTGACGCCGATGAACGTGAGCGCGAAGTCGCTGAAGGCGAAGTTGCTCTTCCAGGTGGGCACCGCCGCGCACGTGGCGTCGGTCGTGCTCGCTTTGTAGAGCATGCCGCCGGCCACGACCCACGCATTGCCCTGGCGGTCCACCGTCATGTGCGTGGGTGACGTGAGGCAGTCGAACTTACCGATGAGCGTGAAGGTCTGGGTCGGTGGGTAGAAGCTGTAGAGCTGGTCGCCCTCGCCGGTCACGTAGACCAGGGTCGCCGAAGGAGGGCAGCCGTCGTTGCCGCCGTCTCCCGTGACACCTCCGTCGGTGCTGCCACCACCGAGGCGTGGGCCTGGGGTCACGGTCCCGTCGCCGGGGGTGCTCGCGTCGGCGCTCCCTTCGAAGGTGCGGTCACTCTTCGAGCTGCCGCACGCGCTCGATACGAAGAGCGAAAGGAGCGCCGCGCTGATTCGAAGAGTCATGTCCGAGAGAGTACACGAGGGCAGCCTTACGGCCGAGTCGCGCTCGTTGGTCAGCCGGCGCCGTCCACTTCGCCGTTGTGGCGCCGTGAATCATGCTCCCCGATCGAGCGCGAGGCCTGCGCCGAGGCGCAGCTTCGTCGACCACGGGAGCGAGCTGCCGTTGTACCAGCGCATCGCTGCGTCGCGCGCGAAGGTCGAATGCAAGAGCAGGCGTCGCGCCGGCGGGCCGAGTCGGCCACCGTAGACCCTGCGGGCAAGCCAGGCGCTTTGAAGCATGTGTCGACCGATCGTCGAGCCGCGAACCTCGCGGGCGTACGCGTCGAACGAGGTACCGCCGGTGCGCAGCGCGCGCGCGAGGTGACGCGCCGCGATCCCGCCCATGACGATCGCCTGGCCGATCCCTTCGCCCGTCGCGCGATCGATCCCTGCGGCCTCACCGACGAGGACGAGCCCTTCCTGGGCGAGCAAGGAGCCCCTCACGAAGGGGCGCGTGCTGAACGGTCTGAGCTTCACCGTCGCGATGTCGATGCCACGCCGAGCCAGCGCACGCGCGAGCGAAGCCTTCACCTCACCTCCGGGCTCGATGTTCGCGTGATAGATGCCGCGCGAGACGGAGCGCGCGCCGTCGATCATCGTCGGAAAGTCCCACGTGTACCCCTGGAGACCGTCGTCGAGGACCGAGAGGTCGAAGTCGATAAGCCCGCGCGACGTCGCGTCGTCCGAGGGGCGCTGTGGCGTATCGAGGACGTACAGGTGGCCCTTTCGCTCCGGCTCACGCAGGCCGAGGAGCTTCCGGGTCGTGCTCCCGGCGCCGTCGCACGCCGCGACGAGACGCGCGGTGAAGGCGCTCCTCCCGGCGCCGAGCCGGAAGCCTCCGGGGATGCGCTCGAGAGCGTCGAGGGGCTCGCCATCGCGAACGATGACGCCGGCACTCCGCGCCTCGCTCACCAGCTGCGTGTCGAACTCCGTGCGCCGGATGACGATGCCCATGGCGCAGGGCGTCTCGCCGACGGCTCCGCGGAAGAGGACGCGAACGCCGCGCATGGCCACGAACGGCACGTCGATGCGGACGCCGAGCGCGTGCAGGGTATCGACGCCGAGCTGACTCACGGCGCCGGCGCACGGCTTGTCGCGCGGGAACCTCGCCTTGTCGAGGACGACGATGCGATCGGCACGGATGCCGTGGGAACGCACCAGGTGGAGCGCGGTGCTCGAGCCGGCAGGGCCGCCCCCGACGATCGCGACGTCGTGATCGAAGGCGTGCGTCATGGGTCCTTGGCGGGGAGGATCCCGTCGAACTCCCGGGCGAGGTCCTGGACGAGCTCGTCGAGCTCGGCGTCGCGCCCTGCCGGCGCCGCGATGGTAAGGTCGCCACCGCCCTCCGCGAAGAGCTGAGCGAGCCCTTCGTGAGCCTCGATGATGCCCTTCAGGAAGGCCACGTCCTTGGCCCGGACGACGAGTCGTCGCGTGATCATTCCCTCTCCGACGAGGGGGGGCACAGGTCGGCGCGGCATGACTTCTTTTAGCGGACCTCGCGCACGACTCAACGGTAGAGTGGAGGTCGTGGAGAGCACGGTCATCCGCCGGGTAAGCATGCTCGTCATGTTGGTCGCCCCCAAGGGGCCGTTCGCCGACGACGTCGCGCTGCGGTTCGAGCGAGCACGCGTTCTCCTCACGCGCGCCGCAAGCGCGGCCGCAGCCTGCGAGCGCATGGCCGAGGCGATGCCTCAGGTCGTGGTCGTCCTCGGGGTCGTCACCGTGGAGGAGCGCGATGCCCTCAACGACCGCGCAACCGCCGTCGGTGCCCTCGTGATGTACGTGGACCCCTCGCTCGACGAGGCGGCGCTCCAGAGCCTGGTCGAAGGCGCGGCGCGCGTCGCGATCGAGCGCAGCCTCGCGCGCGAGCAATCGAGCGCGCCCGCCGAGGCCACGACCGAGCCGCCGAGCGCGGGCGTCGACGTCGACGTGACGGTCGACGACGAGGACCTCGACTCGAAGTGGTGATTCGCCGCGGCTACCTCGCTCACACGAGCGGGTCGTCGACCTCGGCCTCGCGAGCGCGCTTCTCGCGCTGCCGATGCTGCACGTATTCGACGAGACGCTCGACGTAGCTCTCGAACGGTGGGCATCGGACGTCCGTGTCGGACAGGAGCTCGGACGTGTTGGCGAAGCTGTAGGAGACCGGCGTTGCGAGCGCGTCGAGAAAGGCACGCGGGCTCTTCGCGACGCGGTCGAGCCCGGGCGCACGGAGGAGCGCCTTTGTCAGGTGCGCGGGGATGAAATTCTTGGGGGTGGGGCGTCCGCCGGCGGACCCGATGAGCTCGAACACGCGCTTCGCGGTCAGGGGCGCGGGGTCCCCCACGTGGAACGTTCGGCCGGGCGCGCGGCCATCTCGGCCGAGGGCGCACGCGGCGCGTACGTAGTAGTCGACCGGAACGAAATGCAACAGTGAGTCCGGCCGCCCCGGAAGCGGCAGGGCAAACTCCGCCGGCGAGGTGACGATGAGGACGATGAGGAGGTAGGGGCCGCCCGCGCGGTCGACCTCGCCCGTCTGCGAGTCGCCGATGACCACCGTTGGCCGGACGACGCAGACAGGTAGCTTGCGCATCGCCGCGCGCATCATTTTTTCCCCGCGCGCGAACGTCTCCTCGATGTCGTTGTGGAAGCCTTGCCCCTTCTCGAGCTCCCCCTCCAGCACGACGCCCTTCCGGTCGCCGGACACGTGCGCGGTCGAATGGAAGACGAGGTTCTTCAGCGAGCCACAGACGCGGGCGACCTCGAGGATCTCGCGCACCCCGCCGACGTTCGCGCGCTCGGCCACCTTGCGGTCGGCGCCGAGGGTGGAAACCTGCGCCATGTGATGGATGCGATCGATCTCGGGCGCGATGGCGCGCAGCTCTACGCCGGAGAGCCCGAGATCCATCGACGAAGCGTCACCTTCGAGGAGGTTGACGCGCCCTCGTTGCTCGAGCGGAAGCGCGTCGAGCACCTCGCGGACCTCGGCTTCGTCGTCGCGCCGGACGACCGTATGGACGAGCGTGCGCGGGCCCGTTCGCAAGAGCTCCTCGCACGTCTTCCGCGCGGCGAAGGCCGGGAAGCCGGTGAGAAGAACGACCTCGTCGTAGCCGGGACGTGTCATGCGAGCTCCCCCCGGAGATCGCTCAGGGACCGTTGCCGCAGAAGTGATCGCCGACGGCACGAAGCCAGCGGCCGAAGTTGTTGGCGTAGGTGGCGGGGCTGCAGAGAGCGCCCGGACCGAGCGACGGGAGGACGCAGGCCGTCTGCTGGATGTAGGGGTTGCACTGCCCGTTGTTGTTGTCGACCTGCTTGATGCACTGGTCGACCGAGGCGGCCGGACACTGGTTGCAGCTCGTGCCCTGGCAGTCCGACGCGCACCCCGTCGCTCGGTTGCACGCGATCGTGACGGCCGGAGCGGCACATAGGTAGATGCCCGAGAGCTGCTCGAACGGCTGGCGGAAGGGGGTGAGGCACGTGGCGCACGCCGCGTTGTTGGCGGCGAGGACCTGGAACGCCGCGAGACAGGCAGCGCCGTCGGCGCCGCCGTTGACGGTCGCGCACGCGGCCTGGAGCGCATCGAGCTCGGTGACATCGTCACAGAGGTCCTGGAGCGCAGGCGTGACTGTCGTGGTGATCCCGAGAGGGCAGCTGGGGTAAGCCGCCGGACAGGTGTTCTGCTGGTTCGTACAGACCCGCGGGGCGATGAGCGTGTCGCACGTGGAGCCGCCCGCCGCGCAGTTCACGCAGGCAGCGCCTCCCGAACCGCACGCGCCGTTCGTGAAGCCCAGCGCGCACGCGTTGCTCGGCGTACAGCAGCCGCTGCAGGTGGCCGGGCTGCACTTGGCGCGACACTGACGCCCCTGGCAGACCTGAGCGCCAGGCGTGCAGTCGTTGCACTGTGCACCCTTCGCCCCGCACGCGTTGTCCTGCGTGCCGAGCACGCACGTGTTGCCGGAGCAGCAGCCCGCGCAGTTGCCGGGACCACACGCGGGCGCCTGACATGCACCGCCCTGACAGACCTGACCGACGCCCGCACAGTTGGTGCACTGGGCGCCCGCAACGCCGCACGCGGTGTTCTGGCTTCCGACCGCGCAGATGTCCGCGCCGATGCAGCAGCCGTTGCAGTTGCCTGGACCGCAGTTCGCCTGCGGAGTGCACACACCGCCCGTGCACGCCTCGTTGAGGGCGCAGCCCTTGCAGACCTGGCCGCCCTTCCCGCACGCGGCGGGGGTCGTGGCAACGACGCAGCTGTTGCCGACGCAGCACCCGGGGCAGTTGCCCGCGTTGCACGTCGCGACCGTCTGGCAGGTGCGCTCGTTGGGCTGACCCTGGGGGACGCACTGCTTGCCCGCCCCGGTGCAGTTCGCGCAGGCCTGGCCCTGCTTACCGCACGCGTTGCCGTCGCTCCCGCTGACGCAGACGTTTCCGTTGCAGCAGCCGCCGCAGTTCTGCGGGCCGCAGGTCGGCGTGCCCACGCACTGACCACCGCCGCCCGGCGTCGACTTGCACAGCTGGCCGGTGTCCGCGCAGCTCGAGCAGACCTGACCCTTGGTTCCACACGCAAAGGTCTCGTCGCCGATGAGACACTTGTCGCCGACGCAGCAGCCGCTGCAGTTCGACGCATCGCACTTGCCGGCGCTGCATGCGCGCTGGATCGGGTCGCACGCGCGGCCCTCGGACGCGCAGTCCGTGCAGAACGCGCCGGAGCGGCCGCAGGCCGAGGAGTCGCTACCCGCGAGGCACGTCGACGTTCCGCCTGTCGTGCTGCAGCAACCGCCCGAACAGGTGGACGCGCCGCAGCTGGTCACCGTCCGCGCGCAGACCTTCCCGCGCGGGACGTCGCAGGTCTCGAAGCCGTTCGCGATGCAGTCGGAGCAGCGCTGGCCCGTCGCGCCGCAAGCGCGCGTGTCGCCGCCGGTGCGGCATACGCCGTTGGCGTCGCAGCAGCCACTCGGGCACGTCGAAGGGCCACAATTGCCCCCGGGCGCGCCAGCCTCGGCGGGCGTCTCCAGCTCGAGGCTCGACCGACCGCAGCCGGGAGTGACGAGGACGAGGAGGAGGGCGACGACCGTCGCGACGAGTGCCGCAGCGAAGGACGCGAGCGAAAAACGACCAGAGAGGCGTGATGAAGCAGGCAGGCGCATAAGAGAAGCCTTTCGGAACCAGCGTAGCGTAGCGGAACGGCGACGGTGCCGGTAGCCTCGTTGCTCCCTTCTGGCGCCGTCCGACGGCACGGTCCCCCGGTTTGCTCGACTCGTTCTCCTACCTCGGCATCCCCCTCTTCCAGCGCGCGCTGCTCGCGGGGTCCGTCCTCGCGGCACTGCTCGCGCTGCTCGGCGTGCTCGTGACGGCACGAGGCCTCGCGTACCTCGGGGACGGCCTGTCGCACGCGGCGTTCGGCGGAATCGCGCTCGGGATGTTCGTGGGCGTCTCCTCCCCGCTCGTCGTTGCCATACCGTTCACTGCCCTCGCGGCGATGGCCATCGGCGCGATGCGTCGCAAAGGCGGACTCCGGTCCGACGTCGCGATGGCAATCCTGTTCGCGGTCTGTTTTGCGGCGGGAATCGTGCTCCTCCGGAAGGCGAAGCGCACCGAGCAGACGTTCGATCCGGAGCAGCTCCTCTTCGGCAACATCCTGCTCGTCGGGAGTGACGACCTCTGGATCGTCCTCGGGCTCGCAGCGGTGACGCTCGGCTTCGTCGTCTTCGCCTGGACGCGCCTCGCCTACGCGACCTTCGACGAGGAGCTGGCCCGGCTCTCCGGGATCGAGGTCGGCTGGCTGGAGAGCGCCTTGCTCGCGCTCCTCGCCGCCGTGGTCGTCGCCGCGATCCGCCTCGCAGGCGTCGTTCTCGTGAGCGCCTTCCTCGTGATCCCTGCCGCCGCGGGGCGCCTCATCGGACGCTCGCTCACCGGCGTCGTCGGCTGGGCGATGCTCATGGGAGTGGTCGGTGTGCTCCTCGGGTTCCTCGTTGCTCATCGGCTCGAGTGGCCCGAGGGCGCGGCGATCGTCCTGCTTCTCGCGGCGATCTTCGCTGCGGCTGCCGGCTTCCGCCGTCTCCGCGCCTGAGCGCCCTCTTCCGTACGCAGCGCGCGCGCATCGGGGTGCGCGAACCGTGAACGCCTTTGCGCGGCGAACCGCGCCAACCCCGCGATCCCTCACGGCGGCGTCGCTACCCGCGCCGCGGCACACCCCTTGCTAAGTGGCGCAGTGGTTCAACCACTCAAGGAGTTGATGATTGTCCCTCCGTAGCCGCCTCCTCTCCTCTACATGCACCCTGGCGCTCGTCGTCGCGGTCCCGGCGGCCGCGTCGGCGCAGGCCCTGGCGTCCGGACGCGCGGCCTCCGCCGATGCGGCTGTCGTCGCCATCGACACCGGCGAGCTGGTTCTCGACGTCGGCGCGGCGCGAGGCGTGCACGACGGCGACCTCGTCGAGCTGTGGCGGCCCGTACGACTCCGTCATCCGGTCACCGGGCAGATGCTCGTCGACCGCTTCCGGATCGGCGCGCTGCGCCTCACGCAGGTCCGGAGCGCGCTGTCGCTCGCGGTGATCGAAGGGCCGATCTCGCGGCCGCCAGCGATCGGCGACGTCGTCGTCCTCGCGGCACGACCGCGAGAGCAGCCAGCCCCCGTCCTCACGGCGGAGCCCGGTCCGAGCCCCACGGCCCCTCCGGCGTCTTCGGCCAATCCGTATTCCACGACCGTCGACCCCGACGGCCAGGCGCTCGGCGAGCTGATGAGCGCGCTCGCGGGCAGCGACCCCGCGAGCCGCACGATGGCCTACGAGACGTTCGTTCGAGCGCACCCGAAGAGTCGATTCGTCAAGGTCCTCCGCGAGGAGGTGGCTGCGCTCCGCGCGACGCACGAGGCGACGCCGCAGAAGAACCACCAGTGGTCATCGCCGAAGCTCGAGCGCGTTCGCGCAGGAGAGCCTCAGCAATTCGCGGTCGAGCTCGACCCTCAGTTCGTCGGCGCCGTCGTCCACGTGCGCCGGAAGGGCACCGCCGCCTATCGCTCGCTGCCGATGGCGAGCCTCGGGCCGCGCTACTGGGCCGCGACGCTCCCCGGCGACGCCATGACCGACGGGGGCATGGAGTACTTCGTCGAGGGTGTGCCGAAGGAGACTCCGGCCGTCCCGCTCATCGGCACCGCAGAGGAGCCGCGCGCCGTCGAGGTCGATGCGCTGCCGGGGTCCGCCAGACCACCGGGCACGCTCGCGCAGGTCACGCTCCAGAGCGAGTACGCATCGTTCAACACGAAACGCGCGAACGACTACGTCTGGCAGACGGAGGGGTCGGTCGGCTGGCGTCTCCAGGATCGCGGCATACGCGCCGTGCGCTCCGGCTTCGGCATCCTCCGCGGAGAGGGTGGCTCGCTGAAGAACCTCGACGAGCTCGGCAAGGACCCGACGGCCGTCGGCCTCACCTACGGATACATCGAGGCCGAGCTGACGCTCTCGTCCTCGACGTCGTTCATCGGTCGCCCGATCCTCGGCCTACGCGACAACGGGATCACCGGCGGCGCGCAGGCCTTCGTCCGCATCGGCAGCGATCTGCGGACCAACCTCTCGATCGGCGGCGAGGTCCTCGGGAGCGTCGGCCAGCGAGGGATCGTGCAGCTCGATTGGCGCACCGTTCCACGCGTCCCCGTCGTGCTCCGTACCGAGGTGACGACCCAGCCCGCGAGCTCCGGCGACGTCGGAGCGCGCGCGATCGCGCAGGTCGGCTACCAGCTCACGAACGAGCTCGTCCTCGCCGTTCGCGGCTCCTACCAGGGCCGAACCATCAACCACGCTGGCCCCGGCGCCGGCCTCGCCGCGAGCTACCAATGGTGAACTCGAAGTCTCTCTCGTCGCTCCTCGGCGCCGCGCTGCTCTGCATCGCGAGCGCGGCCCACGCAGAGCCGGAGCCCGCGCGCACGGCCGGCCCCGCGGACGTGCCCGCGCTTCATCACGCGCCTCAGGTCACCGCGCGGCTCGCGGAGGACATCAGCATCGGCGCGGTCGTCGATCGGCCCGATCGCGTGAAGCGAGCGTTGCTCGTCTTCCAGGGAGGCGGCACGCACGGCGAGGTCGAGTTCGCGCGCGCCTCGGGCCCGCTCGGCTACGTGGCGATCATTCCGGCGACCGCCGTGCGCCCGGACCTCGGCTACTCCATCGAGATCGAGACCACGACGGGCGAGCAACTCCAGGTCTTTGCGACGCGCGCCGCGCCCCACCACGTGACCGTCCTCGACTCGCCGGAGGATCGGCGCGAAGCGGCGCTCCTCGCGAGGCTCCACGGGCGAAGGTCGGTCGTGCAGACCTCGGGCGAGTATGCGAGCTTCGGAACCACCACGGCGACGGTTCCGGCCGCGCCGGCCGCGCTTCCGCGCCCGGCCGAGACGCGAAAGGTCGCCGATCAGTACTACCGGGTCGAGGGCAGCTACACGTACCGACTGCTCGGCACGGTGTCGGAGTTCGGCATCCGCGCGGGCGTCGTGCGCGGGCAGTCCCTCGTCCGTGGCGAGTCGGACCCGAGCAAGTACGAGGTCGGGCTCAACTACGGAGCCCCGCGCATCCGCCTGCGGGCGGAGGACTGGTTGCACGTCGAGGGTGAGCTCCTCACGAGCGTCACCGAGGTCGGCTTCGCGGTGGGCGGCGGCGGCGCCGTGCTCCTCGGCGACGCCTATGGCTCGAAGCTCGTGCTCGGCCTGGAGGGCATCCAGGTCTTCGGCGTGCGCGGGTACTCGCGGCTCGATCTGGTCGCGAATTCGCGGCTCGTGC
>JANXVA010000475.1 GCA_025351875.1 Myxococcales bacterium | reverse complement strand
GGATGGGGGCGCTGGTGTTCGCTCCGGTGGTCGGTTACTTCGTCGCGCTGCACGGCGACTGGGCCTACCTCTATCTCGTGCGCTCGGGCCGCGTTCCGTCCGCGGTCGATCTGCTGCTCGTGGTCGTCGCCGCGCTCCAGGTTCCGCTGGGCTTCGCGATCGCCACGCCTTGGGCCATCGCCAAGCGGGGCACGCGCATCCTCCAGGTCAACGCCGCGATCGCCGCCGCCATCGTCATCGTGTGCGCCGTCTTCGCGCGCCGGCTCTCGGTCAGCGCTTCCTTCGCCCAGTATCATGGCGGCTTCGGTGCGCTGCCCATCGGACGGAGCCCGCTCGGCCGCGGCATCCTGCTCAGCTGGATTGCGCTCGCGCTCGCGTACGCCTGGAGCTTCCACGCGCTCCGCTCGTCGCGTCGGCCCTGACCGGCCTGCCCCGCGTGGGGACGACGGCCGCGGCGTGCTAGAACTCTTCGCCATGTGGGTCCGCGGCGCGGCCATTCGTCCTGTTCCTGCGTACGCGGTCGTCGACCGCGAGGTCCTCGATCGGATCGAGGACGAGCTCGCGGCGAACGGGCTGTCGCCGAAGTCGGATCTCGACGACGCCTTCGGGCGCTTCGAGCAGACCCAGCCCGCGCTCGCGCAGCTGGCCGCGCAGGTCCTCGCGCGGCCGCTCGACGAGACGGCCCTCGCGCTCGGCTACTTCCTCACCATCGCCGTGTGGCTCTCGTTCGAGCGCGCGTTCGCCGCACGGCTCGCCGAGGTCGATGACCAGGCCCTCGAGGCGGCGCAGAGCGCCCTCACCCTCGAGGAGGAGCTCCGCGCGACGCATGCCGACGAACCCCTCGAGCTCGAAGACGTCATGGCGATCGAGCAGCCTGGCATCCTCGCCTTCGTGAACGAGCACGTCGAGGCGGCGCTCGAGCCCGGAGACGGTCAGCACTCCGGCGAGGGCCGCGAGCCCCGCGACGTCGACGTCGACGACGTCCACGCGGTCTATCGCAACGTCCTCGTCATGACGCTCGCGCTCTCGCACGCCGTGCTGCCCGCGTCGGGCGCGCGACCACGCGAGATGCTCGCCTGACCTGACCGACGAGTTGCGGTAGCGTCGGCCGCATGCAGACCGAAGCGATGGTGATGCGCGCCACCGGTGGCCCCGAGGTCCTCGAGCGCGCGACGATCGAGCTCGCCGAGCCGGGTCCCCGCGAGGTGCGCATCCGCGTTCGGGCGGTCGCGCTCAACCACATCGACCTGTGGGCGCGGCGCGGTCTACCCCACTTCCGCTACGAGTTTCCGCATCGCCTCGGCGCCGACGTGGTCGGTGAGGTCGAGGCCGTCGGCCCCGGCGCCAGGGGAGCGAAGGTCGGCGACCGCATCGTCGTGAACCCCGGACTCTCGTGCGGAGCGTGCGAGCGCTGCCTCCTCGGCGAGGACACGTTCTGTCGCGGCTACAAGATCATGGGCGAGAACACGCAGGGCGGCTACTCGCGCCACATCGTGGTGCCCGACGCCAACCTCCTCCCGATGCCGAAGGGTCTCTCGTTCGTCGAAGCCGCGGCGATCCCGCTCTGCTTCCTCACGGCATGGCAAATGGTCGTCCGCAAGGCCGAGGTGCGCCCCGGCCAGACCGTCCTCGTCCAAGCGGCGGGGAGTGGAGTCTCGAGCGCCGCCATCCAGATCGCCAAGATGCTCGGCGCGCGTGTGATCACGACGACCAGCACCGACGAGAAGGCCGCGCGCGCCAAGGCGCTCGGCGCCGACGAGGTCATCAACTACACCACCCAGAACTTCGTTGCAGAGTGCAAACGCCTGACGGACAAGAAGGGCGTCGACGTCGTCATCGAGCACGTCGGCGGCGAGGTGTTCGCGGACAGCATCCTCGCCGCAGCCTGGGGCGGCCGCATCGTCACGTGCGGGGCGACCTCGGGGTTCTCGCCGGCCATCGATCTGCGTCACGTCTTCTTCCGGCAGGTCCAGATCCTCGGCTCGACGATGGGGCCGAAGGGCGATCTGTTCGGCATTTTGCGCCACGTCGAGGCGGGAAAGCTGCGGCCGGTCATCGATCGCGTGCTGCCGCTCTGGAGCGCCGTCGAAGCGCATCAGCTCCTGGAGGACCGAAAGGTGTTCGGGAAGATCGTCCTCGAAGTGGACTGACGGAGCCTCAGGGGCGCTGTCGCATGCCGGCCCGGATGTAGCCGTCTAAATTGCGCAACGATCCAGATCGTCGGCTGGATCCCCGTCGAGGCGGTCATTGTGTCATCGAGATGAGCTCCCTTCGCGCCGCCGCCTCCGCTCTCGTCCTCGTCCCTGCTCTCGCCGCCTTCGTCGCGTGCGGAAGCAGTGATCCCAACGAGGGCTTCCCGGCCGGGGGTACGAGCGGCACCAGCGGCGCGAGCGGCACCAGCGGGACCAGCGGGACCAGCGGCTTCGGGACGAGCGGCGGGACCAGCGGGACCAGCGGGACCAGCGGGGACGCCACCTGCGCGGCGACCTCGGCCGACACAGCCAAGGCCAAGGTCGACATCATCTTCGTCATCGACGACTCCGGCAGCATGACGGAGGAGATGAAGCAGATCCGGACGAACGTGAACTCGTTCGCGACGACGATCGGCGGCGTCGGTCTCGACTACACCGTGACCTTCATCGTCAAGCGCGGTACGAACGCGAACCAGAACCAGATCTGCGTGCCCGCCCCCCTCGCCGGCGCGAACTGCGCCGACAATCCGCCCATCTTCCATCACGTCAACCAGGACGTGCAGAGCACGGATTCGTTCCAGCTGATCCTGTCTACCTACGACAGCAACAACGCGGCGCTCGCATGGAACAAATACCTGCGCATGGACGCGACGAAGGTGTTCGTCGAAGTGACCGACGACACCTCGAACATCTCCGAGACCACGTTCGACACCGCGCTGCTGGCGAAGGCGCCGGCCGGGATGTTCGGCACCGCGGCGAAGCGCAACTACATCTTCCACAGCATCATCAGCAAGCCGTTCGCGGACATGGTGCCGTCGAACAACGTCTGCAACGGCGCCGCCGGCAAGAGCGTCCAGTACCAGAACCTCTCGAAGCTCACGGGCGGCCTCATCGACGAGGTCTGCAAGACCGACTACTCGGGCGTCCTCAACAACATCGCGAAGGGCATCGTCGACAAGCTCGGTTGCGAGCTCGGCTACCCCACGTCGGCGGAGTCCGATCCGACCAAGGTCGCCGTCACGTTCACCCCGGCGGGCCAGCCGGCGCAGAAGCTCACGCAGGTCACCGACGTGTCCAAGTGCGGCACGATCCCGAACGCCTGGTACTATGACGACCCGACGACGCCGAAGAAGATCATTCTCTGCCCCTCCACGTGCACGGCGACGAACGCTGCCACCGGCGCGAAGCTCCAGGCGCTCGTCGGTTGCAAGGGTGAGCTCCCCAAGTGATGTGAGGCCACTGGCGCGGCTCGGGGTCGTGCTTATGGTGGCGCGATCATGGCGACGCGCGAGCTCCTCCACGAGGCCGACTGGAAGCAGCGGGCGGCGTGGTCGGAGGACGGATACTTTCAGCTCGAGACCGGCGACACCGGCGACGTGGTCGTGCGCCTCTTCGTCACGCAGGCGCTGCTGAACGAGGCGGAGCCGACGCTCTATCGCCAGGTGATCAACGCGACGCGCTTCCCCGGCGCGAAGCTCGTCGCGATCACGCCCGACGTGCACTACGGCTACGGCGTTCCGGTCGGCTGCGTCATCCTCACCGACCGCAACGAGGGTGCGGTCGCGATGGGGCCGGTCGGCTTCGACATCGGCTGCGGGATGATGAGCGCGCGGAGCAACGTCTCGGCCGAGCTCGCGACACCGGACCGCAAGCTGGAGTTCAACGAGGAGGTCATGCGTCGTGTGAGCCTCGGCGCGGGCGGCAAGAGTGTGAAGCTCGGCAACCTGACGGAGAGGGAGTTCGAGGACCTCGTTCGCGGCGGCGCGGAGCACTACGTCGACACGTACGGCGCCGACTTCGATCGGAGCCGTGCCGAGCGTCATCGCATTCCCGTGTCCGACGGGTGGAGCATCCCCTGGGGTGGAAAGGGCAAGCCCGAACGCGGTCGTGACCAGCTCGGCTCGCTCGGCGGCGGCAACCACTTCATCGAGCTCCAGCGGTGCGAGGAGACGGGGACGCTCTTCGTCCAGGTCCACACCGGGAGCCGCGGCTTCGGGCACGGCCTCGCCACGAACTACTTCCAGATGGCGAAGGACGAGCGACCGGAGGACATCACCGACATCGACCTCGGGTACTTCACCCCGGCATCGAAGCACTACGGCGAGTATCTCGACGCGGTCGCCGCGGGCGGCAACTTCGCGATCCTGAACCGGCTCGTCATCTTCGAGCAGATCCAGGCTGCGTTCCGGAAGGTCTTCAAGGAAGACCTCGAGCTCGTCTACGAGATCAGCCACAACCTCGTTCAGGCGGAGGACCACCCCGAGTTCGGCGAGGTCTGGGTCCATCGCAAGGGCGCGACGCGCGCGTTCCCGGCAAGCCATCCCGCGCTCGCTGGCACGATGTGGCAGGACACGGGACACCCGGTGCTCATCCCGGGCTCGAACCGTGACTACAGCTACATCCTCCGGCCCGAGGCCGGCGCGGTGAGGAGCGGGTACTCCGTCAATCATGGCGCGGGGCGGCGCATGTCGCGCGGCGAGGCGATGCGTCAGCTCGATCAGCGGAAGGTGGACGAGCAGTATCGGCGCGACCACATTCTCGTGAACCTCGACGGACGCGTGCCGCTCGACGAGTCGAGCGCTTGCTACAAGAGCGCAGAGGAGGTCGTGGCGGCCGTCGTCGCGGCAGGGCTCGCGCGCGTGGAGCACACGCTGTGGCCGGTGGCGTCGATCAAGGGCAACGAGGAGCGCGCGGCGACGGCGAAGCACCGCGAGCGCAAGGGCAAGGACCGCTCACGCGAGAAGGAGCGCGACGCGGACCGCGACGTCGCGAGGCGGACAAAGGGTCACTACTGAGACGAGAGGAGAGCGGGCACGGGCACGGGCACGGGCACGTGGAGACGAGAGTCACTGGCCGTTTGGTTTGACGTCGTGGCGCTGCATCAGGCGATACAGACTCATGCGGTCGATGCGCGCCTTGCGCGCGGCCTTCGTCACGTTGCCGTCGGCCCACGCGAGGAGCGCCCCGAGGTAGCGGCGCTCGTAGCCGGCGATGAGATCCTCCTTACCGTCGCGGAAGCTCCGATCGAGATCGATCGACGTCGGGCGCTCCGGCGCGCCGGTCGCGTCGTCGGTGCCGAGGTCGGGGCGGCTCTCGCGGAGGACCACGGTGCGTTCGACGAAGTTGCGTAGCTCGCGCACGTTGCCGGGCCAGTCGTGGCGGCGCATCTGCGCGAAGATCTCCGGCGTGAACAGATGCGCGCTCTCGCGCTCGCCGAGACCTTCGAGGATGGCGGGAACGAGAAGCTCGAGGTCGTCGGTCCGTTCACGGAGCGGCGGCACGCGCACGGTCACGACCGAGAGGCGGAAGTAGAGGTCCTCCCGGAAGCGACCGTGATTCACCTCGCGCTCGAGCCGGCGATTGGTCGCGGCGACGACGCGAACGTCCACCTTGCGTGGCTTCGTCTCGCCGACGCGCCGGATCTCGTGCGCCTCCAGCGCGCGCAAGAGCTTCGGTTGCATGTCGCGCGGGAGCTCGCCGATCTCATCGAGGAAGATGGTGGGCTCCCGAGATCCCGAAGCCACCCCGAAGGCGCGGCGACGGACCTTCGAAAGCCCCGCGCGAGCCCCTTCCGGACGCCGACCACGACGGCATTCCCGACGCCGTCGACGCA
>JANXVA010000465.1 GCA_025351875.1 Myxococcales bacterium | reverse complement strand
ACCTCGCGCGCGAGGTCCTCCGCCGCGGCGTCGAGCTCGGCCATCGAGTGGGTCTCGCGCACACGTACGTCGGGCCGGCGCTCGCGGAGGACGTCGAGCAGCGGGTGCACGCCCACGCCGGCCTCCAGCCTTCGTGCGCGTCGGTTCACGACGACGACGACGCGCGTCCGCGCTGCCGTGCTGGCTCCCATGTCCTCGGTGCAGCTACCACGCCGACATTCCCTGCGGTCGGAAAACGAGCTACCTCAGGAGAGATGAGGCATCGGTGCTCGTTCGGCTTGCTGGTCCTCGTCACCTCGGTGGCAGCCCTTTCGTGCGCAAATTCCGCCTATCGCGCGGCCGAGAGCGGAGACTCCGCGCGGCTCCGTGCCGAGATCGTCGGCAGGCACGATCGCGGAAAGCTCTCGAACTCGGAGGCGGCTTGCCTCGCGAAGGCCGTCGCGACCCGCGAGCTCGTGACCGCGAAGGACGACGCCGCGGCCACGTCGCGCGTGCGCGAGTCGCGCGCGTGCGCCGCAGAGCTCGACGACGCGCTCGAGCAGCGCTCGAAGAAGCACGACGGCGCAGGCGCCGAAGCCGCGCTCGCGCGCCTCGAGGAAGGTCGCCTCGAAGACGGTGCCGCCCGCGATTTTCTCTCCGACGCGGACGACCGCTGGCGTGCCGTCGGCACCCGCACGCTTCATCGTGACGACGACCGAAAGCGACGGCAGGCGGCGATCCTCGATCCGAGCCCACGCGTGCGCAGGAGCGCGATCCGCGCCGCAGGGCAGGCGAGAGACGTCGCCGATCTCGACGTTCTCTTCGAGACCGCCCGCGTCGATCCGGAGCTGCTTCTACGCAACGAGGCGCTCCGCGCGATGAGCCAGATCCTCCGCTCCGACGCGGCCAGGCCTCGCGCCGCAGAGCACGTCAATCGCCTGCGCGACCTCTGGACCGGCGGTGACGACGCGGTCCGCGAGGACGTGGCGATCGCCTGGGCGCTCTCGCCCGTGTTCGAGAACGGCGGTCGCGAGGCGCTGCGCGTCGAGCTCGCCTCCGGCAAGGGCCCAGGCGCGCTCGCGGCAGCCGGCGTCGTCATGCGCTCGGTGCCGAAGGATGCGGAGCTCGCCGGATCGGCGAGCGCGCTCCTCTCCCGCACGATCGCCGAGGGCTCTCGCCGCGATCGGCTGCACGCGCTGGCGATCGCTCGCCCCGCGGGGGCGGAGCTCGAGGCCATTCGCAAGGCCGCCAAGGACGACGACCTCGACGTGCGGGTCCCCGCGCTCGCGAGCCTCCTCGAGTCCAGGCCGGACCACGACGCCGCGCTCAAGGACCTCGAAGGAATCGCGGGGCAGGGCGTCACGACCAAGGTGGGGCCGCCCGCCGAGGACGGGCGCGTCCGGGAGGCCGCCGCGCGTGCCCGGCTGGCGCTCGCCCAGGCGGGCGATCTGCGTATCCAGGCCTGGATAGAGCAGGACCTCGCCGCCTCGGAGCCGAACCGCCGTCTCGGCGCCGCTTCGGCTCTCGCGGCGCTGGGAAGGCCCGCCCGGGCGGTCATGCTGCTGGCGGACCCGGACGCGAGCGTCCGGACGCGCGCGGCGTGCACCATGCTCGTCGCGAGCCGCCGTTGACACGGCGTATTCGAGGCCTGTAGGACTCACCTCGATGCGTACGAAGTTTCTCACCTCCTTTGCTCCGATGCTTCTCACCGGCGCGGTCGCCTTCGGCAACGTCGGTTGCGTGAAGAAGATGATCCTCAACAGCACGATCGCCTCGACGCGGATCGGCGCTGGCGCGGCCGACACGATCGGCGACTACGAGCTCGCGCGCAGCGCAGCGTCGGCCGGCATGCTGCAGTTCGAAGGCATGCATCGTCTCGCGCCCGACAACGAGGACGCGCTCTTCATGCTCATGAAGGGCTGGGCTGGCTACGGCTACGCGTTCGCGATGGACGACTACGACGCTGCTGTCCTCGCCGAGGACGACGCCGCGGCCGATTACCACCAGAAGCGCGCGAAGCTCGCGCTCGATCGGAGCGTCGCTTACGGGGTCGAGCTGATCGGCAAGAAGGCCGAGGGCTTCGAGGCCGCGTCGAACAAGGACGCGGACACGATCAACGCGTGGCTGAAGAAGAGCTTCACCGAGAAGGAGGACGGCGAGAACCTCTTCTGGCTCGGCTCGGCCTGGCTCGCGCGCGTCAACATCCTCAAGGACCGCCGCGAGTACGTCTCGAAGCTGTTCGTCGGCGTCGCGCTGCTCGAGCGGAGCCGCGAGCTCAACCCCGAGTACATGGCGTGGGGCGCCACCTCCACGCTCGGCGCCTACCACGCGCGCACGGGCATGGCCGAGCTCGACGAAGCGAAGAAGCTCCTCGATCTCGCGCTCGAGAAGACGCAGCGGAAGGCGCTCGGCATCCAGCTGAACTACGCGAGGTACGCCTGCTCGAAGGGCGATCGCGCGCTCTACGAGAAGATGCTGAACGAGATCATCACCGTCGAGGATCCGGACCCCAACCTCCGGCTCCAGAACACGATCGCGAAGCGCCGCGCCGCCCGTGCGCTCACGAAGCCTGCGATGGAGGACTGCGGCTTCAAGGGCCCGTCGACGCCCGCGCCGGCGGCTCCCGCTCACCCTCCGGCCGCCAAGCCGTGAGGGGCGTTGCGGAACGCCGCGCTGAAGTGCCCGATTTGTCACCCTTTTGAATGACCCGGAAGGGTCTACCGTCGAATCGTACGGTACCCTTTGCGTCGCCCCGGTCGACGCCTACCCTTAGTTGCAGTTGCCAGGAGGTTTCGGTTCATGATTCGTAAGGTCGCAATCACGGGGCTCGTCGCCATCGCTTCGCTCGTCTCTCCTTCCGCGACCAAGACGGCCGCAGCCGAGGGCGAATCCGCCGCGTACCAGATCAAGCTCGGCACGCTCGCGCCGAAGCAGTCCAGCTGGGGCAAGGTCTTCGAGTCCTGGAAGCGGACGGTCAAGAAGGACACCGAGGGCAAGTGCGAGATCGACTGGTCCTACGGCAAGGACGAGGGGAGCATGATCGCGGACATGAAGTCCGGGAACCTCCACGGCGGCGCGCTCACCGCGACCGGCCTCTCGAAGATCTACGGCGGCGTCGTGGCATTGCAGATGCCCGGCCTCGTCCAGACCTGGGCGCAGCTCGACGCCGTTCGCAACACGACGAAGGGGACCTTCGACAAGGGGTTCGACGACGCGGGTTACAAGATCCTCGGCTGGGGTGACGTCGGCATCGGCCACGTCATGTACCGCAAGGGCGACGGCAAGCCGGACATCAAGACGCCCGACCAGCTCAAGCAGTACCACCCGTTCTACATCGACGGCGACGACATGGGCTCGATGTTCCTCAGCGCCGTCGGCCACTCGTCGGCGAAGAAGCTGACCGTCCCGAACATCCTCCTCAACATCCAGGGGCGCAGCGCGGACTCCGTGGACGTGATCACCACGCCGGCGATCGCCGCAGAGCAACTCCAGTGGTCGGCGCACGTCACGCACGTCATCGACATGCCGATCGGCTTCGGTATCGGCGGGCTCGTCATGGCCAACGCGGCCTACCGGGCCATTCCGGAGGCGTGCAGGCAGAAGTTCGCCGACAGCGGCAAGGCCGCGGGCGAGGTGCTCACCCAGACCATCCGCGGCGTGGACGCGGAGGCATGGGAGGGGCTCAAGAAGACCAAGACGGTCATCACCCTCAGCCCCGAGGAGAGGGGCGCGTGGCAGGTGAAGTTCGCCGAGGTCCGGAACCGGCTGAAGTCGGAGAACAAGATCGACGGTGGCACCTGGACGGCTGTGACCAACGCCGCCGCCGCCGCGAAGTGACGCGCTGACGCGCTGACGCACGGTCACCGTGCGCCGCGCGTCGCGTCCCGTCTCCGCGTCCGATTCGTCGTCCCTGCGCGCGCTCCCACCAGCGCCCGCGGGGACGCTTCCGTTTGTGGCTGCGAGGACGCACGACTGAGGTACCCTCGGCGCCGATGAGCGAAGAGGAAAAGGACCCGGCGAAGGAGCCCACCCCGCCCGGCGACGAGCCCGCAAAAGACGAGGCGGCAGAGGCCTCCTCCAAGCTCCCGTCATCGCCCTGGCCGAGCGCGCGCAAGTCCGCAGCCCCCACCGAAGCGGTCTCGGCGCCCGCAGCTGCTGCCGTAGCGGCGGTCTCGCCCAAGGCCGCGTGGGGCGCGCCCATCGACCGTCTCGACCGCGCCTGGACGAAGCTCGACGCGAGGCTCTGCGCTGCGGTGCTCATCGCCGACGCGACGACCCTCGTCGCCTGGGTCTCTCTCAAGGCGCTGGCGCAGACCGGCACCAGCGGCTCCGGCCGCGTCTTCCGCATGCTCGTCGGTGCGCTCGTCTTCGGCCTCGTCACTCACCTGCTCACGCGCAAGCGAAGCAAGCGCCACGAGGCGATCACTGCCGGCGCCGTTGCCGTCGGCTTCCTCGTCGGCAGCCGGATGGGCGACTTCGGGGTCGAGTACTTCGGCAACATCCTCGGATGGTTGCAGAATGCATCCTCCTTGGTCTTCTTCGGCGGCGCGAGCGACATCGCCAAGCGCCTCACGCTCTGGCTCGCGCTCCTCGGTGCCTCGGTGGCGACGGGGCAGGGCAAGCACATCAACGTCGACGTCGTGATGCGCTTCCTCACGCCGCGCGCCCGTGTGCCGGTGGCCGTCCTTGGCTGGCTCGTCGCGGCCGCCGTTTGCTTCGTTGCGGTCTGGGGCTTCTTCGATCACGTCGCCGTCGTCGACTACGGAGCGAAGCTGACCGTCCCGTGCCCCGGTGATGCGGACAAGAGCTGCCCCGCGCCGCCCGGCTCGAAGATCGAGACGGTCGCGAAAGGTACGTCGCGCGACGTCTTCCTCGTGGGCCGCCAGATCTCGATGGACCTGAAGGCGCTCCCGAAGGTGCTGGGAGGCACGCCATACGGCAAGTGGCTCACCCCGAAGGTGTGGAACGAATGGGTCCACGACGGCGGATGGGAGGCTCATTTCTCCGCCGAACAGGTCAAGGGGATGGATATGGACGACACCCCGGACACGTTCCGCACGCCGGCGGTGACGGCGATCCCGGGCTCCAACGATCGCGTCTACCAGCTGCTCGTGCGCGAGTGCAATTTCGTCTTTGCGTTCGGACTCCTGGTCATGTCGATTCGCTTCGTGCTCCGATCGCTTCTCGCGATCGCCGGATGGGTCAAGGTGGACCCTGGCGCGGCGCACGGCGACGAGGAGCTGGCGCACGCGCATGACTCGAGCGCCGAGGCGATGGCCGTCGAACAAGCGCAGCAGGAGTCGACGCGATGAGCACGCCCCTCGCGAGCGATTCTCCCGACCCGCGCACCGCGCGGATCACGTTCGGCTTCATCGGCGTCACCGTCGCCGCGTTGACGGCCTTCGGCGGAGTCATCGTCGGTCTCATCGCGCTCCTCGCGCTGCTCGGCACGCCGCTCTTCGCCGTCATGGGCGGAGCGACCGAGCTCGCGTGGCTGATGGATCCGGACACCACGCAGCAGTACCTCCGCCGCCTCGCGCCGGAGGTCTTCGGCTCGAGGTTCGCGGGCTCTCCCATCCTGACGACGATCCCGCTCTTCACGTTCGTCGGCTACACGATGGCCGAATCGAAGACGCCCGAGCGCCTCGTGCGCGCCGCGACCTCGTGGGTCGGCTGGCTCCCCGGCGGCCTCGCGATCGTGTGCGTGCTCGCGAGCGCCGTCTTCACGCTCTTCACCGGCGGCAGCGGTGTCACCATCATCGCCGTCGGCGGCCTCTTGCTCCCGGCGCTCCGGCAGAGGGGCTACTCGGAGAAGTTCGCGCTCGGGCTCGTGACCACCGGCGGATCGCTCGGCCTCCTCTTGCCGTACGCGCTCCCGCTCCTCGTCTACGCGATGGTGACGGGGCTCGATTTCCAGCTCGTGAACAAGGCGGTCCTCGCGCCGGGCGGGCTCGTGCTCCTCTTCTTCGTCCTCTACTCCGGGTACATCGGCGTGAAGGAGAAGATCCCGCGCACGCCGTTCGACCTGAAGGAGGCGCTGTCCGCTACCTGGGCGTTCAAGTGGGAGCTCGGAGTCTTTCTCCTGCTCGTCGTCGGCATCAAGACGACGATGACGGACATCGACGAGGCTGCCGGTCTCGTCGCGCTCTACACGCTCGGCATCGAGGTCTTCATCTACAAGGATCTCACGATCAAGCGCGACCTCGTCCGCATCGCGAAGGGCTCGATGGCGCTCGCCGGCGCCGTCATCCTGATCCTCGCGATGGCGAACTCGCTCACGTACTGGGTCGTCGACAAGAAGATCCCGCTGCGCCTCATCGAGGCCATGCTGCACCTCGGGCTCGACAAGACGTGGCAGTTCCTGATCGTGATGAACGTCTTTTTGCTCGTGCTCGGCATGATCATGGACGGCTTCAGCGCGATCCTCGTCGCCATCCCGCTCATCCTCCCGTTCGCGGCGCACTTCGGGCTCGGCCCGTTCCACGTCGCGATCATGTTCGTGCTGAACCTCGAGCTCGCCTTCTCGTGCCCGCCGCTCGGCCTGAACCTGTTCATCGCGAGCTTCCGCTTCAACCGGCCCGTCGTCAGCCTCTACAAGCTGGCGATGCCCTTCGTGGGGCTACTCGCGCTGGCGCTGCTGATCATCACGTACGTGCCGCACATCTCGGACGTGCTCGTCACCGACGACATCCAGGAGTGGCGCAACAAGGCCGAAAAAGAGGACCGAACGCCTCGCGAGGCGTGGAAGCTCGAGTGCGTGCAGCACGACAACTCGAATCCGCTGCCGTGCTCCGAGGCGGACAAGAAGAAGTACCCGAACGGCCGCATGCCGGAGAAGGCCGCGGTGGCCGCCCCCGACGCAGGCACGACGACGATGTCCGAGGAGGACGCGCTCGACGCGCTCCTCGCCGGCAAGGGCGCCAAGGACGCGGGCGCGGCTCCGACCAAGCCCGCGGGCGAGCTCACCGACGACGAGATGGATGCGCTCCTCGCGGGCAAGGGGAAGAAGGATGCAGACGCGCCTCCCGCCCCGACCAACAAGCCGCTCACCGGCAACGAGACCGACGAAGAGCTCGACCGCATCCTCCAGAGCAAGACCAAGGACGGCGGGTGAGGCCGCTCGGCCACGCGCTCGCGGGCGCCCTCGCGTCCGCGGCGCTCGTGGCCTTTGGCTGCGGAGCGGAAGAGGCGCGCCCTCCGGTCGTGCCGCCGGTGACGGTGCGGCCCGTCGCGCGGCCCGAGCCCGTGCGCGAGCGTGTCGATGCATCGGTCGGTGTCGCGACCCACGAGGATACGGCGCCGACGCCGAAGCCCGCGGTGCCCGAGCCGCTGTTCGGCGCCACCGAGCCGAGCAAGCCCGGCGATCCGCATGCATTCCGTCTCGCAGCCTCGCTCCGGTCGATGCGAGCGACTCGAAGCGGCGCGAAGATCCTGAAGCTGCTCTCCGTCGTCCCCGAGGTGATCGACGCGCGCGCGAAGACCGGTGTCGACCCGTTCGCGGACGGCGAGTGGCTCCTCGTCTACGGCGGGGGCGTCAGGATCCCTGGTGCGAACGCGAACGTGGTGAAGCACCTGCGCTCCGAAGCGGAGCTCACGCGAGCGAATGTCGATGCCGGCTTCGAGGCCTCCGATGCGGGGCCGGGCGCCGTTCGCGCCGAGATTTACGGCGTGCGTGAGGTGCTGTTGAGGCCGCAGGCCGGTGTGCTCGCGCTGGTGCCTGCCGATCGCGCGGTGGATCTCGGCGCCGCTCTCTCCAAGGCGATCGATCCCGGGACCAGGCCCGGCGAGCTCGCACGCATCTTCCTCGCCGAGCCAGCGAAGGTCGTGCGCTTTCTCCCCGGCGACGTCGTGCGAGGGCTGGTGATCGTGAAGCCGGCCACCGACGGCGGTCTCGACCTGAGCGCGGAGGCGGACTGCCCGGACGCCGCGTCATGCAAGGCGACCGCGACGATGCTCGATCAGCTCGCGCAGAAGCAGAACTCGCTCATGGTGCGCATCGTGACGAAGAACGTCCTCGGGAGCCTCACGCTCCGCGCGGACGGCACGAAGCTCAAGGCCTCGCTCCACGCCGCGCCGGACCAGGTCGACGCGCTGCTCAACCTCACGCGTGCGCAGCTCGGGCTACCCGGGGAGGACCCGAGCGACGCACGGCATTGACGCGACTCAGAGCTTGATCGACTTCCAGGCCCCGCCCTTGAACTTGGCGGTCATCACGATGCTTGCGCCGATCGCGTAGGCCACCGCGCCGATCCACATGCCCGTGAGGCCGTTGTGGGTCGTGACACCGAGCACCCAGGCGAGGGGGACGAGCAGGAAGAACACGAGACAGAACTGCGCGGCCGCGACGAACTTCGTGTTGCCGGCGCCGAAGAGCGCCTCGCTCAGGATCATCGCTACGGCGATGATCGGCGTCACCCAAGCCATCATCTTCATGGGCATGAGCGCGGCGTTGCGGACGGAGTCGGAGTCGGAGATGAAGTGGACGATCTGCCGGGGGAAGATGACGCCCTCGAAGAGGCCGACGAAGCCGAACAAGACCAGCCCGAGCCTGACGCTCGCCCAGCCGAAGCGAGAGGCGTCGTCGGGGCGCTTGGCGGCGAGCGACTGCGCGACGAGCGTGGCCGTCGCGGTGCCGAAGGCGAGGCAAGCCGTGAACGTCAGCTTGAGGAGCGCGACGATGTCGGTCGTGGCGGCGCCGTTCACAGCTTCTCTCTCTCCGGTGACGGAGAGGAGGGCCTCGGCCGCGTCGAGCTTGCCGGCGACCTTCGTGAAGAGCCCGAAGCCGACCATCATCACGATCGTCGCGATCGCGGCGGGGATGGAGAGCTTGAGGATGTCCCAGGTCAGGCTGCGGGAGATGTTCGACCAGCGGACCGGCTGGTACTTCGTCCGCTCGCGCGCGGCGTAGAAGAGCATGATGCCGAGGCCGATCCACGTCGCCATGAAGGCCGCGGCGCCGGCGCCCGGCGCGCCCATTGCCTTGATGCCGAGCGCACTGTTGCCGAAGATGAACAGCCAGCAGAAGAGGACGTTGAAGAAGTTCATCACCAGCGCTGAGACGAGGTGCACCCACGTCTTGCCGATGCCGTCGAAGAACGCCTTCACCGCCATCGTCATGCCCATCGACACGACGCCGAGCAGGCGCCAGTGGGAATAAGAGAGCGCGATGTCGTGCGCCTCGGGGACCGGCAGCATGATGTTGAGCAGGCTGTCGATGGTCAGAAAGCCGATGATGCTCAGGACGATCCCGCCGGCGACGCAGAAGAACGCGGCGTTCGCGAGCACGGCGCCCGCCGCCTCGTACCGGCGCTCGGCGTAGCGGCGCGCGGTGTAGGCCTGGGTCCCGACGCTGATCGCGCTCAGCGAGCCGCCGAAGAGCCACACCAGGAGCAGGGAGGGGAGGAGCGCAGCCTGCGCGTTCGAATCCTCCGGGTGGGGGAGGTGCGAGAAAAAAACGACGTCGATCTCGTTCACGAGGCTCTGCGAGAGCATCGCGATGACCGTGGGCATCGCAAGTCGCAGAATCGTGCGATACGGGGGTCCCGAGATGAGCTCGAGGTTGACGTCGGCCGTGGCTGTGGCCATCGAAGGCTCTCTCCGTAGGCGACATGCTGCGGCGTGGCAAGCAATCGGATGTGGAACGTGTGTGAAATTAGCTGGGAAATGGCGGCGCGATGCGGTTTAACGCGAGCGTTCCAGGCCATTCGAGGAGAGCGACCCGATGCGAAAGATCGTGATCAGTACGGCGCTGTTCGCCTTGTCGTCGTTCACCGCGGGCTGCGCGAGTCAGCGCGACCATGAGGCGCTCGTCGCGCGTACGGCTCAGGTAGAGAAGGACGCTGCCCAGGCCAATGCCAACGTGGTCGCGCTCCGCGTCGACCTCGAAGCGACGCGCGCGCGCCTCGACAACGCCCTCCGCGCCAACGCCGATTCGAGCGGCGACTTCATCGCGTCGAAGCAGCGGCTCAACGAGCTCGCGGGCAAGGTTGACGAGGCGACACACGGCGTCGACGAGCTCCGCCGTGACGTCGGGGCCTCGCGTTCGGAGCTCTATGCGCGGCTCGACGAGCTGAAGCGCGTCCAGCCGCCTCCGCCCGCGGCGCCCGCGCCGCTCGTCGTTCCCGCCGACAAGGACGGGCACTACAAGCAGCTCGAGGCCGCCTTCGGGAAGAAGGAGTGGGCCACCGTGCGTGTGCTCGGACCCGAGTACGTCAATCGTTACCCGAACGACGACAAGGCTGACGAGGCCCTCTTCTTCCTCGGAAGCGCCGACCTTCAGGACGGCCGCCCGAGCAGCGCGCTCGGGCAGTTCAACCGGCTCCTGAAGCTCTTTCCGAGGTCCAACGTGCTCGACCGCACGCTCTTCGGCATCGGCGACGCGTACCTGCTCATGCACGACTGCGCGAACGCGAAGGTCGCCTACGACGCGTGCGAGAAGCGCTTCACGAAGGACAAGATCGGCGCCGAGGCCAAGGCGAAGCTCGACCAGATCGGCAAGAACGCGCCTGGCATGTGCGCTCCGAACTGAGCCTCACTCGTCGGCGGAGACCGGATCCGGCGGGTGGAGCTGGAGGCCGCGTCCGCGGCTGCGTCCGCCCCGCTTGATCGCGGGCTCCGGGGCAGCGCCGAGGCGAGAGAGCATGCGCTTCGCCTCGGCCGAGTCGGGGTGATTCGCGAGCCACTCCTCGAGCACGGCGCGGGCCTCGCGCTTGCGGCCGCTCGATTCGAGCGCGCTCGCGAGGAAGAGTCGAGGCTCGGCGCTCGCATCGTGGACGGCCCAGCTCTCGGCGGCGCGACGGGCTTCACGCGTCTCGCCGGCGTGCATCGCGGCGGTCGCCCAGGCCTTGAGCGCGTGGCCGTCGGTCGGGTGCTCGCGGGCGACGCCGCGCGCCTCCGCGAGGCGCGTCTTCGCGTCCTGGGGCATCTCGGTGCTGCGCGCCGAGGCGCGCGTGAGGAGGCTGCTCGGCTTCTTGGCCTCGGGCTGCGGGAGCACGTCGTTGCGCTCGCTTGCGGCCCCGCGGGCCTCGCGCGGGGCGGGCGCCTTGGGGGCTTCGGCGATCGCGATGGCCGCCGGAGCGGCTTCCGCGGGAGCTTCGGCGGCGGCGGCTGTGGCCGTGGCGACAGCGGGGACCGTGGCCTCCGGCGCCGCAGTCGCGGGCAGGTTCGGGAGCTCGCCGACGTTCAGCGTCGCCATCGACGCCACCGGTTCCTTGGCGCCGAAGAAGAGATCGCGGTGGACGTGACCCTTGAGGCCGGCGACGGCGATCATCGCCATCGACGCCACGATTGCGGCGCCGACGAGCGCGCGCGCGCGAGACTTGCGGCGGGTCGGAGCGGAGAGCGCCTCCTCCAGCGCCTCGCGGAACGCCAACGCGGTCGGGAAGCGGTCTTCCTTGGCCTTCGCGAGCGCCTTCATGATGGCGCCCTCGAGCTCGCCGGGGATGACGGCGTTCGGGGCGCGGCTGCGCGGACGCTCGGCCTCCTCGCGGAGCTGCTTGCCCATGACGACGACGGGCGAGCCCTCGAAGGGACGCGTACCGGTGACGAGCTCGTAGAGAACACAGCCGAGAGCGTAGATGTCACAGCGCGCGTCGACGGTCTCGCCGGCGACCTGCTCGGGCGCCATGTACTCGGGCGTGCCGAAGACGGCGAAGCCCTTCTGCTTGCGCTCTCCGTCGCCGGTGTCGGCGAGCGCCATCGCGACGCCGAAGTCGAGCAGCTTGAGATCGCCTTCCGTCGTGAGAAAGAGGTTCTGGGGCTTCAGATCGCGATGAACGACGCCGGCGCTGTGCGCGGCTTCGAGGGCGCGCGTCGCCTGGATGGCGAGGTTCACGGACTCGCGCCAGACGAGGCCCTTCTCGGCGTGGATGTCGAGCGTCTGGCCTTCGAGCAGCTCCATGACGAGGAACACGCGCCCGTCGATCGATTTCCCGAAATCGTGCAGTCGCACGAGGTTCGGATGAGAGAGCTTGGCGACCGCGCGCGCCTCCTTGCGGAAGCGGTCGACGGCGTCGTGAGCCGCGGCGTGTGCGGAGGTGAGCACCTTCACCGCGTAGCGGCGACCGAGCTCGACGTGCTCTGCCTCGAAGACCTCGCCGCTCGCGCCCTCGCCGATCTTGCGAAGCATGCGGTACGGCGTGCCGGCGAGGATCGAGGGATCCTGCGTCATGTGCGCCGCGTGGATCTCCATGACCCCGCTCGCCGGCGGCGTCTCGGGCTCCTTGCGCAGCTCCCGGGCCTGCTTGAGGAGCTTGGCGAACTCGGCGCGAGAGCGGGCGGGCTCGTGGGGCCAGAGCGTCTTCATGAGGACGCCGACGCGCGCACGCACGCTCCGCTCGCCGCTCTTGCCCGCCGGGGCCTGCGCGAGGACACGCGCGAGGTCGGTCGCGGCGTGCGAGGCGCTCGCGTAGCGATCGTCGGGGTCGTTCGCGCAGAGCTTCTGGATGATCTTGTCGAGCTCGGCCGGGATGCCGCGCGTCGAGGCGAGGCGCGGGATGTCGAAGCGACCCGCGGCGACGTCCTCGAGGTGCTTCTGCGCGTCGCCGGTGAGGAGGCGCTTGCCCGCGCAGAGCTCCCAGAGCATCACGCCGATTGCGTAGACGTCGATGCGGCCGTCGCCGACCTGCTGGCGCGCGACTTCCGGCGCGACGTAGCCAGGCTTCGCGAAGACGACGCCGGCGACGGTGTGGCAGCGGCGGTTGTGGCCGCGCGCCGTGCCGAAGTCGATGAGCTTCACCTCGCCAGCGTGGCCGACCATCACGTTCTGGGGGGAGAGGTCGCGGTGAACGATGCCGAGGGGCGTTCCGTCGGCGCCGGAGCGCTCGTGCACGTGCGCGAGGGCCATACCCATCTCGATCGCGAGCGCACAGGCCTCGGGCCAGCCGATGCGTGCGCCGACCTGGACGGTGCGATGGCGGACGTCCGCGAGCGAGCGACCCTCGACGTACTCGACCACGGTGTACGGCTCGCCGTTGTCGTCGGTCGAGGCCTCGAGGATCTGCGCGACGCCCGGGTGATTGAGCTGGGACTGGACGCGCGCCTCGTCGAGGAAGCGCGCCAGGAAGGAGCCGTCGTGGATGTGGTCACGACGGACGGTCTTCACGACGATGGGGCGCTCGGCGCCCTCGATGCCGGTCGTGGCCGCGAGGTAGACGTCACCCATCCCGCCGCGCGCGAGGAGCTTCAGCAGGAGGAGCCGGCCGAAGATACGCGGCAACGGGATGCTCACGACAGCGGACGAGAATCCTCCGGCTGCGTCACCCGCGGCCTGGCCCTTGTCGGCGGTCGCGGCAGCGCGGTCAGCTTCGCTCATGGCACCTTGCATAAGGAGAGGGGGGCGATCGGGCCAACTTTCGGACCGTATCTAGGTGGGCAAATGGGCGCGCGGCCGGTCACCCTTTCACTCGGCGCCGCGCCCTGCTAATCCGCGCCTCGTGCCTCGCCGCGACGATCTCGAAAAAATCCTCATCATCGGCGCGGGGCCGATCGTGATCGGTCAGGCCTGCGAGTTCGACTACTCCGGAACCCAGGGCGCCAAGGCCCTCCGGCAGGAGGGCTACAAGGTCATCCTGGTCAACTCGAACCCGGCCACGATCATGACGGACCCGGACCTCGCGTACCGGACCTACGTGGAGCCCCTCGAGCCGAAGACGCTCGAGGCCATCATCGAGCGCGAGCGGCCGGACGCGATCCTGCCGACGCTCGGCGGGCAGACGGCGCTGAACCTCGCGCTCGCCCTCGACAAGAGCGGCGTGCTCGCCAAGTACGGCGTCGAGATGCTCGGCGCCCGCCCGGAGTCGATCAACAAGGCCGAGGATCGCTCGCTCTTCAAGGCGGCGATGGAGAAGATCGGGCTCACGTGCCCCAGGGCTGGCTCGGCCCACTCCGTCGAGGAGGCCTGGGCCATCGTCAAGGACACCGGGTTCCCGGCGATCTTGCGGCCCTCGTTCACGATGGGCGGCTCGGGCGGCGGCATCGCGCAGAACGAGACCGAGTTCGAGGCGAAGGTATCCTGGGCGCTCGCGCAGTCTCCGACCTGCGAGGTGCTCATCGAGGAGAGCGTCCTCGGCTGGAAGGAGTTCGAGCTCGAGGTCATCCGCGACAAGGCCGACAACTTCATCGTCGTCTGCTCGATCGAGAACATCGACCCGATGGGCGTGCACACGGGGGACTCGATCACCGTCGCGCCCGCGATGACGCTGACCGACAAGGAGTACCAGCGCCTCCGTGACGCGGCGAAGGCCGTCATGACGGAGATCGGCGTGGAGACGGGCGGCTCGAACGTGCAGTTCGCCGTGAGCCCGTACGACGGCACGGTCCACG
>JANXVA010000464.1 GCA_025351875.1 Myxococcales bacterium | reverse complement strand
TTCCGATTCGCTCGCCGTTTCCGCCCGAGCACCTCGCGCGTGACGGGTTCCATCCTTCGGCGCTCGGCTACGCGGCCTGGGCCGACGAGCTCGCGTCGGCGTGGCCGGTGTAGCGAGGCCTGCTGTACGCCGTGACATGTCACGGGACATGTCACGCGTTGGCGCTCACGCGATCGCCCGATGATGCGCCGTAAATAGCGCAATTTGGGGCCTGGATTGAATCTTCGAGGGCGGCTCCCGTCCCGGCTCGGCTGCGCACGGCTCTTGCGTAGGAGCCCTTCATGCACCTCCGCCGCTTCGTCCTCGGTCTCTCGGCAACGAGTATCGCCGTCGCCTTCGCATGCTCCTCCGAGCCTGCCGCCGACGACATTGGCACGGGCGACGCGGGAGCGGGCTCGGACGCGGCGCCCGCGCCGACGCCGACGACCAATCCCCCCGATGCGACGCCACCGAGCCCGGTGGTCCCTCCGGCCGTCACGTTCTCTTATCGCCCTTCGTGGAAGGGAGTGAAGTCGGTCGCGGTGGTCGGCGCGTTCGGGCTCACGACGGACTGGAAGCAGCCGCTCGTCACGCTCGTCGACGACGGCACGGGCACGTTCACCGGGTCCGCGCCTACGCTCGCCAACGGCCACTACACGTACCTCTTCCAGGTCCTCGGCGATGACGCGGCCGGGGCCGCGAAGGCCGCGACATTTCCGCGCTTCGCGCTCGATCCGACCGAAGCCGCGTTCGTCGCGTGCCCGACGACCGCGCCCACGTTCAGCGACCAGGCCGCCAACCCGTGCTCGGAGCTCACGGTTCCGCGGGGAGCGAAGCCGGTCATGTTTCACGTACGAGGCGTCGTGCGGGCGCACGGCGCGCCGATCGCGGACTACCTCGTGGAGATCGAGCGCGACGAGAAGACCTCGCACCACAGCTTCGCGGACCGAACGACCACGCTCGCCGACGGCACGTTCGATCTGCTGGTGGCGCAGGGCACCTATCGCCTCGAGGTGCTGCACCCGACGTTCTATACGAAGACCGACGTCCAGCGCGCGACGCCCGAGACCTACGCGGCCGTTCGACGTTCCGTATCGTCTCCGTTCCTGGTCGACATGGATCGGCAGCTCAACGCCGCCGAGGTTTCCTACGACGGCTATGCGGCAATGACGCCGCGTGGGTCGGCGACCTTGCCCACGACGTTCACGTTCGCGGCGCCACCCATGGGGGCGGAGGTGCACGCAGCGATCTATCCGCCGCGCACGACGGTTGCGGATCCGGTCTGGGTCGCGCCCTCAGGGACGGAAACGAGCGACGTCTTCGACGGCGGCTTCAACACGAAGCACGGCGACGGCGGGGTGGTTCCCGACGCGAGCTACCTCTGGGGAACGGAGAGCGCCTACCCCGCGCCCAAGGCTGGCGGCGTGAGCTGGACCGCGCAGAGCATGGTCTATCCGGTGAAGTGGTGATCGGCGTGCCGCGCACCACCCGGGCCGCGCTGCTTCCCGTCGTCCTCGCCCTCGCGGCGAGCGGCGGGTGCTTCGACAAGGCGAGCGAGGACGGGGCAGTCGCCACGCCGACCACCGCAGCCCCGCTCGGTGTGGCGCTGGTCGACTGGAACCCGGCGAAGATCGATCTGGGCACCGTCCAGGCGATCACCGAGCGTGACCAGTCGCTCTTCGTCTTCGGGTCGAAGGGTGTGCAAGAGCTCACGGGCGGCGCGATCGTCAGCTCGGACGACACCGTCACGGACTGGCGATCCGCAGCGGCCGCGCCCTCCGCCGATGGGCTCTCGACCTGGCTCGTGGGCGTCGACGCACGCGGCCACGTGCTCCGTGTGCCGACGAACGCAGCGCCCGAGGACGTGAGCGTTCGCTACGGCCTGACGACCGACGACGTGCAGAGCGTCGCCTCCGGCGCGAGCCGAGTCGCCTTCCAGGTCGGCACCGGCCTCGCCGTGAGCGACGGCGCGCGCGTCACCCGCTACGCGGTCTCCGCGCGAGCGATCAGCGCGAACGGCGCGGTCGTTGCCCTCGCCGACGGAGGTGCCATCCGTCTCTTCGAGGGCGACAAGCAGACGCAGATTGCGGCTCCGGGCGTCGAGCTCGTCGCATTCGACGGCGCAGGTCACCTGATGGCCGCCAGCGCGCACATCCTCTACCAGGTGAGCGCGACGTGGGCGACTCCGATCTTCGATGCCGGCGCCGGGAAGATTCACCAGCTCGTCGGCGCCGGCGCCAACGTCTGGTTCACCGTCGACGGCTCGCTCGGTCGCTGGCGCGCCGGCAAGGTCGCGGTCGCGACGGGAGGAACACTCGCGGCCGACGCGAAGCTCGTCGGCTCCGCCTCGGGTGACACCTGGGCCATCTCGGGCGGCCAGCTCCTCCGATGGAACGAGGGCGGCGCGACGGGCGATCAGGCCGTCTGGAACCGCGACGTGCAGCCCGTCCACGCCGCGATCTGCAGCAAGTGCCACGGCCCGGCCGGCAGCGGGCAGGACTCTTCGAGGATCGATCTCTCCACGTACGACGACTGGGTCGCGCGAAAGGACCGCGTCTACCTCCGCGTCGTCACCCAGGCGGGGACGCCCTCGCAGATGCCCCCGGCGAGCTCGGGCTCGTCGCTCTCCGACGCGCAGCGTGCCGCGATCGCAGCGTGGTCCAAGCCATGAGCCAACTCCGTTCGCAGAGGAACAGCATGAACCGCACGAAGTCTCTGATCCTGGTCACGCTCGCGGCCTCCCTCGCGGCGCTCGGCGCGTGCAAGTCCGACGACGACACAAGCGGTCCGGCCGCGACCGCTGCGCCGGGGCCAGTGCCGGCGACGGTTGACGACCTCCCGAGCGAGGTCTCGCCGCCGAGCGTCTACGTGGCCAAGGTGAAGAACATCCTGGTCGGCCTCGCGCCGACCGACGACGAGATCAAGGCCGTGACCGCGGACCCGACACAGCTCGTGGCGCTGATCGACGGCTGGATGAAGCTGCCTCAGTACCGCACGAAGATGCTCCGCTTCTTCGAGCTCGCCTTCCAGCAGACGCAGGTCGATGAGCCGGACTTCGACGAACAAGCGTTTCCGAGCCAGGCCTGGCAGAACCGCGCGACGGAATCGATGTTCGTTCAGGACGCGAGCGAGAGCTTCGCGCGCACAGTGCTCGAGCTGAGCGCGCGAGGCAGACCCCTCACCGACGCCATGACGACGCAGACGTTCATGATGACGCCCGCGCTCATGGAGTTCTACGCGTACCTCGATGCGATCCAGGTCGATGACTTCGGCAAGGTCACGGATCGCTTCCGCGCTGCACACCCGAAGACGAGCATCGTCGTGACGTCGGCTGGGCCGATCCCCCTCGCGGACTCGGTGAACCCGACCAGCCCGAACTTCATGCACTGGTACTACCCCGATCTCGCGAAGCTCGACGCCAAGGATCCCGGCTGCTTCACCGACCCGGTCGTGCTCGACTCACCGCAAAACGGCCAGCTGCTTCAGAGAGTCATCCTCGGCGGAATCGGGAATCACAAGAGCCCGGTCGACGGACACAGCTGCGGCAACGCCCCCGGTGGCCCTACCATCGTCTTCACGGACGAGGACTTCGCCGACTGGCGCATGGTCACCATCCGCCAGCCGAAGGCCGGCGAGAAGCCCACGCAGTTCTTCGACCTCCCGAAGCTGCGCAAGGCGACCGAGCTCGTCCTCGAGGTTCCGCGCGTGGGCTTCTTCACCACGCCGGCGTTCTTCGCCAACTGGCACACCAACGACAGCAACCAGATGCGCGTCACGATGAATCAAGCGCTCATCGTCGCGCTCGGCGCCGCCGTCGACGGGACCGACGCTACGCATCCGGCGACGACTCCGGGGCTCGACTCCGCGCATGCGAGCGATGCCGCGTGCGTGTCGTGCCACCAGACGCTCGATCCGACGCGCTCCGTGTTCGCGGCGAGCTTCTCGTGGAACTACCACAACCAGACCGAGGCCGCGTTCTCGAGCCAGCCCGGCATCTTCGCGTTCCAGGGCGTCACGAAGCCGGTGACCTCGCTCACGGACTTCGGCACCACGCTGGCGACGCATCCACTCTTCGCGCAGGCCTGGGCTTCGAAGCTCTGTTACTACGCGAACTCGCGCAAGTGTGAGGTGTCTGACCCCGAATTCGTTCGCATCGTCGACGCGTTCAAGGCCTCGAACTTCGCCTGGGACGGGCTCGTGCGCGATCTCCTCTCGTCGCCGATCACGACCAACGCGAGGCCCACGAAGACGGTGAGCGACACGGGAGAGGTGGTCGCCGTCTCTCGTCGCGATCATCTCTGCGGTGCCCTCGACGCGCGGCTCGGCTTCGACGATCTCTGCGGGCTCGTCACGGCTCCGAGCAAGCGCTCTCCGGCGCTCGTGAACATCAACGTCATCGCCGGCGGTCTCCCGTCCGACGGCTACGGCCGCGGGGGGATCGCGCCGGTCCTCCCGAACGCGCCGAGCCTGTTCTACCGCGCCGGTGCGGAGAACATCTGCGGCTCCGCGTCGGAGCTGGTCATCGACCCCAAGGTGGCGACCACGGCAAGGAAGTGGTCGAGCGCGCAGCCGGACGCCGCCATCGCCGAGTTCGTCCAGCTTCTCATGGCGCTCACGCCGTCCGACGCGCGCTCGGCGCCGTCGATCGTCGCGCTTCGCGCCCACTTCGACGCCGCGCTGAAGACCGGTGCAAGCGCGACGGACGCGCTCAAGTCCACCTTCGTCGTCGCGTGCCTCGCGCCGTCCCACCTCTCGATCGGGCTCTGAGGAGATCACCATGTTCAGCCGCCGCCAAGCACTCAGGTCTGCGCTCTTCGGAGCGGGCTACGTCGGACTTCGCGCCCTCGCCACCGGGCTCCCCGCGGCGCTCTTGCTCGATCCGCGGAAGGCCCTCGCGGACCTGCCCGAGGGGTGCGACGCGACCGCCGCCGCGAAGGCGCAGTTCATCCTCTTCGCGACGTCGGGCTCGGGCGATCCCCTGAACGCGAACGTACCGGGGACCTACGACGATCCGAAGATCTCGCACAGCAAGGACCCGGCGATGGCGCCCACGAAGCTGCGCCTGCGCGGGCAGGAGTACACCGCGGCGATGCCGTGGTCGAAGCTCCCGCAGGGCGTCCTCGACCGCACCACGTTCTTTCACTTGATGAGCGACACGCCCGTGCACCCCAAGGAGCCCGACGTGCTCAAGCTGATGGGGACGACGGAGGCGGGCGAGATGCTCCCGTCGATGCTAGCGCGGCACCTCGCGCCGTGCCTCGGGACCATCCAGGCGCAGCCGATCAGCCTCGGCGCGTCGTCGCCCTCCGAGGCGCTGACCTATGGCGGTCAGGCGCTCCCGCAGCTCCCCGCGCTCGCGCTCAAAGCGACGCTCGCCAATCCGAATGGACCGCTCACGAACCTCCAGTCGCTGCGCGACCAGACGCTCGATCAGCTCTACGGCATCTACAAGGACGGCGCGACGCCGGCGCAGCGCCGCTACATCGACTCGCTGGTCACCTCGCAGTCTCAGGTCCGGAACATCAAGCAGGATCTGCTGAGCCAGCTCTCGTCGATCACGGACAACTCGATCACCTCGCAGATCCTCGCCTCGGTGGCGCTCATCCAGATGAAGGTGACGCCGGTGATCGCCGTTCACATCCCGTTCGGCGGCGACAACCATCGCGACGTCGCGCTCTCCGACGAGTCCGCGGAGACGATCTCGGGCGTCGCAGCCATCGGGTCGCTGATGGCGCAGCTCGCCGCCGCCGGGCTCGCTGACCAGGTGACGCTCATGTCTCTCAACGTCTTCGGTCGCACGCTCGGGCCGGGAAACGTCGACGGCCGAACGCACAACCCCAACCATCAGGTGTCGTTCGCGATCGGCAAGGGAATGCGCGGCGGAGTGGTCGGCGGCGTCGGACTGGTCGAGAAGGACTACGGCGCGCTCTCCATCGACTCGAAGACCGGCAAGGGTATGGCGAGCGGCGGCGACATCTCCGCGGCGGACTCGCTCCCGTCCTTCGGGCAGACGATGCTCTCGGCGGTGGGCGTCGCGCCGACGACGGTCGCGAAGCTGGTGCGGAAGGGACGCATCATCACGAGCGCCCTCGCGTGAGGCCGCGGCGTTACCGAAGATGAACGAAGCGGACCGCTGACCCGTTGCCGTCAGCTCGAACCCTCGCGCCCGGACATGCGGAGGCGTTCGAGCATGCGATAGAAACTCGCGCGCGCGTCGGCGGAGCGCTCGGCTTCCACGGCGGTATGACCGTCGAGCCCAGAGAAGGTGGCGTTGATCCGCCCCGACACGAAGCGCCCGGTCCCGTCGAACGAGCCGAAGCCGACCGGGCCCGGAGGCGCGCTCGCATCGTTCGCCCCGACCACGTCGATGGAACCCCCGACGACGAGCTCGAGGTCCGCGAGGCTCAATTCTCGATTCATTCGCGCTGCTTTCATGGTCCTGTCCTTCCGCCCGCGCCCACGCCTCGTGAACGCCAGCGTGACGACCGTTGCAGGCCACGCGCCAGCACCGCTCGCACGGCGTCGTGCGGGCAGGGCAGCGTCGAGTGAAGGGACGAGGATCTGCCGCGGCCGCTTTCGTCTCACCTGGGAGACACCACGCGGGCGCCGTGCTCATCGTTGCGAGAGGCCTCGCTGACTTGGGCGTTCCCTTGGCGCGTCGCTCAGAAGGCCTCGTCCGGGCCGACGTCGATCGCGGCGCCCTTGGGGCGTGAGTCGCCTTGCAGATCCTTCGGCGGGGCCTCGGTCGCCGTACCCGCATTGGCGCACGGCGAGCCCGCGCCGAGCACACCCGTCGCGCCGTTGAGGAGGCAGTCGCTGTTCAGGTTCGCCGAGGGAGCCGGGATCGTTACCGCCGAGGCTTGCAGCTGCGCGAGCGTGTAGCTGGAGCCCGCGGCGGCTACGCCCGTCTCGTAGCGGTAGACGACGTCGGTACGCCCGCCGAGCGCGGAGAAGAAGAAGTCGTTGTGATCGAGGGCGATCGGGTGACACGTCTTGCCGAGGACGAACTCCTCGAGCATGCCGAACCGCGAGATGTTGTTGCCGCCCATGAGGATGTTGTTCCGGAAGCTGCCGAGCGTCGCGTTGACGCCCGCGAAGATGCGGATGGAGACGCCTGCGCTCTGCGAGCTCGCGCTCCCATCTCCTCCGCCGTCGAAGTAGTTGCCGTTCACGATGATCGCGCCGACGGCGAGCTCGCCGTCCGTCGCGCGAAGGCCAGCGGTGCTGTTGCCGCGCGGACCGAAGGCGACGTTGTTCGTGATCGTGCTGGTCGAGCCGGAGCTCTGGATGGCGGCGCCGCAGATCTCCAGCCCGGCGCTCGAGCACTGGGCGCCGGACGCGCGATTGAGGTTGATTCGGTTCGCGTTGATCTTCGCGGCGCTGTTCGTGAGGATGCCCCAGCTCCGACCGCCCAGTCCCGACGTGCCTGCCTCGATGTCGTTGTCGTCGATGACCGTCGTCGCGGCGCTCCCGTTCGGCGCGATGTAGATGCCGATGGACTGGCCGCCATTGCCGACGGCTCCACCGTTGATGGTGTTCGCGACGACCCGTGCGACCGCAGGGTTGCCGACCGCCGGGCCGTTCGGGCGGCTGATGGCGACCGCCGCGCTCGAAGTGTTGGTGCCCGCGGCTCCACCGTTGATCGTGTTCTTGCGGATGAACGCGCCGTTCGCCTGATCGTTCGTCGGTCCGAAAATCGCGATGCCGAGCGTGCGCTGCGCGTTGTTTCCGACGGCGCCGCCGTTGATGACGTTGTTCGTGATCGTCGGGCTGCCGCCGTCGATCTCGAGCGCGACCGAGGCGGCCAAGTCCTGACCCTGGATCCGGAAGCCGTCCACGAAGGTCGCCTTCGTGATCGTGGCATCCGCGACGAGGCCCGTGAGCCTCTGCGAGAGGATCGCGGTGTCGTTGACCTTCGGGTTGCGGGTCCAGGTGCACGTCGTCGCGTCGCAGAGAAAGCCGCCGGAGAGGCTCACGCCTTCGCTCAGGTCGATGTTCTCTGGATAGTGCGAGGCGGCCACGAAGACCGTGCGCGGCGCGCCGATGGTCTTGGCGTTGGCCATGCCCTTGGCGATTGTCTTCACGGGGAGCAGCTGGGTGCCCGGATTCGCGTCGTCGCCTTTCGCGCCAGACACGAACGTGCCGAGGCCGTTGCAGCTCTCGTCCGCACCGCCCGCGCAGTTGTTGTCCTTCGCGTCTCCGCACGTCTCGACGTTGCCTGGGAAATTGCTCGGATCGTCGTCGTCACAGTCGCCGGCGCACACGGTGACGCCGTCTCCGTCCTTGTCGGGACAGCCCGTGTCGGTCGTGGCATCGGACATGGCGTTGCCGTCGGTGCCCGTCGAGCCGTCGCCCGCGTCGACGCCTCCGTCGCCCGTCGGGGTGCCCCCGAGGACGTCTGCTCCGTTCGAGCCGCCGCACGCGACGAACGTTCCTAGTGCCAGAACCAGAATCGAAGCTACGGCAGCGGATGTACGCAAGGTCGCCCTCCCTCGGATTTAGTCGAAGCTCGCGCGTTGCGGAAAGCAGCATGCGTGCCCGCGAGAACCATTGAGCAAAACGCCGGCGCGGCGCTCGCGACCCAGCAAAACGGTGCCGGACCCCGCATCAATTGCAGAGTGCACGTGCCAGGGAGCGTCCGACGCGACGCGCGCATCCTGCGCGGTCCTCCCGGGCGTGGCAGGAGCGCTGCTCGTGCGTCGCTTTCCCCCGCGTCGCGGCGCCCCGAAGCGGGCTAAAGAGGCCGGAAAGACCGAAGATTCACGCTCGCGCTGGCGTCGTCGCTCCGGCAGCGCGAGCGGCCCTTCCCTTGCACACATGCCGCCGAAACCTCACCAAGGAGAGACACGATGGGCAAGGCGATCTTTCAGCCGAAGTGGTGGACGGAGCAGCACGGCAGCCAGTGGGCGAACCTCAAGGAAGCCCTTCACCGCGATTGGGACCAGACGAAGCAGGATCTGACCCTTGGCGGCCACGAGCTTCATCAGACGGTGACCGACACGCTGAAGCAGGCGGCAGGTGCAGAGCCGATTCCGCCCCGCGTGGTGCTTCCCTGGGAGGAAGCCGAGCAGCCGCTGATGTACGGCGTGGGCGCGCGCCACGAGTTCGGCAAGGACCACCCGACCTGGAACGAGGGCCTCGAGCTCCGGCTGAAGAGCGATTGGGACAACCAGGACGGCGGCGCGATCAAGCGCAAGTGGGACGAGGTCAAGTACGTCGTCAAGCACGGCTACGACCGCGGGGCGCGTCCCTGAATCACTCGTGAGTCAGGGCGAGCGCGCTCGGCAGGTTTCAGGTGCTCCGCGGGAAGAAGAGCTGGAGCGGGATCGACACGCGCGCCGCCCAGCTGCGGGCGTCGTGGTGATGGCCTGTCCAGGAGAGCAAATTCAGATCTTCGCCGAGCCCGTAGCAGTGCTCGCGGAGCGCCCGGTACATCGCCCGCGTGTTGTGCACACCGTCGCGCGTGCTCGCATCGAGCTCGAACCCCGAGGCCGCGGCCCCGGAGTCGAGGTAGAGGTTCGGGCGCGGCGCCGGACACGTGCCGCTGGAGACGAGCTTCACGATGAAGCGGTCGCCCCACCAGAAGGACGGTGAGAGGCAGATCGCTCCGCCGAACACGTCGGGGCGGGTCCATGCACCCCACATCGAGAAGAGCCCGCCCAGCGATGCGCCGAGCAGCACCGTCGAGGTGCGGTCGGACATCGTGCGGTACTCGGCGTCGATCAGCGGCTTCAACACCTCGACCATCCCTCGGAGATGATCGGCCCCGCGTCCGCCTCCGTGAACCAGATCAGGCACGGGCGAGAGCCTCTCGAGGCGCTGTTCGCCGGTGTCGATGGAGACCACGATGATCTCGTCGAGCGCGCCGACGTCCCAGAGCTCGTCGAGGACGCGGTCGAGGCCCCAGGTGCCGAAAGGATCCGTACCGTCGCTCCATACGGACTGGCCATCCTGGCTGTAGAGCACGGGGTAGCGCTGCTGATCCTGCTCGCCGTAGCTCGGCGGCAACCGGACGCGGACGTGGAGGGCGCCGCCCCACGGAAGGTCGATGGTGCGGAGGCCGGAGAGCTCGCCCGCCGCGCGATCGAACGATGGTCGCAGCACCACCGCGTCGCCACGGCCGATGACGGCGTTGCGGCCCGTCATCCAGGCGCCGTCCTCTCGCACCAGCTTGACCTGCACCGGGTCGAAGTGCGCCACCGCGAGCCGAAAGATGCTGACGTCTCCGTCGACCTCATCGGGCGCGCGATCCACGTCCCAGTCGAGACCGGCGCTGCCGCCGCGCAACGTGAGGCGCCCGCGGGCCCGTGGATAGATCGCGCGGAGGACGGTCGTGTCGTCGTTCGGCTCGGCGCGTGCGCTCGTCTCGGTGGTGGCCATCGTGCGCGTCCACCGTACCGCGTGTCGTCCCTGCGCCGCTCGACGGAGATCCGGAGAAGCTAGAGCCCGTCGGCGGCCTGGCGCAGGAAGGCCGCGGCGTCGCTCGCGATCGGCTCGCTGTGCGACCCCATCACGATGCTGAGGTGCGGCGTGTCCGCCATCCGCCGGAGGAAGGCGCCGGTGCTCGTCCTGTCCGTGAGCTGTCGTAGCTTCACGATGCGCGGCACGCCGCGTCCGCCTGGCGGTCCGAGCATCCGCATCAAGAGGCCCTTGGGCTTGCCGCAGCCGACGACGTCGGTGAAGAGCAGCGCGCGTCCGCCGTCCGCGTCGCCGGTCGGGACGTCGAGAACGACCTCGTCGTACTTCATTCCGGGGACCTGGTGCGGGTGCACGCCCAGCGCCGGCAGAGCCTCCTCCGGCGACGCGTCGACCTTCAGTCTCCCCGCCAGCTTCTCGGCGATGCTCGTCGTGGTCACCACCTTCATCGAGGGATAGCGCTCCGCATAGAACGGCGCGTCCATGGTGTGCATCGCATGGGGCACCACCATGACCGAAGGCCGCCCGAGCGCCTCGAGCGCCTCCATTCCCTTCTCGTCCATCGCGACGACGCTGTGGAGAAGCAGCGTGCCGTCCGCGAGGCGGTGAATCACCATCTTGCGTGAGAGCGGAAACGACAGCGTCCCGCTCACCTCCCAGAGCGCCGGTGCGAACTGCTCGGGTCGTCCGTGCGGGAAGATCTTGTGCATCGGCCGTCGAGCATACCCGCGCGCTGCGCTCACCGGGGTCGCTCGTTCAGTGGAGGTCGCCGACCAGGTACGCGAAGCAGGGAACCAGAACCTCCTCGGGGCTCGCTCCGCCGTGCGTGACGCGGCCGCGGCGATCGATCGTGAAGCCGTGGTCGCCGAGGACGAGGAGAAGTGTCCGCGGCGGCAGCGTCTCGATGTGCTTGAGGATGGCGTCCGCGACGCTGGCGGCGATGTCGGGGAGCGCCGCGACGACGTGCGCGGCACCTCCGCCCGACGCCGGATCCGGGAACGCGCCGAGCATCGAGGGCACGATGTCGAGCTTGTAGAGCTCCCGCGAACCGACGCGGAGGCGCCGGACCGTCTCGGCGCGGCGTCCGCGCAGGGACTCGGCGGCCTCCTCGGGCGCAGGGGCGCGCAGGGCATCCATACCGCGCGCGAGTGTCTCGAGCTGCCTGTACGTCGTCGTCGGGAGCGCGCTCCACGAGAGCGACTCGTTGGTGAGCGAGGCGGTGCCCGCGGCGCGCGTCGCGATCTCGTCGCGGACGAGGCACCCGAGGTCGTGCCGCATCGCATCGACGATGAGCACGTGGGTGTTGCGGGCGTTGTGCAGCCGCGCCTGCTTCACGGCGACGTCGTAGGCGTCCATCACGAGGCGCGGCCGTCGGCCCGTCGCGCCGAAGGTCACGAACGCGTCGGTGTAGGTCCGCTCGAAGCCGGTCTTGAACTCGTCGTGGGCGCGGAGCGCGCGCGGATCCTCGAGCCCGCCTGCGATCGCGTTCGCGAGCGGCATGTAGCTCTCGACGAAGAGCTTCTCGAACGACGCGAGTGGCTGCGGCCCGCGCGCCGCGCCCAGCGCGATCGCCCAGGAGCGCCAGTAGTCTGCGGCGCCCGACACGGGCACCCCGGCGGTGTGCCTGCGTCGTGCGGCGTCGGTCTTGGTCCAGGCGACGCGATCGGTTCTGATCTCGGCGACCGGCGCGTCCACCTGCGTCTCGACGAGCTCGGGAGTGGCAGCCTCGAGCGCAGGCTCGTCGTCGCCAGGGGCGGCCGCAGCGGTCTCGATCGTCACGCTGATCTCGATCGCGGACGCCGGAACGGTGTCCTCGACGACGCTCTCGACCACGCTGCTGCTCGCCTCGTCGGCGATCGCAGTGCTCGCCGTCGCGGCCGTCTCCACGCGGCACCCCAGCATCCACCGGAGCTCCACCGGCTCCTCGTAGGCGCCCACGATCTCGTCACCGTCGTCGACGAGGAGGACGTAAGGCCCGTTCTCGGTGGCGCGCGCGAGGTGGCGCAGCGTCGCGCTGTCCTCCGGCGTGAGCGCGGGCGCCGCGATCCTGGCGAGCGACCCCATCGCGATCGCGATCCCTGTCGCTCCGGCGCTCCGCGCGCGAAAGAGCTGATCGGCGAGACGAGCACCGGCATCGGCGTCGTCGGGCATCGCGGACCACGCGACGAGATAGGGCGAGGGCGCGCCGCGGACGCCGAGCGCCCGCTCGACGAGCTCGTCGAGATGATCGGCGAGCCTCCCGCGAAGCGACGCCGAGGGCGCGGCGACCTCGACGACGATCGCTCCTTCGCCGAGCAGCTCCGCCGTGCGCTGCACCTGTGCTTCGGCGCTCAGGAACGCGAGCTCACCCGCGAGCGGCCCGCGCTCGATCGCAGGAGCGACCGGCGTGGCCGGCCCGTCTTCGTCGGGCGCCGGGTCCCCGGAGGACGGCGCGGTGCACGCGCGGGGCAGAGTGGTCTCGATCTCCGCGCTCTCCTGAACGGACTGCTGCATGCTCGTGATGTGCCAACATCGGCAGAAAATGGCCCACTTTCTTGCGGTTCCTGATGGCGGTGGCCGTTGACCGACCGCGATCCGCTCCCTACGCTAGAAAGCGTTCCGACTGCTGGGTTCGTGATTCGCGGTTTTCATGATCCCCTTATGTGAATGAACCTGGAGGGCAAACGGTCGCTCAGTGTGCACGCCCAGCCATCTCGCAAGAGCTCTGGATAATTGGGAAGCCTAAAGCGCGGCCCGCGCCCCCCACCTAGGCCTAGGCCTAGGGGTTCGTGACACCCGCACACGGCCACGGTGGTCGGAACGTTTGATGGGTCTTCATGCGAATGCGTGAGGGCCCATCGCTTATTTTGGCGCGCACGTGTCGGTCGTGCGGCGCGATCTCAGCCTAGACTGCACGTCGATGACCGAGAAGGCGCGGGTGCTCGTCCACGGGGCAACAGGGTTCACGGGCGGTCTCGTGTGCGCTCTCCTTTCGGCGCGGAGAATCACGTACGCGGTCTCGGGTCGGAGCCCCGACCGACTCGCCAAGCTGCGCGAGCGGCTGTCCTCCAGCGGCCAGGCTCCTCCGGTCGAGCTCTGCACGGTGGACCTGCTGCGTCCGGCTACCATCGAAGAAGCGATCGAGGGCCGCACGATCGTCCTCGCTTGTGCAGGCCCCTTCGTCGACGTCGGCATGCCGATCCTCGCGGCGTGCGCACGGCTCGGGGTGCACTACGTCGACACGACCGGCGAGCAACGCTTCGTCGCGGACGCCTCGCGGAGCCACCAGGCTACCTGCGAGGCGAGCCGTGCGTGCATCGTCCCGGCGATGGCCTTCGAGATCGCGCCGTCCGACTGGGTCTGTCATCTCGCCGCCGAGCGCGTCGGCGGCTCGCCCGACACGATCGACGTGTTCTACGCGAACCGCACCGCCGAAGGAGGGCACGGCGGCGCGACCACACGCGGCACGAAGAAGAGCATCCTCCGCGTCCTCGCCGAGCGCGCTCCGCTCCAGTGGGTCGACGGCTCGCTCGTCGTCGAGGCCTCCGCCGAGAAGATGACGACCTTCGCGCTCCCGAACGGACGTCGCGTCGCCGCCGCCTCGTTTCCGAGCCCCGAAGCGATCGTGGTGCCCGGACACACCGGCGCACGCACGGTGCGGACCTACATGGCCATGAACGAGCGCGCGGCGCACACGCTCCATCGCCTCCGCAAGGTGGCTCCTTCGCTGGTGCGCGCGACGCGTTCGCTCGCAGAAAAGTGGGTCGATCGCACCGCCGATGGACCGCTCGGCAGCGAGCGCGACGGGACGTTCACCGTCCTCGCCGAAGCGACGAAGGGCAGCGAACGATCGCGTGTCGCGCTCACCGGCTCGGATCCGTACGGCCTCACCGCCGAGCTCCAGGTCTACGCGGCCGAGCGCGCACTCGCCGGCGCGATCTCCGCGATCGGCGTGGTCGGACCGAGCGTCGCGTTTCCTCCGCGCGAGGCCATCGCGGCCCTTTCCCACACAGGTCTCTCGCTCGTCGAGCCCGCGTGAGGCAAACTGCTGCCGTGACGGATCCCACCCGCGACGTCGCCGACCTCCGCGTCGCCGATCTGCTCACCTTCCTCGCCGTGGTCCGGAGCTCGTCGCTGACGGCCGCCGCACGCGAGCGTCGTGTCACGCCGTCGCAGGTGAGCAAGGCGATCACGCGCGTCGAGGCGCACTTCGCGCGCAAGCTCGTCGAGCGCGGCAGCCGAGGCGTCGTCCTGAGCGAGGCAGGTCGCCTCATCGTTCCTGCCCTCGAGTCCGTCGTCGGCCAGCTCGAGTCGGCGAGGGCCACGAGCCCGGAGGGCGCCGAGATGACGATAGGCGCGCCGTCGTACCTGCAGATGTCGCTCCTGCCGGTGCTCAGCGCCGCAGCACCGAACGTTCGGCTGCGAGCCTTCGAGCTCCCGCCGTCGCTGCTGCGCGCGAACGCCCAGGACGACGGCTTCGACATCCTCCTCCTGCCGGGAGGCGGCGAGCACCTGCCTGCGAGCTGGGTCTCCGATCACGTGGGCGAGCTGCGGCGCGGGCTCTTCGCGTCGCCGCTGCTGCGCCAGCGGCTCGGCAAGGGCGCCGTCCCGCTCGAGCGCCTCGCCGAGGTGCCGTTCATCATCCCGATCTTCCGCCAGCAGGGGCGCGTCGTCCCGCTGGACGACGATTTTCCGCTCCCGCGCGCCCAGCGCAAGGTCGGCCACCAGGTGCAGACGTTCCTCGTCGCGCTCGAGCTCGCCGCGCAGACCGAGCAGCTCGCGTTCGGTCCTGCGATCGCCGCGCAGCGCCACGTGGCGAGCGGAGAGCTCATCGAGATCCCCATCGAGGGGTACACGGCGACCGAGCCCCTCGCGCTCGCATGCAACGTCGATCGCGTGGCCTCACGCACGCGCGCTTCGTTCTGTACGGCGCTGCGCGCCGCGATGAACGTGATGAGCCCGCCGCTCTCCCCGGCGTAACCACGGTGATGCGGTCACGGTCAGAGCGCGTAAATCGAGCCGCTTCGATTTCGAGTTCTTCTCCGCCCAACCTCCCGGCCGTGACGATCATCGAGAACGCGGCGACGGCTGGCCCCTCCGCGACCTTCTCGAACGCTTCGGACCTGTGGAGCGAGGCACCGCGGAAGCGATGGTGGCAGCGATGCGCTCTCTACGGCGGGATGACGGCGATCCAGGCGTCGAGCAGGGCATGCCCTGCCACGTCGACCTGGCGGGTGACGAGCGGCGGCATCTGGATGATCGGGTTCGGCTCCTCGGGGCTCACCGCGCGGCGACCCGAGAGGATCGACATGAGGCTGTGCGCGGCGTCTCCGCCGACGATGCGCTTGTAGGGGACGCCGGCATCGACGTCGGTGCGTGACGAGTTGATGTTGACCGCGGTCTTCCACGTGTCGAGATCCTGCACCGTGGCCACGCCGGCCTCGGGGTAGAGCTGCGAGGGCCGCAGCTGCAACCACTGTCCCGTGAACATCGCGGCGCCCGAGCCGCTGTTGTGGCAGGCGCCGCAGTTCGCGTGGAGCCAGCCGAGCGCAGGAGCCGATTTGCCGGATCCGTCGTCGGGGATCGTGATCGTCGTCATGGGCGGCGCGACCGAGAAGCGGCCGTCCGCGGCGAGCGAGGCGAGCGTCACGCCCTGCGCGGTCGGGAGGCCGAGGCCGATCGCCTCGACGCCGAGGAGCGAGTCGGTCTTGCCCATGTGGCACCCGTCGCACTGGCCGGTGTTCGGGACCTCGTACATGACGCTCTTGCCGGCGATCGGCACCTTCTCGCCGCCGTCCTTGCGCACGGCGTCCGTCTCCGCGTCGTTCCATCGGTACGTGGTGTGTTGCCACGCGTCCTTCGCCTTCTGGAAGAGGCGCGTCTCGATGCGCTTGCCGTCGAGCCTGAATTCCTTCCAGACCTTGGTGCCGTTGGGGAACTTCCACTCGTCGAAGTTCGCGATGTCGATCTTCGTGCCCGGCGGGAGGTAGAGAAACCGGGATTTCTCCGCGCCGTCGCTCCAGAACGTGACGCCCGGCGTGTAGGGCTTGTTGTCGGCGGCCACGGTCTTCGTGGTGAAGCTCGAATAGAGGCCGGTGCAATCGAGGTGTTGTTGCAGGCCGTCGGCCTGGAGATCGGCCGCGCAGTCGCGCCCCGGCGCGGCCGCCTCTACCGCCGCGTCGACCGGCGCGACGTAGGCGTCAGGCGCCGCCTCGGGGGCGGCATCGGGCGTGGGGGTCGTCGCGGGGTCGTCGCTGCTGCTGCAGCCCGACCAGATGGCGGCCGACAGCGGAAGCGTGAAGACAACACCCATCGTGCCGAGGCGAAGAAAGACCTTGTGCATCGTGTGAACGAGGATACCCGAATGCCTCGCGCTTTCGTATCCTCGCTCGCTCAATGCCCGCAACGCCTTCAAACCTCCCGCCGCGCGTCGGCATCATCATGGGCTCGACCTCCGACTGGCCGACGATGGCTCATGCCGCAGAGATGCTCGAGCGCCTCGGCGTCCCGTTCGAGGTGAAGGTGGTCTCCGCACACCGCACGCCGGATCTCCTCTTCGAGTACGCGAGCACGGCGGAGCAGCGCGGGCTCCACGTGATCATCGCGGGCGCGGGCGGAGCGGCCCATCTCCCCGGAATGGCCGCGGCGAAGACCCTCCTCCCGGTGCTCGGCGTTCCCGTCGAGTCGAAGATGCTGCGCGGGATCGATTCTCTCCTCTCGATCGTGCAGATGCCCGCGGGGATCCCCGTCGCGACGTTCGCGATCGGCAAATCCGGGGCGATCAACGCCGCGCTCGCGGCCGCGCAGATCCTCGCTCGGCAGGACGGCGCCGTTCGCGCCGCGCTGGTGCGCCATCGCGAAGATCAGACAGCCAAGGTCCTCGAGCAGCCCGACCCGCGGGTGGTGCCCGATCCGGAAGAGTCGGCCCCTGGCTCGATCACCCCGCCAGCGTCGAGCCGTCGCGGCAGCGAGCCGAAGGCCTGAGCCCGTGACGATCGGCGTCCTCGGCGGCGGGCAGCTCGGGCGCATGATCGCGCTCGCCGGATACACGCTCGGCCAGCGCTTCGTCTTCCTCGATCCGGGTGCGGAGTCCTCTGCGGGTCACGTGGGCAACCTGCGCGTCGGCGCCTACGACGACGAGGAGCGCCTCAGCGAGCTCGCGCGCAAGAGCGACGTCGTCACGTACGAGTTCGAGAACGTCCCCGTCGGCTCGGCTCGCTTTCTCAACGAGCTCGTCCGCGTCTATCCCCCGCCGCGCGCGCTCGAGGTGAGCCAGGATCGCCTCGACGAGAAGGGGTTCTTCGCGTCGCTCGGGATCCCGACGGCCGGCTTCGCGGCCATCTCGAGCAAGGATGATCTCGATCGCGCGGTCGCGAAGCTCGGGCTCCCTGCGGTCTTGAAGACACGCCGCTTCGGATACGACGGCAAGGGCCAGTGGGTCCTCCGCACGGAGGAGGACGTCGGGCGCGCGTGGGAGGCCCTCGGCGCCGCATCGCTGGTGCTCGAGGCGTTCGTCCCGTTCGAGCGAGAGATGTCGATCCTCGCCGTACGGAGCACCAAGGGCGAGACGCGCTTCTACCCGCTGGTCGAGAACGAGCACCGCGACGGCATCCTGCGTGTGTCGTATCCGAGGAGCGACGCGTGGACCGCCGACCTCCAGGCGCGCGCGGAGGAACACGCCGGTCGCGTCCTCTCGGCGCTCGATTACGTCGGCGTTCTCGCGATGGAGCTCTTCATCACCGGCGACAAGCTCGTCGCCAACGAGATGGCGCCGCGCGTCCACAACTCCGGGCACTGGACGATCGAGGGCGCCGAGACGAGCCAGTTCGAGAACCACGTGCGCGCGATCCTGGGGATGCCCCTCGGCTCGACGCGAATGATCGGCTGCTCCGCGATGATCAACGCGATCGGCAAGCTACCGCCGCGCGAGGCGGTGCTCGCGGTCGAGGGCGCCCACCTCCACGCGTACGGCAAGGACGGCGCACCCGGGCGCAAGGTCGGTCACGTGACCGTTCGCGCCGAGACGCGGCGTGAGCTCTGCGACAAGGTCGAATCGCTCCTCCCGATCGTCGACCCAGACGGCAGGCCCTCTCTTCGAGCGTAGAGGTGGAGGAGTCTCGCAGGCTCACCCATCGAGCGTGCCGAAGGCACCGATCTCGACACGAATGAGATCGGCAGAATCGGTGATCGCCACGTCGCTCTGGATGGCGATGATGATTTCGCCCTGCGGCGGAGGCGGCTCTCCGGACGAGCACGCGACCGCCACGGTTGCCACGACCACGACCCCTCCGAGAAGTGCCCCCCACCGCATTGATCGGAAGGTACCGCGACTCCTCTCTGCGGTCTCGTCCGATCGAACGACGAGGGGTCGCGAGTAACCAGTTCAGATCGTGACGCGCATCACTTCTTCGACGCTGGTGAGGCCTTCCTTCACCTTCATCAGGCCGACGCGGCGCAGCGTGGCGACGCCTCGCTTCTTGAGGAGGACGCGGTACTCGCGGGGGCTCGCCTTGTTCTTGATGAGCTCGCGCATGTCATCGTCGACCATGACGACCTCGAAGATCCCCGTCCGGCCCTTGTAGCCGGTTCGGAAGCACTCGGCGCAGCCCTTCGGTTTCGGCACGAGCGTGCCCTTCGCGAGCACCACGTCCGTGCCGTCGAGGAGATCCACCTCGAGCTGGACCATCTCCACGCACTTCTTGCAGACGAGTCGCACGAGCCGCTGCGCGAAGATGCCGGTGAGCGCGTTCGCGACGATCCAGGGCTCGACACCGAGGTCGACGAGGCGCACGGCCGTCTCGACGGCGTCGGAGGTGTGCACCGTCGAGAGGACGAGGTGACCCGTGAGCGACGCCTGGAGCGCGATGCCGGCGGTCTCCGTGTCGCGGATCTCGCCGACCATGATGACGTCGGGATCCTGGCGCAGGATGGCGCGGAGGCCCGTGGCGAAGGTGAAGCCGGCCTTGAGGTTGGTCTGTCCCTGCGTGATCTGCGGGAGCTCGACCTCGATCGGGTCCTCGAGCGTCATCACGTTCGTGCGCCGCGTGTCGATGAGGCGCATGAAGGAGTAGAGGGTCGACGTCTTGCCGGCGCCCGTCGGGCCGCTCGTGACGAGGAAGCCCTGCGGCCGGTCGACGAGCTCGCGGACGATCGCCTGCGTGACGGGGTCGAGCCCGATCTTCTCGAAGGGGATGAGCGCCTGTCCAGACAGGATGCGCATCACGATCTTCTCGCCCAGCGAGGCGGGGAACGACGATGCGCGGAGGTGTACGGTGTTCGACTCGGGGCTGAGCGTGAGCTGCCCGTCCTGGGGGACGCGGCGCTCCGCGATGTCCATCCGCGCGAGGACCTTGATGCGCGAGATGACCTCGGGCGCGATGTCGAGCGGAACGCTCTGCTCCTCGACCATCTCGCCGTCGACGCGGAAGCGCACGTTCATGCGATCGCGCTTGGGCTCGAGATGGATGTCGCTGGCATGCGCGCGGACGGCGCGGCGCACGATCTCGTCGAGCACGATTACCGCGCTCTGTTCGAGTGGCTCACTCATGGGTCGAGGCTAGCCGAAGTGCGCGACGAACGCGCGGTGGAGCGCGAGGGCCAGGTCGCCCCCCGCCAGCTCGCGAGCGCGGAAACCCGAACGCAGTCCCAGGACCTTCATGCTCGAGTGTGCGAGGTCGACCGAGAAGCGCGCCCGCCACTCCTTGACGGCGAGGAGCAGCCCGCCGTCCTCGGTCTTCTTGATGCGCCGATAGGGATGGGGTTGCGGCCCGAGGGCGAGCGCCTCCTTGATGCGGGCGCGCAGGTCGAGGCCGAGGCCCTCCGCGGCGAGCCACGCGAGCTGCGCCTCCGCCTCGTCCGTGAAGGTGACCGCCCACGAGGGGCGCGGGTCGATCCCGCCGACCCAGCCGCTCTTCGCGTCCGGGAACGCGTCCGCGTACGGAATGTACGGCTTGATGTCGAGGACGGGCGTGCCGTCGATGAGGTCGAGGTCGCGGACGTGGAGGACGAGCCCTTCGACGCTCTCGAGACGGACGGCGCTCATGCCGATCGGATTCGGACGGTGGGGGGAGCGCGTGGCGAAGACCCCGCGCTTCCGGTCGCTGCGCGGCGGCAGTACCTTCGAGCGCGCGGCCCCCTCGGCCTCGTGGAACCAGAAGAGGAGCCAGATGCGGTCGAACCCCTCGAGATCCGAGAGCGCGTGCTCGTGCTCGGGGAGCACCTCGACGCGGCCGGCGACGCCCTCGGCGCCCTCGGCCACGGCCTGGCGCGGAGCCTCGACCTTCTCGACGAAGGGCGACCGCACGAAGCCAATCGGCCTGACCGAGAAGTCCACCACGGTGCAGGTCTTAGCATCGGGCGATCCCTTTTGGCGAGGCAGCGACCCAAGGTGGCGCAGCGCACTTCGAAGTGCGAGAAATCGACGCGCAGGACGTGAATTTACCGCGGTTGGTCGTACGTTAATGCGTGAGCAACACGCCGCCGTCTCCCCCGTCGCCTCACGATCCCGCGCGCCTCGTGAACCCGGGCACGATGGTGCCGGGGACGGAGTTCATGCGGGCGTGGCAGCAGCGGGCGCGGGTGCGCGCGCTGTCGCCGAGCGAGGCGTACACGCTCGCGGTCGCGGCCGACCGCATCCGCGCGCCGCAGGCCGAGGTCGGCTACCGCCTCTACTGGATGGGCGACTCGGTGATGGGGAGCACGGACGTCGTGGCCCAGCCGAGCGGCTACGTCGTCGTCGGTCGTCATGGCTCGTGCGATGTCGTGATCGAGGCCGACGAGCGCGTGATCTCGCTGCGGCACGTCCTCGTGCGCGCCGCATCGCTCGATGACGGCTTCCCGGTGATCAGCGTGCTCGATCTGCAGACAACCGCGGGCTTCGAGCTCTCGGACGGCTCCCGGCAGCGCTCGGTGGCGGCGACGGGGCCGGTGGTGTTCCGCATCGGCACCTACTCCTTCGTGGCCCTCCCCAGCACCGGCCGGTATCCGGCGGAGCTCCCGGTACCGTTCGTCGAGCGCGGTGAGCTCGCTCCTCATCGTATCGCTCCGAAGGCGATCCTGAAGGTCGTTCCGGCCGTACCTGAGCGTCACGGGCCGCCGCCCTCGCGGATCACCGTCCTGCCGTACTCGGTCGTCATGTCGGAGCGGCGCTCGGTCGTGCCCATCCTCTCGCACCAGCCGCACATCCCGACCGGCGAGGGCTACGAGGTGATCCTCGAGACCGCGAGCACGCGTGCCGGCGTCGTGTTCTCGAAGGCCGACCTCGATCACGGTGTCCTCATCGGTCGCGCGGACAAGTGCGTCGACGAGGGGCTCCGGCCGATCCTCGGGGGGACGATCTCGCGCGTTCACCTTCTGCTCATTCGCGAGAAGGGCGCGTGCCACCTCTACGACGTCGCCTCCCTGGTAGGCACGTACGCGCGCGGTCGCCGGGTGCGCTGCATCGAGCTCTGCGACGTGGGCTCGGTCGTCCAGCTCGCGTCGAGCGCGGGCGTGACGCTGCACTGGCGCGCGCTCTGATTCTCGGAGTTTAGCGTGGGGTAGCGGGCGATGCTCGTCCGCCACGCAGGTCGTGCCAGTTGGGTTATCCTGGACGGCCGTGGACGAGGCGAATCTCGACTTGCTGCCGATGCTCGTTGCCGATCTGGCGAGCGACGAGGCACGCGCCTACCTCGAGGCCGTCGCCGCAGAGGGAGGGACGGTCTTCGTTCCGCTCGTCGCGCCGCCGGTCGATACCTCCCGGCACATCCTCGAGATCTATTCACCGGGGGTCGAGCAGGCGCTCGTCCTTCTCGCCGAGCCCGCTGGCGCGCCGACGGCGGAGGGCTTTCCGCTTCGCCTGTCGCTGCGTGCGAGCGCGAGCGCGCCGCGAAAAGATACGTCGGGCGCAGGCCCCGCCCGGCGGCTCGAGCCGCGCCGTATCACTGCCCAGACGGTCACCGAGCGCCACGAACACAAGCTCACGACGGGGCAGGTCGCGCCGCCCGTGCGCATCACCGGGCGTAAGCTCGCGAGCGGGAAGCTCGTCATCGAGTCGTTCGTCGGCGCGGGAGGCGCAGGCTCCGTCTACAGGGCCGTGCACCGCGACCTCCAGATCCCCGTCGCCGTGAAGGTCCTCCACGAGCACCTCCAGCGGGACGTCGATTTCTGCCGGCGCTTCCACGCCGAGGCTCTCGCCGCGAGCCGCCTCGACCACGCCAACCTCACGCGCGTGATCGACTTCGGTCAGGAGGACGACGGGACCCTCTACCTCGCGATGGAGTTTCTCGACGGGCGCGTCCTGCGCGACGTCCTCGAGCACGAGAAGCGCCTGCCGCTGCCGAGGATCCTCGGGATCATGGCGCAGATCTGCGCGGGGCTCGCCCACGCCCATGCGCGCGGTGTGCTCCACCGCGACGTGAAGCCTGAGAACGCGGTGCTCCTGCCGAGCGTCGACGACGACGGCCGCGCGTTCGAACTCGTGAAGGTTTGCGACTTCGGGATCGCTCAGCAACCCGCGGAGGCCTCCGACTTCGCGGGGACGCCCGAGTACATGTCGCCGGAGCAGTGTGCCGGCGAGGACCTCGACGCGCGCACCGACGTCTACGCGTGCGGCATCTTGCTCTACGAGCTCGCGACCGGGCGAGTGCCGTTCTCCGGCGATACGGCGTCGAAGCTCGCCAATCGCCAGATGTACGCGGCACCCGACCCGCCGTCGAAGCACGCTCCCGACATCGATCGGCGTCTCGAGTCGATCATCCTGCGTACGCTGGCCAAGGACCGCGCGAAGCGTCCGGCCGACATGCGAGAGCTCCGCTCGATGCTGCGCGCGCTGCTGCGGCCGTCGATGCTCGCGCTGAAGGCGGTCAAGGTTCCCTCTCTCGCACCCGCCGCCGCGGCGACGCCGCCGAGCGAGCCGCCCTCGGAGCCGGAGCCCGAGTGGATCGAGCGCTCCGGTTCGTGGGCCGCGCGGGTGCCCGATCCCTCTCCCAAGCCTCCCGCGGCGGGCAGGGAGGACCCCGTCGCCGTCGGGCTCGTGCGCGATCCCACGCCCATCCTCGGCGAGCTCGTGAGGACCACCGAGCCGCATGCGTTTCACAAGCTCGCCGTGATGGTGGACCCGGCGATCCGCGCGCTCGCCGGGCGAGGGGAGTCGGCCGCGCTCTGGCGACTGACGAGCACGCTCGATGGGCTCGCGGACGAAGGGCCGCGCACGCCGGGCTCGCGCGCGGCGATGGCGGCGCTGCTCCTTCGCATCGCGTACGATCCTCAGGTGCTCGGGCCGATCGCCGAGGAGGCGCTCGTGTCGGAGCGCCAGACCCTCGACACGGCGTGGAAGCTCGTCGTTCGCGCGGCGCTCGGCGGCGCCTACGCACTCTACTCGGCGCGGCTGAAGCACGTGACCCCGGAGGCGCGCACGCGCTTCGTTCGCCTGCTCCTTCAGATCGGCCCGCCCGTCCTCCCGGTCGTCCGCGCGGGCCTCGAGCGGCTCGTGCCTCGGATCGAGGGCGAGGCGCCCGCCGAGCTCGCGTGCGATCTGCTCCTGTCGGTTCCCGGCGTCGTCGACGAGCCGACGGGCGAGCTCGCTGCGCTCTACACGCGCGCGCGAAACCCCGTGGTCGCCCGCGCCGCGACGACCGCGCTCGCGAAGCTCTGGGGCCCGCGCGCGAGCGCTTCGCTCCTCGGCCTCCTCAATCATCGAGACGAGGCCGTTCAGTGCGCCGCGATCGCGGGGCTCGTCGAGATTCACGCGGTCGACGAGCCGGTGGCCCGCAAGCTCGCCAACGTGGTCGGCCCGGCCGGTCGCGGGACCGCGGGGCGCGTCGCTGCGATCGACGCCATCGGGCGCGCCGAGCCGAGCGGACTCGCGTTCGCGGGGCGCGCGCTCCGCCGGATGCTCGCCGGCTCGAGCGGTTGGCCCGACGAGATGATCGTCGCCGTCTCCCGTTCGCTCCTCTCCGTCGGCGGACCGGACGACCGCACGACCGTCGCCCAGTATGCGCGCACCTGGAACCCCACGGTGCAGGTCGCGATCGCCGGGATGCTCGCGACGCTTCGCTAGGGCGCTCGGCGAGATCGCGGCCTACGCAGCTTCTTGCGCCACCGCCCAGACGAGGTCGGCGAGGAGCGCGTGCGCTTCCGCAGGCGAGGGGATCCCGGCGATCGCGACGCGGGGGCCTGATCACGGGCACTCTTCGCGTGGCTACACGCGACCCACCCTGACAAGCGTGTCGTCGTCGCCGCCCGCGTGGCTCACCTCGCGATCCCGGAAAAAATGGCCTACCAACGCGTGGCCACGGGACCCGGATCGCCGGAAAGAGAACAATCTTCTCAGGGAATCAAAGGCACTTTTGCGCTTTCGCCCCTGCAACCGATCGCCGTCGCCCGGCGTAGGTATCTGCAAGGAGGGCTCATGAAAGTCAATGCAACGCGCAAGACTCGCAGCCTGATCACGGTCGCTGTCGTTCTGGGAACCATCGCCACCTCGGCCGTCATCGCCGCGTGCGCGACGGAAGAGGTGAAGAGCGACGACAAGAAAGAGGAGGGCATCGGCCTCAAGCAGATCGACTCGGTCGCCAACGCGCCAGAGGCCGCCATGCCGGTCGACGCAACCCCCTCACCGGACGGTAAGGACATCTACTTCATCGCTTTCTCGTCGCGCATGGACGCCGACGGAATCCGCATGGAGCGCCTGCCGGCCGTCTACAAGGTCTCGGCGACGCCAGGCGGCGCACCGCAGAAGCTGTTCGAGGGAGCGCCGCTCCAGTCGCCGTTCGGGATCACGATCTCCGACGACGGCGCGACGCTCTTCATCGCCGACTCGAGCGCCGACGGCGGCGGCGAGGCGGAGCGCAGCGACGGTCGCGTCTTCTCGATGAGCGCGGGCGGCGGCGCGCCGGTCTCGCTCGCCGGCACCGAGGGCATCACGCCCGCGGGCATCGAGGCGTCCGGCGCCTCGCTCTACGTGACCGGCCGCAAGGACGGCATGGCGGGGCTCTTCAAGACGGGCATCGGCGGCGGCGCGGTCTCGGCCGTCGCGGTCGGCGGTCCGTTCTCGGATCCCGGTGGTGTCGCCGTGACGCGTAGCGGTATCGCGTACGTCATCGACACGGGCAGCGCGACGGGCAGCCAGTCGCTCGCCTCGGTCGTGAAGATCATGCCGGACGGCAAAACGGAGATCCTCCTGGACGGCTTGAGCGTAGGTCACCCAGCAGGCATCGCCCTCGTCAACGACGAGAGCGCCATCCTCGTCAGCGGGCTCGACAGGGCCCAGGGCACCGACCGCGTCTTCCGGGTCTCTCTTGGGGACCGCTCCGTCACGACCCTCAGCGAGAAGATCGGCGAATTCTACGAGTCTGCCGGCCTCCATCGCGCTCGCAACTCCGAGGTGTTCGCCTGGGCCGACAGCCACGCGAACGGCACCGGCACCGTCTACGTGCTGAAGCCCTGATCGACCTTCGGGACCCGAGAAATAGGCTCCTTATCCGCAGCGGCGCACACCGCGCCCACTTCAAACAGATTTTTGGGAGATTTTATCAATCATGAAGGCTCGTCATTTTCTCGCGGGTTCGCTCTCGGCTCTCGCCCTCACGGGCATGGCCTCGCTCGCCAGCGCGTCCAGCCACCGTGAGGCGCCCGCCATCGGGTTCGACCCCGCAGCAGACAACACGGACACCTGGGCGTGGGTCAACGACGGCGCGCACGACAAGCTGTACCTCGTCGCCTCGTACAACCCGCTCGAGGAGCCGTCCGGCGGCCCCAACTACAACGAGTTCTCCGACGACGTCCTCTACGAGTTCCACGTCACGCGCGGCAACAAGAGCCTCGAGGACGTCGTCACCTACCAGGTGCAGTTCTCCTCGACCGCGATCGCCAACGTGAACCCCGCGGATCTGTCCAAGCCCCTCGGCGGCGGCAAGGAGTTCTTCTCGCAGCTCTCCGGTCGCAAGCAGACGTACTGGCTCACGAAGCTGACGCACGGCAAGGACGGAACCAAGCGTGAGGTCCTCGGCCAGGGGATGCCCGTCGCGCCGGTGAACATCGGACCGAACACCAACAAGATCGTCTACGGCACCGAGAAGTATGACGAGGCCTTCATGGGCAAGTTCATCCAGCCGCTCGGCTTCCAGGGCCAGAGCGGCCGCGTGTGGGCCGGGCAGACGGACGACGGCTTCTACGTCGACATCGGCCGCATCTTCGACCTCGCGAACCTCCTCGGCGGCACGGCGCACGACAACGTCGCCGGCTACAACAACCACTCGATCGCCCTCGAGATCCCGACGACCGACCTCACGTTCGACGGGCAGCCGCCCGCGGCCGCCGCGAGCGACGACAACACGATCGGCGTCTGGGCCTCCGCGAGCCGCCGTCAGGTCCGCATCCTCCACCGCGGCGGCGGCGAGTCGAACTTCGGCTCCTGGGTCCAGGTCTCGCGCCTCGGCCTCCCGCTCGTCAACGAGGCGATCATCGGCCTCCAAGACAAGGACAAGTACAACCGCACGAAGCCCGCCAAGGACGTTGCCAACTTCGGCGCCTACTTCCTGAACCCGGTCATCGTCCGCGACGCGGAGGCGGTCGGCATCTACAAGGCGCTCGGCGTGCCGCAGGACGTCGTCGACTCGCTCAAGCACGACCGCCTCGACATCATCGACACGATCAACCTCAAGGCGTCGGGCCACGACATCCCGCTCAGCGCGACGGGCGACGTTCTCCGCGTCGACCTCGGCCTCGACTCTCGCTTCCCGAACGGCCGTCCGATCCCGTACGGCGCGGCGCCCAACAAGGAGCAGGCGGACGTGACCGACGTTCTCCTCTCGGTCCTCCTCTCCAAGGGCACAGTCGCGGTCTCGGACGGCGCGCAGTCGAACGACGTCGCCTTCCAGAAGCAGTTCCCCTACCTCGGCGTTCCGCACGAGGGCTTCCAGGACGGCCACGGCAAGGCGGCTCCCTGATCTGAGCGGCCACTAGAGCAATCTCGCGCCATGGCAGGTGACGCGAGCTTGACCCTCGGAGGAATGTTTCCTCCGGGGGTTTTCTAGTTTGGCGTGGCTGTCGTCTCTCGCAGTCCGCGTCGGCTCAGTGCTGATGACCATCTTCCAGCGCCAGACGAGCTGCGTGGGCTGGTCCACGAGAGCTCGAACTCGAAGTGCTCGTTCGCCGCTCGCGGCACGTACACGGCGAGCATGGTGAGCACGTCCTTCTTGCCGCGGAGCTCGTGGAGGGGTCGACGTAGTGCACGTCCTCGTCGAGGACGTGACCCATGAGGGTGACGTACTCGTCGAAGCGCTTGGCCGGAAGGAGCACCTTGGAGACGTACTCGACCTTCTTTCCGAGGGTGTCGCACGCGACAGGATAAGCGGCTTCGGGCTCGGTCATCGAGCCGCTTACTATGCCACGCAGCGCCGCCCTCGCGGCGGGTTCGTGCGTGGCCCGCACGATGCTCGAGAACGACCGGGTCAGCGCCGGTGGTACACGAGGCGCCCCTTCGACGGGTCCACGAGGATCACCGTGCTCGGATCCGGAGCCTCGATGGGCAGCTCACGAAGCGCGAGTGACATGCGGGACACGAACGAGCCGCGCGGGAACCCCACCGCCTTGGCGATCATCGTGTCCTCCGCGACGCCACGGGTCAGGACGATTGGCGCCTCGACGTAGACATCCTCCTTGCCCGCCTCCAGACCGAAGGACGTGTAGACGAGCTGCCCCTCCGCGTTCCTCGTGAAGCGCACCTTCTCGTTGCGCGCGTCCTTCCGTACCTCGTCGAAGCACGCGGCTGTCTTCCTCGCGTCGCCGTCGGACTGCTTCTCGCACTTTGCCCGGAACGTCGTCGCGACGTCCGACGCATCGAGGTCGAAGTCGAACGTTCCGTCGAGGCGCGCGGCGACGAGCGGCGACGGCGCCCTGCCCGTCGCCTCGGAAGCGGCACCGCCGTCCGAGCAACCCGCCACGAGAAAACCAACACCGAGCATCACGAACATGATCTTCGACGCCATCGTGCACCTCCACCCGTACCAACGCGCGACGCGCCGGCGTGTGACCGACATTCTTCGACGACGGCTCACGCGGGCGGCATGCGTTCGAGCCGTCTCGCGCTCGTTCGTAGTCCCTTGGTGATCGATGCGAAGAGCTCGTCCGGGAAGCTTCCGGTCAGGCGCGCTCCGACCTCGTCGATCACCTCAGGGGTGCGCGCGATGACGTCGGCGATGGCATCGCAGCGCCTCGAACGAAAGCGGCGCGATCGAGCGCCGCGCATCGGGCTTCGGCACGGCTCTCGCTGGCGGGGAGGTCGATGCCCGTCGATCGCACTCCGATTCCGCCCGCTCCCTCCGAGAAGAAGCCGCCGCAAGAAGACCCGGAGATACGGAAGGCCCCGCTCGTCGATCCGGCTCCGAAAGGCCCGCCCGAGGGCGATCCGCCGACGAAGCCCGAGGCTCCAGGCGAGCCGATCCCTGCCGTGAGCGACCCGCCTGCGCCGGGCGCGCCGCTCGAGGTCTGACCAGGCCGCACGCGCCGAAACGACACGGTCGGCGCGTACGCCACGCTTTCTGATCTCGTAGGCCTGCTGCAGACTCATCCAAAACTCCGGCGTCCTGTCGAACGCGCGGGACAGACGCAGCGCGGTCGCCGCCGTGATGGCACGACGCTCGCCGACTCTCGCGGAGGATCTCGCCAGGGTGCTCTGCCTTCGACGGCGTCTCAGACGACACAGCCTCCGAAGGGCGCCTAACATGGAGGGCTCATGAGCGCGGACGCGACATTCCCGGAGACCATTCCCGCGCTGCTCGCGTGGCGTGCGAGCTGCGCAGACGCATCCAAGGGATGGCTGTTCTTCGAGGGAGAGGCGTGGACGCTCCGGGACGTCCTCGCCGAGGTCGATCGCTATGCGGTGGGGCTCGCGGAGCGCGGCGTCATGCACGGCGCGCGCGTCGCGATCATGACCGGAAATAGGCCGCAAACGCTCTTCGCGTGGTTCGCGGCGAACCAGCTCGGCGCGATCGCGATGCCCCTGAACCTGGCGTACAAGCCGCCGGAGCTCGCGGGTCTTCTGAAGGTGATCGCTCCTCGCGTGGTCGTCGTGGAGGCTGGCTCGGCGGAGCGCGCTCTGCTCGACGCCGCATGCGCCGAGCTCGAGGAGGCCAGGCGTCCCGAGCTCGTGACACCGCACGCGCTCGCGAAGGCAGGCAGCGGCGCGCCCTCCGTGCTCGTGAGCCCGGACGACGTCGCCGTCCTCCTCGCGACCTCCGGTACGACCGGCGCACCGAAGGCCGTGATGCAGACGCATCGCACGTACGCGCTCACCGCCGCGGCGTTTCCCTGGTGGACAGGGCTCACCGCGGACGATCGCCTGCTCGTCGCCCTCCCGCTGTTCCACATCAACGCGCAGGCGTACTCCGTCATGGGTGCGCTCGGCTCCGGCGGGAGCCTCGCGATCATGCCGCGCTTCTCCGCGTCGCGGTTCTGGGACCAGGCCAAGGCCCTCGGCGGCACGCAGTTCAATGCCGTCGGCGCGATCGTGAACATCCTCCTCGGGACCGAGGCGCAGGCGAGCGATCGCGGTCACGGCGTTCGCCTCTGCTATGCGGCGCTCGCGTTGCCGGAGGAGCGGCACCGCGCGTTCGAGGAGCGCTTCGGTCTCGCGATGACCGTCGGCTACGGGCTCTCCGAGACGACCTTCGGCACCGTGTGGCCGCGCGGCGAGCCGCCTCGCTACGGGACGATGGGCACGCTCCGCCAGCACCCTCGGCTCGGCGAGATCAGCCGCGCGCGCGTCGTGACCGACGACGGGCGCGAGGCCGAGGACGGCGAGAGCGGCGAGATGTGGCTCGACAGCCCAGGCATGATGCGTGGCTACTGGCCGGACGCCGACCGCGCGCCGGGCTGGTTTCGCACGGGTGATCTCGTTCGCCGCGACAGAGATGGCTTCTACACCTTCGTCGCGCGGAAGAAGGAGGTCCTGCGGCGCCGTGGCGAGAACGTCGCCGCGGCGGAGATCGAGAACGTCCTCGCCGCGCACCCGACGGTCGCCGAGGCCGCGGTGGTGGGCGTCCCCGCGGCGCTCGGGGAGGACGACATCGTCGCGTATGTCGTCGCAGCGAACGGAGAGACGATCGACGTCGAGGCGCTCCGCGAATGGACGCGTGCCCGCCTCGCGGACTTCAAGGTCCCGTCGCAGATCCACGTGCGCGACGCGCTCCCGCGCACCGCCACCGAGCGCGTGGCGAAGCACCTCCTGAAGTAGCGCGCCAGACCCGCGAGCTCGTCCCTCGGACGGCGCTCGGCCACTCAGTCGCGTTCGGGGCCCGGTCGCTCGCTGCTGCCGTCGTCGGCGCTGCGCGCGCGACCGAAGACGCGCGAGCCCGGCGCGACCGACTTGGTGAGCCACACGTTGCCGCCGATCACCGAGCCCTTGCCGATCACCGTCTCGCCGCCGAGGATGGTGGCGCCCGCGTAGATCGTGACGCCGTCCTCGATGGTCGGGTGTCGCTTCTTCTTGTCGTCGCGATTCGGCACGCTGAGCGCGCCGAGCGTGACGCCCTGATAGAGCTTCACGTCGTTGCCGATCACGCTCGTCTCACCGATGACGACGCCGGTGCCGTGATCGATGAACATCCGCTCGCCGATCTCCGCGCCCGGGTTGATGTCGATGCCCGTCCGCGAGTGGGCGTACTCGGTGATGATGCGCGGGATCATCGGCACGTCGGAACGAAAGAGCCGGTTCGCAACGCGGTAGGCGACGATGGCCTCGAGCGCCGGATACGAGAAGACGATCTCCTCGACGGTCTTCGCGGCGGGGTCGCCGTCGTAGGCGGCCTTCACATCCGCGTTGAGCAGCCTGCGGAGCTCGGGGATGTCCTTGAAGAGCGCGAGCACGACCTTCTCGCCGGAGCCGGCGGGCAGCTTCCGATCCGAGCGCCCCATCCAGTGGTCGTAGGTGAGGGCGCGCTCGATCTGCTCCACGAGGACGCAGTACGCTGCGTAGAGCTGTTCGGCGACGCCCTGGCGCAGGTTGTCCTTGGTGAGCGTCCGCGTGCTGTAGAAGCCCATGAAGAGCGCGTGCTTCAGGTGCTCGAAGGCGTCGGTGACGGCGCGCTTGTTGGGGAGCGCGGAGCTCTCGAGGTTGTTGATCTCGAGGCTTGCCGTGTAGCTCTCGACGACGCCGTCGATGGCGGCCTCGAGGTCGCGAAAGCGTTTCGGCTCGGTTCGCATCGTTTCATCCTACCGCGTAGCAGCTACGATGGAGGAATGAAGCTCGTCGACATCGTCGGCAACACGCCCATGATCGAGATCGCCACCAACGTCTCGCGTCCAGGCATTCGCCTCTTGGCCAAGCTCGAGGGGAACAACCCGGCGGGCAGCGTCAAGGACCGCCCCGCGCGATCCATGATCCTCCGCGCCGAGGAGCGCGGGACGCTGAAGAAGGGGATGCGACTGATCGAGCCGACGAGCGGCAACACCGGCATCGCGCTCGCGATGATCGCGGCGGCGCGCGGGTATGCGATCGAGCTGATCATGCCGGACAACGCCACTCCCGAGCGCGTGCACGTGATGCGCGCGTTCGGAGCCGAGGTCATCCTCACGCCGAGCGCGAAGGGGATGGAGGGCACCATCGACTACGCGCGCGAGAAGGTCGCGAGGGGCGGCTACCTGATGCTCGATCAGTTCGGCAATCCCGACAACTGGCTCGCCCACTACGAGACCACCGGCCCCGAGATCTGGCGGGACACGAGCGAGGGCGTCACCCACTTCGTCAGCGCGATGGGGACGACCGGCACGATCATGGGAGTGTCCCGCTTTTTGAAGGAGAAGCGCAGCGACGTCACCATCGTCGGCTGTCAGCCCACCGAGGGCTCGAGCATCCCGGGGATCCGCCGCTGGCCGAAGGAGTACCTGCCGAAGATCTACGAGGCCGAGCGCGTCGACCGCATCGTCGACGTCGCGCAGCTCGATGCCGAGCGCTGCGCGCGCTCGCTCGCTCGCGACGAGGGGCTGTTCTCCGGCGCGAGCTCGGGCGGCGCGGTGTGGGCGGCGCGCACGATCTGCAAGGAGCTCGATGCCGCCGGCAAGGACGGCACGCTGGTCTGCATCATCTGCGACCGCGGCGATCGCTATCTCTCGTCCCCGCTCTTCACCGCCGAGCCCGCGGGGGCGAGCCATGGCCGCTGACAAGACGATGCACGTTCACCTCGAGCAGGTGGGCGCCGTGGCGTTCGAGGCGATCGCCGGCTCGGGCGGCAAGCTGGTCGTCGACGGCGCGCCCGACATCGGCGGCGAGGGCAAGGGGATGCGCCCGATGGAGCTGCTGCTGTCGGCCGTCGCGAGCTGCAGCCTGATGGACATCATGCACATCCTGCGCAAGCAGAAGGAGCCGGTCGAGCACCTCACGGTCGACATCGAGGGCGCACGGAAGGACGCCGTCCCGTCGCCGTTCACACGCATCAAGCTCGTCTTCATCGCGCGCGGGAAGGTCGACGATCACAAGCTCCAGCGCGCCGTGCAGCTCGCGGT
>JANXVA010000456.1 GCA_025351875.1 Myxococcales bacterium | reverse complement strand
CAGCTCCTCGAGCTGCTCGTTCACGTCGGCGCGCTCGTCGTCCGTCTTCCACGGGACGATCGGCGCATAGAAGATCCCGAGGCCGAGGTGATCGCCCTCGAGCTCCCACGTCTCCTTGATGCCGAACTGCGCCGGCGCCTGCGCAACCAGCGACCCGTGCGTGAGCCCGAACTCGCCGACGATGTAGACCGCGAGTCGATCGCTCCGATCACCCAGGAAATCCAGGGTGGAGATCGCTTCGTCGTGAGTCTCGGTCGGAAAGTCCGTGAAGCACATCGCCTCTGCGGCGATCCCCGCGCCCGCGAGGTGATCGACGACCGTCGAGACCACCTCCACCGGCGCGCCCTTGTCGATCAGCTTCAGCACGCGGTCCGAGCCCGACTCGACGCCCAGCGCGCACGCGACCGCGCCCGCCTTGCGGAGCACGTCGGCTCGCTCCTTCGTCAGGTACTTCTCCGGCTTCAGATCCGTCGCCCACCGGATGTCGAGCCCCGCATCGATGATCGCCTGCGAGAGCTTCACGATCGTCTTCGGCGCGACCGAGTCCTGCGAGAAGTAGAAGTACTTCGTCCCGTGCTTCTCGGAGAGCGACCGCAGATGCTCCACGATGCCATCGAGCTCGCGCTCGCGGTACGCGGCGGTGCCGACCTCGGCGAGCCCGTAGTGACAGAACGTGCATTTGCCCCAGTAGCAGCCGCGCGTCGGGTCGTACGGGATCACCAGGCGAGGCGCGAAGTACATCGCCAGCGGCAGCCCGTCGAAGTCCGGCGCAGGCAGGACCTTCAGGTCCTCCATCCCGTGACCGGCGAGCCAGCGCGCGCCCATCAGCTTGTCGCGCACGACGACGTTCGTGCACTCGCGCAGCGGACGCTTCTCCTCGAGCGCGCGCACGAGGCCGAGCAGCGTGTGCTCGCCCTCGTAGACGCACGCCGTATCGAACGGACCGAGCGCCCGCGCGAGGCGATGCCCGCTCAGGCGGATCAGCATCTGCGTGATGCCCGGACCGCCGCACGTCACGTGCACGTGCGGGAGCTCGCGCTTGATCTTCAGCGCGAACGCATACGCCGGCTGGAGCTGTCCCGGAAAGCAAACGGAGAGCCCGACCACGTCGACCTTCGCGTCGCGAAGCCGCGGGATGAGCGTGTTCATCACATAGTCGTCGAACGGGTCCGCGCCGGGCCGGCTCGCGCGCTCGACCTCGTCCATGGTCGTCAGACCCAAGGGCGTGCGGTACGCGGTGAAGTCGAGGTGGAGCGGGTGATGCGTCGCCGACACCACCCGCAGCGCCGCGTCGACCGTCGCGACCGCGCAGGCATACGCATCGGGATCGTGGAAAAGGGCCTCGTCACGGAACGTGGCCTTCGCCCGGGCGATCCCGTTCGGCACCGCATGCGCCTCGCCGCGAACCCGAACGAGGGCCGCGTACTCGAGCTGCTCCGCGTGGGCGAGCGACCCCTTCTTGTCGAGCTCGCCGAGGCGGGCCTCGAGCCGCTCACAGAGCGCCCCGAGCGCATCGGGCTCGAGCAGCGCGTCGAACGCCTCGACGTTGGCGTCGATCGGCAGGACCTCCACCCCGTGCGCGCGCAAGAACCCGGTGAGCATCGGCACCGCGAGATAAGGAGCGGTGGGATCGCAGGTGGGCGGGTAGACGAGCGCGACTCGCATGGGCCGCGTGACTTAGCACAGGGCCAGGCAAAGGCTCGCAATTGCAGGAATTCCCCGCATTCAGGCCGTCTAGACGCTGATCGCGCCCTTCCGGAAGTCGCTCTTGGCGATCTTCACGTTCACGCACGCGGGCTTGCCGCAGGCGAAGGCCTCGTCGAGCGCGGGGCCGATCTCCTCGGCCTTCTCGACCCACCAGCCACGCCCGCCGCACGCCTCGACGACCTTCTCGTAGCGCGTGTACTCGAGCGCCGTGGCGACTGCGCGGTCGGCGCCGTAGATGTCGACCTGCCCGCGGCGGATCTGCGTCCAGCCTGCGTCATTGCCGATCACGGCGATGACCGGGATGTTCTGGCGCGCCATCGCCTCGAACTCGAGGGCGTGCAGGCCAAAGCTGCCGTCGCCGTAGACGAGGACGACATTCGCGTCCGGCCGCGCCAGCTTCGCCGCCATGGCGTAGCCCGGCCCGACGCCGAGCGTCCCGAGCGGCCCCGGGTCCATCCACATCTGCGGCCATTGCATCTTGAGGACGTTCGCCGCCGTCGCCACGAAGTCACCTCCGTCGCCGATGACGATGTCGTTCGGCTTCAGCCGCTTGCCGAGCTCGGCGCACAGCCGCAGCGGATTCGGCGGCGAGTCGTTCGACTCGATCTCCGGCTGCATCTTCGCGCGACGCTTGTCCTCGTCGACCCGGACCTGCGCGGTCCACTCGGCGAACTCGAGCTTCTTCGGCCCGAGCTCGCGCACGAGCTGCTCGAGGAAGATGCCCGAGTCGGCGTGAACGCCCACGTCGATGCGACGGTTGCGCCCGAGCTCTGCGCCGTCGAGATCGATCTGGATGATCTTCACGTCCTCGCTCCACGTCGGCGAGCGTCCGTAGTCGACGCGGAAATCGAACGGCGTCCCGAGCACGAACACGACGTCCGCCTGCCCGAGCGCGAAGCGCCGCGAGCGGCTGAAGAGCAGCGGATGCGCGGAAGGAAGCGCACCGCGCGCCATCCCGTTCACGTAGACAGGCGCACCGAAGTGCTCGAGCGCCGCCGCGATGCGCTCACGCGCGGGCGACCAGCGGAGCTGCGTCCCGACGAGGAAGCAGGGGCGCTTGGCGTTCTTCAGGAGCTCGGCCGCGAGCGCGACGCTCGCCGGATCGCCGCCGGGGCGCGGCGGCTGCGCGAACGGAAGGGTCGCCGGCAGATCCGCGTCGTCGTGCATGTTCATCAGGAGGTCGAGCGGCATCTCGAGGAACACGGGCCCCGGGACGCCCGCTTGCGCGATGCGAAACGCAGCGTCGATGTACTCCGGGATCCGGCGCGTCTCGGGGACCTGCACGCTCCACTTGGTGATCGGGCGCATCAGCGTGACGTGATCCATGTCCTGGAGCGAGCCCATGTCGCAGAGCAGCTTCGGACCGGCGCCGCCGATGCAGATGAGCGGGACGCCCGCGCGCTGCGCGTTCGCGACCGCAGTGACTACGTCCGTGACGCCTGGCCCTGCCGTCACGGCGCAGACGCCGGGACGCCCCGTTACACGCGCATAGCCATCGGCCGCGTGGCCTGCCGTCTGCTCGTGCCGCGTGTCGACCACGCGAATGTCCTCGTCCAGGCAGCCGTCGTAGATCGCCTGGATGTGCCCTCCGCACAACGTGAAGAGGTGCGTCGTCCCGTGACGCTTCAGCGACTGCGCAACCAGACGACCACCGTGAACGAACGCCATGACGAGCTCCTCGCGAAGGGAGAGCTACGGTAGACGTTCGATGCGCGGGAGACCAGAGCCCCCGCGCCGAGGTTCGGCTACTTGACCGCGGGCGGCGGCTCGCCCGGCGGAACCGCGGTGCCGCAGCCGAAGATGATGTCGATCTTGCCGCCCACGGTGTCGCCCTGGAGCGTCGTACAGATGCTCGGGCACATGACGATCTTCGTCGGCGTCGTCACGCTGTCGTAGTGCCAGCCGCCCGGGTCGCTGCAGGCCGCGCTGTACGGAAGCGTCTTGGTCGCGCCGCCCGTCGTGTAGTTCACGTTCACGGCGTTGACGTCGATGGTCTTGCCGGCCGGAGGCGGCGGGAGCGCGTAGTCGCACGTGAGCTGCGATTTCTTGATCTTGCCGATGGCGGTGCGGAGGTCGGACGAGGTCGTGGCCGCGCTCGTCGTGTTGACCTGGATGTGCGGGGCCGTCCCGCCGCCCGTCGCGATCTGATCGAGGTTCACCGCGCCATTACCGACGCCGACGACGTACGTCTTGATCGTTGCGGCCGCAGCCGCCGCGGCAGCTGCGGTGTTGGTCGTCGTGGATGCGGTCGGCTTGCAGTTGTCGTTCGGATCACCGTCGGTGACGAGGACGATCGCGACCTTCTCTCCGCCCGTCAGGCCCGCGGCGATGGACTGCGCGTACTGGACCGCGCCCTGCATCGCAGGGAGCGTCGGCGTGTTTCCGCCCGGGGACTGCAAGGTGAGCGGGCTGGCGAACGCCGTGCTCGGCAAGGTCGTCATCGCCACGGTCGGAGTGGCATAGCTCCCCGCGCTGCACGCGTTGTTGGGAGCCGAGAAGAAGGCGAGCGACGCGTGGATGTTCGCCGACGTCGGATCCGCAAAAAAATCCTTGAGCGCGGCGACGGCGGGATTCCACTTCGTCGCGAGGACGTTTGTGCCGTTCTCATCGCCCATGCTGCCGGACTTGTCGACCATGAAGACGAGGTAGATGGGGAGGGCATCGACGCCAGCGTTCGAGCTCGCGCACGCATCGGTCGCGCTCACGGGCTTGACCGTGCCGACTGTGCCGCTGGTCCCGCTGGTGCCACCGCTGGTGCCACCACTGGTACCGCCGAACACGGTCTCGCCGCTGCTGCCGCCGCTCGACCCCGAGCTCGTGCCGTCGTTGAACTTCGAATCGTCGGAGCTGCCACAGGCAACTGCACCGACCGTGGCAATCACAGCGGCCACACAGAAGGAAAGCGATGAGAGCGATCGACGATGTGCCATGCAGCCTCCGGCTCGTTATGTCCCCAGGAGAAGATTACCGTCACTACGCACGCAGGAGTTTGGTCGTTCTGGTGATCCTTCGAAGATCAGTGGGCGATACGTGCACCCTGCATGGACGTTGCCGCCACCTGCATGCATCGGCATGCGGTGTGTGCAGACAGACCACGAGACCATTCATACGAGCGGGGCGTGCCCCCGGTTCCATGGTTTTTTCAGTGGTTCGAGACGCTGATCCGCTTCTCGATCACGTCGCTGCGCAGCGTCTCGACCTTCGCCTTCACGTCGTCGGGGATGGCGCTCGCGTGCGGCCCATCGTGCACGTAGTCGACGCCCGCCTCCTTCAACCCGAAGACGTTCATGCCGCCGTGGAACGTTCCGTCGACCGTCGCCTTCACGATGTCGAAGACGGCGACGTCGCCGCGCTTGATCATGCTGGTCACGACGGTACCGGGCATCTCCGCGTACTGATCGGCGTCGACACCGATCGCGAGAACGTGCGCGTCCGCCGCGGCCTCGAACACCCCGTGACCGGTCGCTCCGGACGCGTGATAGATGACGTCGCTCCCTGCGGCGATCTGCGCGTTCGCGAGCGCCTTGCCCTTCGCAGGATCGCGAAACGCATCCGGGGTGGGTCCCGCGTACGACGCGTGCACGACGCACGAGGCGCACGCCGCCTTCACGCCTTCCGAGAAGCCGACCTCGAACTTGCGAATGAGCGGCCCCGTCATGCCGCCGACGAAGCCGACATGATGCGATTTCGACACCAGGCCCGCTACCGCACCGACGAGAAACGAGCCCTCCTCCTCACGAAAGGCGAGCGCCGCGACGTTGTCGGGAATGCCGTTCGGACCGGGCGCGTAATCGACGCCCGCAAAGCGCGTCCTCGGGTACGCGCGAGCGACGGCATCGATGTCGCTCGAGAAGATGAAGCCGACGCCGATCACGAGGTCGAAGCCCCGCGCGGCGAACAGGCGCAGCGCCGCCTCTCGGTCCTCGGTGCTCGCCGGCTCGAGGTAGCTCGCCTCGACGTCGAGCTCCTTCTCTGCGCGCGCGACTCCGAGGTAAGCGGCGTCGTTGAAGCTCTTGTCGCCCCGCCCGCCGACGTCGAAGACGAGCCCGACTCGCGCGCGCGGCTTCGTGCTTCGCTTCGGCGGCTCGTTCGAACGCGCCGGCACGAACGTGGCGAGGACGGCGAGCGCGGCGAGCGCGCCCGCCCATGTGCGAGGCGTTCGCGGCAGCGGCAGCTTCACGTCGGCCCGTTCGGCGCGACGACTGCGGCTTGCTTCGAGGCCCACGCCTTGCGCGCATTGTCGACCCCGCGGCCGTCACCGTGCGCATCGACCTCGACGAAGATCTTCCGCATCAGCGGGAGCTCGGCGCGGATCCGTCGCTCCATCTCGTTGATGCACTCCTCGATCTCGGCGGCCTTCATCTCCTCCTTGAACGCGACCTTCATCGCGAGGATGACGACGTCGGGGCCGACGTGGAACGTCAGGATCTGCGTGACCTTGTCGACGCCGTCGACGGCCTCCGTCAGGGCGAGCGCCTGCCCTTGCTCCTCCGGGTCGGCGCTCGCGCCGACGAGCAACGTGTGGGTGTTCCTCGCGAGCACCACGGCGACCACGGCCAGAAGAAGCCCGATGAGGATGCTCCCGAGCGGGTCCCAGAACGCCTGCCCGGTCAGGTGGCTGATGAGGACGGCGAGGAACGCGATCGCGAGCCCGATGATCGCGGTGGTGTCCTCCGCGAGCACGAGCGGGATCGTCGGATCGCGAGCCTCGCGCACCGCCTGGATCCACGGCTTGCCCTTGGCGAGCACCTGGAACTCGCGCCACGCGACGCGGAAGCTCATCGACTCGAAGACGAGAGAGACGCCGAGGACGCCGTAGCTCCAGTACCGCGACCCATGTTCACCATGACCCGGGTGCGCGATGTGCTCGACGCCGTCGTAGATCGCGAACGCGCCGCCGACCGAGAACAGCATGAGCGCGACGACGAACGGCCAGAAGTACTTCTCGCCCGAGCGGCCGAAGGGAAAGCGGTCATCGGCGGGTCGCATCGCGAGGCGCATGCCCACGAGCAAGAGGCCCTGGTTCCCCGTGTCGGCCAGGCTGTGTACTGCCTCGGCGAGCGTCGCCGTCGAGCCCGACATGAACGCCGCGCCGAACTTGCACGTCGCGATCGCCATGTTGCCGGCGAGCGCGGCGATCACGACTTTTCGGGTGTCGGCGGAGGCGCTCATCGAACGGGGGCGGGACCGGAAACGGGAACGACGGCCGCGACCTTGATGCGCGTGCGGGCGCTTTGCAAGAACTCGAGCTCGGCGGAGCGCATGCGCTCGGTCACGAGCCAGCGGCGGAGGCGAGGGCGAGCATCCTCGAACTTCTGGTTCTTGAACGGATGAAGCGTGCTGCGAAATGCCTCGCGCAGCGAATCCTCGGTGACCGAGATCACGGGAGTGATGGCTTTGTCGACGTACCAGGTGGCGCGCACCTGATCGCGCAGGAACATGAGCAGCTCGCTCTCCTCGATCCCCTCGCGTTGCATCGCGTCGTCGAGGACCGCCGTACCTCCGATGCGGTCGGCGAGCTCTGCGCGCGCGTCGAGAGCGAGCCGGGGAAGATCGGGAGGCTCACTGCCGCGTTGCACGAGCAGGCTCGCGAGCATTGCACGCGCGACGAGGCGGTCGACCGCAGCGCGCGCGTATCGCTCCGGGTAGACGTCGGCCTCGACGGGCAGCTGCTCGATGAGCGCTTCGATGCGCGCGAAGAGGCCGAGCTCGCGCTCCGTGAGGAAGCGCGGCCGCGAAGCGCCGCCCGTCTCAGGGGAGAACCACCTCACCGCGACGCGGTCGGCGACTACGGCCGGCTGGCCATGAGCGACGCCCGCGAACAGGAACGAAGCGAGGCCGAGCCCGAGCCAGAATGGGCTCGAGCTCGGTTCACGTCGCGGACGCTTCGTCATCGTCTCCACGCGCTCAGCCTACACGGCCTACGACGTGCTGCTGTCCTTGTCGGCCGGGACGCCGTCCACCTTCACTGTGGTCTCGCTGACGCGCGAGCCGCGCTGCGAAGCCACCGAGGCCTCACGCTCCTGGAGCATGTGCTCGTGGTGGTGGGCGAACCCCCTCGCGGCGCGGCGCGCCTTGAGGAACTCTGCGAAAGCGACGAGCAGATCGAGCTCGCGCGGTCCGAGCGCGTCTCCGAGCTCCTTCAGTGCGGCGCGAAGCGTGTCGGCGTTGCGCTGGCGGCGGCCGCTCTGTGACTTGGGCGCCTGCCCGTCGTCACGCTCGCTGTCGAGCGAGTCGAGCTTCGGTTGGCTCATCGGGATGAGGCTGTCGGGCGGCGGCTCCTCGGCCGACGGTGGACCGTCACCCCAGGTCGGACGCGGCACGGCCTTGATCGCATGCGCGCTCAGCCACGCCTCCATGAACGTGCGCAGGCGCTCGCTCCGGAAGGTGAACCAGCGCTCGCGATCGACGGCGAAGGACATGAGCACGTCCTTGAAGCGGCGAAATGCGCCCTTCCCGTCGATCGCCTGGGAGAGCTTCGTCTTGAGCTCGCCTTCGTCGACCATCGGGATGAAGCGCTCCATCCACCTGTACTGCTCGCGCGACGAGACAGGGTCGATGCGGAGGTAGTTCGGGTCGGAGCTGATCCGTGAGTGCATCTGCGGATCGGCGACGCCATCGACGACACGCAGCACTTCGCCGGTCGTCAGATGAAGGTAGCTATGCACCTCGGGTGCATTGTTCTCAAAGGCATCCTCGAGCGCCTCCCAGTCCACGGGGACATCGCGGATCGGCGCCGTCGGATGACGGTCCTCAGTCATGTTGTTTCTCCCTTCAGAAGGCAAGGCCGGGCTTGCTAAGCGAACGCGCGTATCGAGATCTCGAGATTCGGACACTCAACCGTGGGCTGGACGGCGAAGGCCGAGGGCTGACCGAGACGTTAGTGCAAGTTAGTGAGCGGAAGCAGGCGAAGCGAACAGCGAATCCTCAGGTTCGCACGACGGCGCGCTTCACGGAAGCGCCGCCTCCGGTGCTTCGGCTGTGTCGGTGAGAATGCTACTCGCCACCCTCAGGTCGTGAGCGAGCTGCGGGTCCTCGCGATCGCCTGCTCCCAGCGTCGGAGATGCGCAGCGCGATCGGCCGCGGAAATCGTGGGGTGAAAGCTGCGGTCGAGCTTCACCATTCGTGCCGCAGTGCCGAGGTCGGCAAGGCCGGCCCCGACGCCCGCGAGCATCGCCGCACCGCGCCCCGTCGACTCGATCTCGGTCGGGCGAACGACCTCGACCGCGGCCACGTCAGCCTGGAACTGCGCCAGGAGATCGTTGCGCGACGCGCCGCCGTCGATCTTCATGCTGTTGAGCGGACGACCGGCGTCCGCCGTCATCGCATGGACGAGGTCCCAGACCTCGAACGCGATCCCCTCGAGCGTCGCACGCGCGATGTGCGCGGCGGTCGTGCCGCGCGTGATCCCGGTGATGGTCCCGCGCGCGCCCTGATCCCAGTACGGCGCACCGAGGCCGGCGAGCGCCGGCACGAACGCGACGCCCTCCGACGACTCCACCTTGCGCGCTAGAGCTTCGATGTCCGCGGCGCTCTTCACGATGCCGAGACCGTCGCGCAACCATTGCACCGCGGCGCCCGCGATGAAGGCGCTGCCCTCGAGCGCATAGGTCGTCTTGCCGTCGATCTGCCAGGCAACGGTGGTCACGAGCCCGTGCTTGCTCTTCGTGGGCGTCGCCCCGACGTTCATCAGCGCGAAGGCGCCAGTGCCGTACGTACACTTCACGTCGCCCTCGGCAAAGCAGGCCTGCCCGAAGAGCGCGGCCTGTTGGTCGCCGGCGATGCCGGTGATCGGGAGCCCATCGGGCAGGAACCCGGCGCCCTTGGTCGTCGCGATGTGGCCGGCGCTGGGCACGATCTTCGGCAGCACCGCGCGCGGCACCTTGAACATCGCGAGCATCTCGTCGTCCCAGGCGAGCTTCGCGAGGTCCATGAGCAGCGTGCGCGACGCGTTCGTGACGTCCGTGGCGTGCACGCCGCCGCTCGTGAGTCGATGAATCACGAACGTGTCGATCGTCCCGAACGCGAGCTCGCCCTTCTCGGCGCGCGCGCGTGCGCCGTCCACGTGATCGAGGATCCAGGCCACCTTCGTCCCGGAGAAATACGCGTCGATGACGAGGCCCGTCCGGTCGCGCACGAGCGCCTCGGCCCCGCTGGCCTTCAGCCGATCGCACTCCGCGGCGGTCCGACGGTCCTGCCAGACGATCGCGTTGAAGATGGGTTTTCCGGTAGCGCGGTCCCAGACGAGCGTCGTCTCGCGCTGGTTCGTGATTCCGATGGCCGCGATGTCGCCGGCGTGGATGCCGGCCTCGGCGATGGCGCCGCCGACGGCCGCGCCGACGCTCGTCCATATCGCCTCGGGGTCGTGCTCGACCCAGCCGGGCTGCGGGAAATGTTGGGCGAACTCGACGTTCTTCTTGCCGAGCGTCTCGCCTTCGAGCGTGACGACGATGGCCGTCGAGCCCGTGGTCCCTTGATCGATCGCGAGCAGATGCTTCGCCATGGAAAAGAATCTAACCTAAGCCGCATGAGCGCCACCGCAGAGATCCAGGCCAAGCACGCGAAGTACGTCCTCACCCCTTGGCTGGCCCAGGGAGGGCTCGCGGCGCCCGTGATCGTCCGCGGCGAAGGGCGGCACGTCTTCGACGCCGACGGCACCAAGTACCTCGATCTCGGGAGCGGGCTCATCGCGGTGAACCTCGGTCACGGGCACCCCAGCGTCGTGAAGGCGATCCAGGAGCAGGCAGCCGCCCTCTGCTATGCGGCGCCTGGCCTCTTCAACGAACAGCGCGCCGAGCTCGCCGCCGAGCTGTCCGACATCTCGCCGTGGGCGCGAGGAGAGGGCTGCCGGACGTTCTTCACGACGACCGGCGCCGAGGCGAATGACGACGCCGTCCGCCTTGCGCGGTCGATCACCGGGCGCACCAAGATCCTCACCGCGTATCGCTCGTTCCACGGCTCGACGGGCACCTCGATCATGCTGACGGGCGAGGACCGCCGCTTCGGCGGCGAGCCCGGTGGGCCGGGGATCATGCGGTTCTTCGCGCCGTATCCGTATCGCTCGCCGTTCTGGGCGAAGGACAACGAGGAGGAGACGGTACGCGCCATCGAGCACCTCGAGCGCACGCTCGTCCACGAGGACCCGAAGCGCGTCGCCGCGATCCTCATCGAGCCGGTCGTCGGCTCGAACGGCGTCATCGTCTATCCCGACGGCTATTTGAAGGCGCTCCGCGAGCTGACCGAGAAGCACGGCATCCTCCTCATCTTCGACGAGGTCATGACGGGCTTCGGGCGCACAGGAGCCGCGTTCGCCTCGCAGAAGTTCGGCGTCGTACCGGACATGATGACCTTCGCGAAGGGCGTGACCTCCGCGTACATCCCGCTCGGCGGCATCATGATCCGCGAGAAGCTCGCCGGCACCTGGGACCAGAAGGCGCTCCCCTCGGGTCACACGTACTCGGGCCACCCGATGTGCGTCGCGGCGGGGCTCGCGGCGGTCCGCGCGTACAAGGAGGAGAACCTCTTCACCCGCGCGAACGAGATCGAGGGCTGGCTCAAGAGCGGCCTCGCGACGCTCGCCGAGAAGCACCGCACGGTCGGTGACGCGCGCGGCGTCGGCGCCTTTTTTGCCCTCGAGCTCGTGAAGGACAAGAAGACGAAGGAGCCGCTCGTCGCGTGGCAGGGCGACGGCCCCGGCGTCATGAAGACGTTCTACGCGGAGCTGCGCAAGCGCGGCGTCATCACGTTCGGCAAGTTCAACTGCACGATGGTGGCTCCGCCGCTCACCGTGACCAAGGCGGAGGTCGACGAGGGGATGGTCGCGCTCGACGGCGCGCTCACGGCGCTCGAAGCGACTCTCTGAAGGTCCGGCGCCGGTGACGATCCGATGAGAGATCGACAGCCCGAGGCCGGTGCCGACGCCGGCCTTGGTCGTGAAGAAAGGCTCGACAATCCGGTCGACCTGCGCGGGCGGGATGCCTTCGCCCGTGTCGGAGATCTCCACGACAGCGCTCGCCCCGTCGAGCCGCACCACCACCTCGACCGCGCTGTCCTCGGCGTGCCCCTGGGGGATGGCTTGCGCCGCGTTGACGAGCAGGTTCGAGAAGACCTGTCCGAGCCTCGGCTCGGTCCCGCGCATCGTAGGCATCGAGCGTGGCGAGCGAACGACGCAGCGCGGCCGCGGCCTCGTTGTGGCCAGCGCTCACGAGGGCGAATCGACGATCGCGAGCGCCTCTTTCCGATCCACTCCGCTCACGCCTCCGACTCTAGCGTCTCCCCGGCCTACCGAAGATCGACGAGACCAGTAGCATTAACCCGCTGAAGCACGCGACGCCGAGCAGCACCTTCGTCGGGGTCCCGTCCTCGCCTCGTACGTGGAGCGAGAACGCGACATAGCCGGTCGCGATGCCAATCGCGGTGTAGATGAGCTGGCGGCCAACGACGTAGAGCGTGCGCGCGCCCTCCTGGACGCCCTTCACGCGCACTTCCATCTCGCCGCGCGTGGCGCGCTGGAGGTACTTGCGGAGGTCCTCGGGGAGCGTGACGGCGCGGAGCGCCATGTCGCGCACCGTCTCCATCGCGACCTTCTGCCAGTCGCGGTTGCCGAGGACGAAGTCCTGGAGGTAGGGCTGGATGATGCCCATCGGGTTGAGCTCGGGGTCGAGCATCGAGCAGCATCCGTAGACGAGGAGGATCGTCCGCTCGAGGAGCACCCAGTCGCGTGGAATATGGAAGGCGTCCGACAGCTCCTTGAGCCCGACGTTCATCTTCCTCAGATCCAGCAGGTTTTCGAAGCCGCGCTGCGGGTCGATCTTGATGTCCTTCAGGTTGAAGGACTCGAGCTTCACCTCCTCCTGGAATTTCTGGTGGAAGTACTCGATGATCTTCTCGCTCACCCCCTCGTCGCTCGTGCGCGAGAGGAAGCCCATCTTGCGAAGGGCCTTGATGAGGCTATCGGTATCGCGGCGGATGACGCCCTCGAGAAACTCCGGGATGCCCTCGCGCATCGGCTGAGAGAGCTCGGCGACGGCGCCGAAATCGAGGAGCACGAAGTCGCCGTCGCTGTTGACCAGGATGTTCCCGGGGTGCGGATCGGCGTGGTAAATGCCGTCGACGAAGATCATCTGGCAGTAGACGCGCACGAGGCGGCTCGCGAGCTCCTTCTTGTCGATGCCCATCGCGTCGAGGCCGGCGAGGTCGGTGAGCTTCTTGCCCTCGACGAACGTGGTCGTGAGGACGCGGCTCGTCGAGAGCTCGCGCACGGGGACCGGGAAGTGGACGCGCGGGTCCTGCTCGAAGTTCTTCGCGATCTTCTCGATGTTGTCGGCTTCGCCGTTGAAGTCGAGCTCCTGCTTCAGGAGATCCTTGATCTGGTGGTAGTAGCCGTCGAGGCCCTGCAACGGGACGAACCACTGCACGACCGTGATGATGCGGCGGATCGTCTTGAGGTCGAGGCGGACGATCTCGTCGATGTCCTGGTGCTGCACCTTCACGGCGACGCGCTGGCCCTCCTTCGTGCGCGCCTCGTGGACCTGACCGAGCGACGCGCTCGCGATCGGCTCGCGATGGAAGTCGTCGAAGAGA
>JANXVA010000374.1 GCA_025351875.1 Myxococcales bacterium | reverse complement strand
GCACGGGCACGGGCACGGGCACGGGCACCGGCACGGGCACGTCGAGACGAGACGAGACACGCGCTTCGCCCTCAATGACGCGCGCCGTATCACGCGCGTCCGCGACGCCGCGATCACGTCCTACGAGCCATGCAGGCAGGCTCGCCGAACCGAGGCGTGAAATCGGCGCGCGCCGCCGTTCGCCGAAGGCGAATCACTGCCGGGCCGGCCGCACGCACCCCAGGGAGGCTCGGCGAAGCTGAGGGGCGGAGCCCTTAAAAGAGCTTCTTGCGCTTGCTCGACGCGAGGATGCCGAGCATCTCGCGGTACTTCGCGACTGTCCGGCGCGCGATCTGGATGCCGTCGTTCTTGGCGAGGATCTCGACGATCGCCTGATCGCTGAGCGGACCTTGCTTGTCCTCGCCCTCGATGATCTTCTTGATGGCCTGCTTCACGCTCTCGGAGGCGATGTCCTCCTCGGAGACGCGGCGGATCGACGAGTTGAAGAAATACTTCAGCTCGAAGAGGCCTTGGGGCGTGTGCACATACTTGTTCGTCGTGACGCGCGAGATCGTCGACTCGTGCATGCCGACCGCCTCGGCGACGTCCCGGAGGATCATCGGCTTGAGGAACTGCACGCCCTTCTCGAAGAACTCCTTCTGCTTGTCGACGATGCACTCGGTGACGCGGATGATCGTCTTGCGGCGCTGCTCGATCGCGCGAATGAGCCACTGCGCGTTGCGCAGCTTCTCGCCGATGAACTCCTTCGCGTTCGGATCCTTCAGGAGCTGCTTGGTGAGCGTCTCGTTGATGTAGAGGCGCTGGACGCCGCGATCGTTGTCCGTGACGGTCCACTTCTCTTCGTCGCGCACGACGTAGACGTCGGGCGTGATCGCGATCTGCTTCTCGTCCGTCTCGCTGAAGTTCCGCGCCGGGCGGCTCTCGAGCTTCTGGATCTCCTTGACCGACTCGTAGACCTCCTCGACCGGCACCTTCAGGTCACGCGCGATGGCCTGGTAGTTGTGCTTCTCGAGGTTGTGGAGGTGCTTGTCGATGATCGTGATGTCGAGGTCCTCGGACCCGAACACCTCGGCCTGCACCAGGAGACACTCGCGGAGGTCGCGTGAGCAGACGCCGACCGGATCCCATTCCTGCATGATGCGGAGGATCTCCGGCGCGTCCTCGGGGTTCTCGCCCGCCTCCTCGGCCAGCTCCTCGATGGTCATGTCCGGTGTGCGCGTGCCGTCGGGTCGCTCGACGCCCTTCAGGTCCAGGAAGCCCTGATCGTCCAGGTTACCGAGCACCAGCTCGGCAAAGCGCTTCTCGGTGTCGGTGAAGTCGCTCATCTGCAGCTGCCAGCGGAGGTGATCGACCAGGGAGGCCTGCTTCGTGAGGTTCTGCTCGATGGGCGGCAGCTCCTCGAAGCCGCCGCGGCTCGCCGGGAGAGGCTGCTGGAGGGTGCGATTTTCGAGGAATTGCTCCCAGTCGATCTCGCCGACCTGCTTGGCGTCGGTCTTCTGGGCCTCGCCAGACTCGTGGCGCTTTCGCTCTTCCAGGCGGTCGATGCGAAGCTCGCCCTGCTCGTTGGACTGGTGGACGGCGTCGACGGCGTTGTCGCCGGTCGCCCGCGGCCGGGGCTCGAAGTCCTCGTCGGCCAGGACGGGGTTGGCGTCGCATTCCTTACGGATTTCTTCGATGAGCTCGAGCCGGGAGAGCTGAAGCAGGCGGATGGCCTGCTGGAGCTGCGGCGTCATCACGAGCTGCTGACTGAGCTTGAGTTGCTGTTTGATTTCCATCGGCAAAAATCCTGCAAAGGAAGGTTTACACGCCGACGCAGACCGCGAAAGCGAAAACCAGGCCACGAGGCTATTTGCCTCGGTTTTTACGCCGGAAAGCGACGACCGGCGAGCCCGGCGCGGGGGACAGCCCTGGCCCCCGTCGCCGCTACGGACGAGCGCGTCGCTCGTTCATGCCGCAGGCGGCGGAAGGCTGCGGCCCCAATTGCCGAGGTAACGCCCGACGACCAGCGGATGCTCCTGGAACTCCACGGGGTTGCCCTCCATCGCCACCTCGCCGTCGAGGAGGAGCACCGCGCGCGTGCAGACGCGCAGCGCCTCCGCGACGTGGTGATCCGACAGAAGAACGCAGACGCCCTCGTCGTCCGCCAGCGCCCGGAGCATGTCGCCGAGGCGGCTCGCTTGCTGGGGATCGACGCCCGCGAACGGCTCGTCGCAGACGAGAACCTTCGGCGGCCGCGTGAGCGCGCGGGCGAGCTCGAGCCGCCGGCGCTCGCCGCCCGAGAGCTCGCCCGCCCGTACATCCATGCGGTCCGCGAGCGCGACGCGCTCTGCGAGACGGGCGATCGCCGCCCCCTCACCGGGGCTGGCGCGCCTCGGCCAGCCGCCGCCGTGGACGACGCGGTGGTAGACCCGGAGGTTGTCCTCGACCGAGAGGTCCCAGAGCACGCTCGGCGTCTGCGGCACGTAAGCCATTCCCGCACGTGCGCGCTCCCAGAGCGCAGCGCCGGTCATGTCCTTGTCGAAGAGGAGGACGCTCCCGTCCTCCACCGGGATCTCGCCGACGAGCGCGCGAAAGAGCGTCGACTTGCCGGCGCCGGAGGGGCCGAGCACGCCCACGACCTCCCCCGCGTCGCCGCGGACCGAGACGCCGCGAAGGATCATCTTGTCGCCGCGCGCGACGCGGATGGCACGCGACTCGATCGCCGCGACCTTTGCCTCGCCCTCGCTCACGGCTTGGGAACGGGGATCGAGCCCTTCACTTGCGTCGCCGTCACCTTGCCGCTTGCAAGCTCGATGGTCGCCTTGTCGGCCTGGATCCAGCCCTGGCCGCGCGAGAGCTTCACGCCTCCACGGAGCTCGAGCACCTGCTTCTTCAGGTCGAGCTCGACCTCCGGCGCCTCGCCGTGGACGCCTCGCACGTCGGCCACGACCCCGCCCGAGCCCTTCGCCCAGTTGAGGTGCGGGGAGGCGTCGAACTTCAGCTCGACCCGCGGACAGCGTACGTTGAGGTCGCCCTTCGAGAGCACGACCTGCCCCGTGAGGATCGCCGAGCCCGTCGCAACGTCGAGCTCGAGCTTCTCGGCCTGCACGCTCACGTCGCCCTTGCCGACATCGAGGAGCGGCTCGGCCTCGGCCTCGCGCGGGGCGAACGACGTCGTGAGCAGCACGAGGGCCGTCACGATCGCGCCATGGATCGCCGTTCGCTGCCGGGACGTCATGGTCGTCAGCATTCCCTGCCTGGGCGCGCTACGCAAGCGCCGCGCCGATCGCCTCGAGCTCTGCGACGCGGCCCTCGGCCCGTCCGCGCTCGGGGACGGCGGCCGCGAGCGAGAGCAGATGCTCGACGAGCGAGGCGATGGCGCTGCGGGTCAGCGGAACGAGCGCGTCCGAGCGGCCCCCCGAGGCCGCGAACGTGCGGACCACGGCGCGGACCATCGGGCCGAGCTCTTCTTCGGTGGCGCCTGGCGTGTCGGCGCCGCCCGCGACCGTGGCGAGCACGCGCGCCAGCGCCGGCGCAAGGCGCGTGATCGCGCGGTCGATGCGATAGCGCGTGAGCACGGGATCGGCCTCGGCCTGCGCCGCATCGCGACCCGTGACGACGACGTCGAGATCGCGCTTCCAGTCCGCGGCGGCCGGACCGAGCGCACCGGCGACGATCTGCGCCGCATCGTCCGCTTCACGCTCGAGCTTCGCCGAGCGCAGCGCCAGGTCCTGGGCGCGCGTCCGCGCGGCCTCGATCGCCGCGCGCTCCTCAGCGGCTCGTTCGCGCGCGCGCTCGAGCAGCTCGCTCACGATGCGCCCGCCGCGCCTGCGAAGACCGCGCTCCTTGAGCTCGTCGCTGCGCCCGATGATCTCCTCGTCGAGCAGGCGTTGCACATGCTCCCAGCCGCTCTTCGCGAACGCGTCAGCGTCGCCGAGCTTGCCCTGGAGGGCGAGGCGCGCCGAGAGCGGAAGCGGCGCAGACCACGACCGCAGGCCAGTCTCGTCGAGCGACGCGACGACCGTGCTCATGACCTTCTCCAGGTCTTCGGGCTTGAGACGATCGGCCTTGTTGACGAGGATCTGCACGGGGAGCTTCGCCGTCTTGGCCTCCTCGAGGATGCGCCGTTCGCTCTGCTTGAGCGGTTGGCCCGCGTCGAGGAGCCAGATCGCCGCGTCTGCCTCCTCGAAGGCCGATCGCGCCGCGTCGGTGTGGCGCTGATCAGGCGCGTTGAAGCCCGGGGTGTCGAGGATCTCGACGCGCGTGAGCGAGGCGATCGGCATCAGGATCTCGACGCGCTTGACGTTGCTCGTGTCGCTCGCAGCGAGCGCCGCGCGCAGCTCGCTGGAGGGCACGATGCGCTCCTTCACGTCGCCGTCGTAGAACTGGATGCGGGCGAACGGGTCGGGGGCATAGCGGAGATGGTGCAGCGTGGCGGTCGTCGGCAAGACGCCGGTGGGCGCGACGTCGGCGCCCATGACGGCGTTGATGAACGTGCTCTTGCCCGCGTTGAACTCGCCGACGATCGCGACGCGCACCGGACGTGAGCGCTCGACGGCGAGCTCGGCCACCTTCGCGGTCGATTCGAGGGCGTGAAGCGCTCGCGCGTGGCGATCGAGGCGCGTGAGGATCGACGTCCAGTCGCCCGGCGCTCCCGACGGAGGAATCCATCCGGTGAGGGCGCTGCTCCGGGCACCGTCGGCCCACGCGCGCGCGCGGGTGGTCTCGACCAGCGCGAGCTCGTCGAGGATCGCCGCCGCTTCGCCGGGATCCTTGAGGCGTGCTGGTGAGGGGAGGAGACGAGCGTCGCGCAGCACCGCGTCGTCGGTAGGCCGTGTGTGGCCCGTCGCCGGGGCGACGCGGAGCGCGGCGAGCGCGACGGCAAGGGCGGCGTGGTCCTGGTCCTCGAGGGCGCTGTCGAGGAGCGGCCTCGCGGCGCTGCCGTCACCCGCGCGCACGGCGGCGACGAGCGCTGCGCGCGCTTCGTCGCGCCGCCCTTCTGCGCGGGCGAATGCGGCCTTCCAGCGTGCGAGGTCCTGCTCCCCACGGCCGTCGACGACGGTGCGGATCTTCGCGCGGAGCACCTCGTCGGTGGGCAGCCACGCGAGCGCGGACGCGAGAGCTTCGGTCGCTCCGGGGACCTCGAGGACCATCGCGCGAAGCAACAGTGGGAACGCCGCCGCATCCGAGCCGATCGCGAGCGCTCGCCCGCGTAGGAGCGCGGCGCGCCCGTCGGGACGTTTGCGCTCGACGTCTCTCCCTCAGGGGCGATGGACATGGGCGGGAACGTCTCCGAGTGGTGCATCGACCGTGCGGAAGACGACAACGTTGGCTACGACGGAGCTGCTAGACGGGACCCGGTCACACCGCCGAGGCCAACGCACCGCCACCGAACCCGCGGCGGCTCTTACAACGCAGGCGCCGCCGTGTCGCGGTCCACATGGCGTGGGGGGACGCGGGACGAGTTC
>JANXVA010000373.1 GCA_025351875.1 Myxococcales bacterium | reverse complement strand
CATCCGCACGCTCGGCTGCACGCCCTGACGGGGGAGGTCAGCCGAGGTTGCCGAGGATGCGCCGCCGCAGCTCGTTCGGCGGGGGGAGGCCTTCCGTCGTGAGCGCGTGGGCGAGCGCCTCCGCGCTCGAATAGCCGCATCGCGCTGCGACATCAGCGATCACGAGCGACTCGCACGAGAGCAGCATCACGGCCACCTTCAGGCGGTACCCGCGCGTGATCTCCCTCCAGCCGCTCCAGGGGAGGTCGAGGCGCTCGAGCAAGGACTCGATCCTCCGCGTGAGCTGGCGTGCCGACAGACCCGCGGGAGCCCCCGTCGTCTCGAGCGATGGCAAGATCTCGAAGTCTTCGACCAACGGCGCGAGCAGCCTCCAGAGCTGCTCGTCCAGAATCGTGAGCGGCTCGACCTCGGTCGAGAGGTCTGTTCGCGTGAGCCCCTGTTCGTAGAGCGTGGAGAGGAGCGTGCGGATCGTCCGCTCGCGCAGCTCGCGCCCCGGCACCGCGGCGTCATGGACGAGGCGCGTGTGGGCGCGAGCCGCAGCGAGGAGAGCCGCGGAGAGTTCGATCGGCCTCGGGCGGTCGCATGCGTCGAGCATCGTGGGTGCGACCTGGACCTCGACGGTCGAGAACGGCGAGCCCTCCGAGCGGAACGTGCGAGGCCAGCGCCCGCCCTTCCCCTCGAGGTGGTTGGCGAGCACGACGAACGCGGACGGCGCGTCGAAGGTGCAGCCGTCGGGAGCGTGCCACGTGACGGCGCCTTCGAGGACGAGCATGACGACGGCGCGCTCGGTGCTGCCCGAGTTCGGAGTGGCGAGACGCGTATCCCAGGTCGTCGACTCGCGTCGCTCGGCCACGACACGAAACTGCTGGTGCAACGCGACATCGTAGTCGAGGGCCACCGCTCCCATGCGTAGACGAGCGTGCGCGCCGAACATGCGTCGCGGACGAGACTACCGCGCCGCAATGGACGTCGCACGCCTCCCTCATTCCTTCTCGCTCATCGCGCGAGGCAGGCCGTGTCCTAGCTGTTGTAGTTCTGCACCTCGCGAAGCCCGTCCGCGCCGCCGACCTCGTCATGAAGGTGCACACGATCCTCGCGTCGCGCGCCGTCGACGAGACGAAATGACGCTCTCACGCACGCGCGCCGTTGGCGAGACGCGCCGCCCGCCCAGCACCGCGATCTCAGGGCCGGTGTTCGAAGCAATAGAGGTGCAGAAGCGCGGTGCACTCTACGGCGCTGCTGGCGAACGACCAGAGGTCCACCGACGTCGACGTGCCAAGCGCTCCGATGGAGGCATCAGGCCTGTCGACGTTCCAATTTCCGCAGACGTAGGGCGGATTGGCCTTGCCGTCGTTCACGGTCCCAGTCCACACGCTCTGCTCCTGCAGCACGACCCCGTTCTCGGTCACGGAGATCGGTTTGCTCGGCAACGACGCCGCCCCGCCCTCGAGCACCACATCGAAATTGAAGCCCTTCGAAAAGACGACGGTCACTCCGTCGACGAGCCGATACTCGTGCACCAGGTCTCCCGACACCGTGCGCGCAAGGCGAGTCCGAGCATCGCCGCCGATGAGGTCGGTCGAGAGCCAAGCTACCCACTGGCGCCCCTTCGTCGCTGGCGCGTTGTCGCCGAGGCGCTGGCACAGTGCATCGGCGCCGCTGAGGCCGGTGAGGACCGAACCGCCATCGATCGGCGGGAATTGGCCGGTGTGCTCCTCGGATGACAAGAATACCAAGAGGTAAGCGGGCAGCGTCGCAGCGTCGGTCTGAACGACGTCGGCTCCCGCCTCCCCCACCAACACCGCCGCATCAACGCCCGCCTCTCGCGCTGCGCCGTCGTCGCCGCCATCCGCGCTACCGGGGTCGGACGAACCGTCGAACGACGAACAGGCCGCGTAGATCCCCGTCGCGGTCGAGCAAAGGGCGAGAGCAGCCGTCCACTTCCTGAACCTCGCTCCAGGCTAGCGGACAGTCGCCCCCTCGCGAGACGCATTGTTGGGGCCCAGCCACGCCTGCGGCAAAGGTATCTAGAATGGGCTCGCGTTCTACGGCTTCGGCTTGCCCTCGCCTGCGATGTGAAACTAGACGCGCCGGTTGTTCGCGCGCCCTGCGTCGGTGTCGTCGTGTCGACCGGCTTGTCTCACCACGGTCGGCGGTTCCCGTGCGAGCGCAATTTCGGTGTTGGTCGCCTCGATGTTGCCGTCGTCGAGAAAGAGAACGAGGCGCTGCCACTGGCGATGGAGATATCCGAGCCCGGCGCCGAGCGGTGTCTTCGGAGGGATGACGGCGCGCTGCGCGTCGAGCCAGGCGCGAAGCTCCTCGGGAACGGGCCGCGTGTGCTGCTGCCGTCGCGCTCGTCGCTGGTCGGCGTTGTCGCCCGCGAGCGTGGAGAGGCGCTCCACGGCGAACAGGCGGCCGATGACTCGAAGACCTTCGAGGGCGATCTCGTCGCCGGAGCGCGCCGCTTCGACGAGGCGTCTCCTTCCGTGGGCCCAACACCCGGCCGCTTGCCGCCGGCACGCTCGATGAAGGTCGTGATGTTGGTGCCGTCGCACTGCACGGTGCGTGCGAAGTTCTCGCCGAGGGAGCATCGTGCGCGTTGTCCGTATCGAAGCCGCGCAACGGAAAGGGCATGGTGGTCCGCAGGCGCGTGAGCGCCTCGACGATCAGCGTCGTGGCTGCGCTTGCCTGGAGCAGCTTCTTCCGCACGCCTTCATCGAGCCGAAGGTGTCCGTGGTGCTCGAGCGCGCCGACGAGCGTGGGAAGCAAGGCTTGAGCCTCTTGCCACAAGCCCGATCGGAGGCTTCCGCTACGCCGGGTAGTAGAGTTAGTGAGGCAACGGCCCTCGCTGGGTAGCAAGCCGCGCGAGGCAATGCGGGCTGACGCGGGGCGTAGTGGGCGACGCCCCCCGCTTTGCGAGCCATCGGGCGGAATCTTGAACGACTCGCTCGAGTGACGGGGGTGGCACGGGCCACCCGCCCCGGCCCCCTTGGGTCCGGTATCACCGCCATGCACCGC
>JANXVA010000292.1 GCA_025351875.1 Myxococcales bacterium | reverse complement strand
AGCACAAGCTCACCGATCAGTTCCTCTTCCGTCGCGCCCGTCTCTACGTCGAGGGGAAGGTCGCGCGCGTCGTGACGTTCCGCGTGATGCCCGACTTTGCCGAGGGCCGGACGGTCCTCTACGACGCCTGGTTCGACGTCCGCGCCAGCGACGCGCTCCGGCTTCGGGTCGGAAAGGCCAAGCCCCCCTTCGCGCTCGAGCGGCTGCAGAACGACGCGGCCATCGTCTTCGGCGAGCGCGCGTACCCGACGGCGCTCGCGCCGAATCGTGACCTCGGCGTCGAGCTGCACGGCGATCTCTGGGCGGGGATCCTCGGCTACAGCGTCGGCGTCTTCAACGGCGTGCCCGACAACGGGATCTCGGAGGGCGATGTGGACGACTCGAAGGAGGTCGCCGCGCGTCTCGAGGTCGGACCGTTCGCGCAGACGCGCACGAAGGCCGTTCGCGGCCTGCGGCTCGGCTTCGCGATCACCCGCGGCGAGAAGACGGGCACGGCGGCGAGCCCCTACCTCGCGGGCTACCGCACGTTCGGTCAGAACACGCTCTTCTCGTATCTTCAGGACAGCGCCGCCGGCGCGCCGCCCGCGGGCACGTCCATCGCGGCCGGGCTCCACGCACGGAGCACCGCACACCTCTACTGGCCGATCGGACCTCTCGCGCTCCTCGGCGAGGTCGTCACCACGCAGGAGCGCGTGGCGCGTGCCGGACAGTCGCGCCTGCTCCACAACTCAGCGTGGAACGCGACAGCCTCGCTCCTCGTCACCGGTGAGGATGCGGCCTTCGACGGACCGATCCTCACGCGGCCGCTTGACCTCGACCAGGGGCACATGGGCGCCGTCGAGGTCGCAGTGCGCGCTACCGAGCTGCACCTCGACGGACGCGCCTTTTCTCAGCTCGCCGACCCGACGAAATCGGCCCGCGACGCGTTCGAGGTCGCGGCCGGGCTCAACTGGTACCCCATGGCTCAGCTCAAGATCGTCGCCGATTTCGCGCGGACCACGTTCTTGTCTGGAGCGGTCCGCGACGCTCGCGACGTCGAGAACGCCGTCCTGCTTCGCACGCAGCTCGCGTTCTGAGCGGCGGCTCTAGCGGACCGGGCCGAGGCCGGTCTACCCTCCACGCCTCATGTCGATTGTCACCTGGAGCTTTCCCACCACCGTTGTCTTTGGCAGCGGCAGCATCAAGACGCTCGCCGCTCACGTGCAGCGAATCGGCGCCACGCGCGCGCTGATCGTCTGCGACCCCGGCGTCGTGAAGGCCGGTATCGCCGAGAAGGTCCGCAAGGTCCTCGAGGACGCGGGAGTCCCTGCCGCCATCTTCGATCGCGTGGACCCCAATCCGGTGTTGAAGAATGTCGTCGAGGGTGTCGCCGCGTTCCGCTCTCACGGCGCGGACGTGATCGTGTCCGTCGGTGGGGGCTCTCCGCTCGACGCGGGCAAGCTCATCGCGCTCAAGGTCACGCACGAGCGCCCCCTCGAGGAGTACGACGACGCGATCGGCGGTGACGCGCACATCACCTCGAACATCCCGCCGATCATCAACGTCCCGACCACCGCGGGCACGGGCAGCGAGGTCGGCCGCTCCGGCGTCATCACGCTCGAGGCGACAGGGCGCAAGACGGTCATCTTCTCGCCGTTCCTGCTGGCCAAGGCGGCGATCCTCGATCCCGAGCTCACGGTCTCCATGCCGCCGCGCGTCACCGCGGCGACGGGCTTCGACGCGCTCACGCACTGCATCGAGGCTTACCTCTCGAACGGCGATCACCCGATGGCCGACGGCATCGCGCTCGCGGGGATCGAGCTCTGCGCGAAGCACCTCCCGCGCGCCGTCGAGGCCGGCGCCGATCTCGTCGCTCGAGGCGCGATGATGAAGGCCGCCATGATGGGCGCGGTCGCGTTCCAGAAGGGGCTCGGCGTCTGTCACTCGCTCGCGCACCCGCTCTCCTCGGAGAAGAACCTCCACCACGGCCTCGCGAACGCCCTCTGCCTCCCGGCGGTTTGCGACTTCAACAACCACGCCGTGCCGGACCGCATCGAGCGGGTCAGGCGCACGGTCGACCTCACGGCGACGAGCCTCTCGAATGCTCTCCGCGCGCTCCGCGAGAAGATCGGGCTGCCGAGCGGTCTGGCGGCCGAAGGCATCACCAAGGCCGACATTCCGAAGCTCGCCGACAAGGCGATGGAAGATGCCTGCCACCGCAGCAACCCCCGCACATGCACGCGCGAGGACATGGTGAAGCTCTACGAGCTGTCGCTGTAGTAGGTCGTGTGACTCACACGACACAGCTTCCCGAAGGTCGGCTAGGATACCGCCGTGTTGCCCGAGAAAAAGCAGGTCCTCATCGTCGACGACGAGCCGAACCTGCGGAAGATCCTCGCCGCCCAGCTCTCACGTGACGGCTACGAGGTCATGCTCGCCGAGGACGGCGAGCAAGGCCTCACGATGCTCCGCGAGCACCACATCGATCTCGTCGTCACCGACCTGAAGATGCCCAAGGTCGACGGGATGATGCTCCTCCGCGATGCGCTGCGCGAACAGCCCGACCTTCCAATCGTGATGATCACGGCGCACGGCACCGTCGACACCGCGGTCGAGGCGCTGAAGCTCGGCGCGTTCGATTACCTCACCAAGCCCTTCGACAAGGACGAGGTCCGCCAGGTCGTCGCGAAGGCGCTGAAGACGCGCCAGCTCGCACAGGAAGAGGCGACCACCGAGCCTGTCGGCAAGGCGAAGAACGAGCCGGGCGCTCGCTTCGGGATCATCGGCCAGTCCCCCGGGCTCACGGATCTCTATGCGGTGCTCGAGCGCGTCGCCGACAGCCCGACCACAGTGCTCATCACGGGCGAGAGCGGCACCGGCAAGGAGCTCGTCGCGCGCGCGCTGCACGAGCACTCCACGCGCAAGGACAAGCCGTTCATCAAGGTGAACTGCGCGGCGATTCCGAAGGAGCTCATCGAGAGCGAGCTCTTCGGGTACGAGCGTGGTGCGTTCACCGGCGCCGTGTCGAGCAAGCCCGGTCGCTTCGAGCTCGCGAACGGCGGCACCCTCTTCCTCGACGAGGTCGGCGAGATCCCCGTCGAGATGCAGGTAAAGCTCCTTCGCGCGCTCCAGGAGAGCGAGTTCGAGCGCGTCGGCGGCATCAAGACGATCCACGTCGACGTGCGTCTCGTCGCGGCGACGAACCGAGATCTCAAGAAGCTCATCGCCGCGGGCGGCTTCCGTGAAGACCTCTTCTACCGGCTCAACGTGGTGTCGATCCGACTGCCCGCGCTCCGCGAGCGCGATACGGACATCCCCCTGCTCGTCGAGCACTTCCTCGCGAAGTTCAACGAGCGGCTCAAGAAGCAGGTCACCGGCGTCGAGCCCGAAGCGCGCGACATCCTCTCGGCGTACGGATGGCCAGGCAACATCCGCGAGCTCGAGAACGTGATGGAGCGCTCGGTGCTCTTCTGCGATGCGCAGAAGCTCCGCGTCGAGGATCTGCCGGGCGAGCTCCGCGGCAACGCGGGCTCGGTCGCGCCTCCCACGTCCGACGCTTCAGGCTCGGACATCCCGCTCTCGGCCGAGGGCGGCCTCAAGGAGCATGTGAAGGTCGCCATGAGCCGGCTCGAACGCGACCTCGTGAGCCGCGCCCTCAAGCAGACGAGCGGCAACGTCACGCATGCGGCGCGCCTCCTCAAGATCTCGCGCAAGGGGCTGCAGCTGAAGATGAAGGAGCTCGGGCTCCGCGAGGGACTGGGCGAGAAGGGCGAGTGAGACCGTCCGCTTCGGTCCTCGCCGTCTGCTTCGTCGTGCTCGCGGTGTCGCTGGGCGGCTGCTCGTCCTGCCGTCGCGCGCCCGATCCGAGCAGCGGCTCGGCGTCGGACTCGGGCGGTGCGCAGGGCGCGATCGTGATCCGACCCGCTTCGGCCGCGGGGGACTCGGGAGCGCCGCGCACCGGCATGACGTGGGTTCCGCCCGGCACGTTGCGCGTCGGTACGCCTGCCGACCGCGTCCCGCGCGTTGCCGACGAAGAACCCGCCGGTCAGCCGGTCGAGATGGGTGGATTCTACATCGATCTGCTCCCGTATCCGAACGAGCCCGGAGCGATCCCCACCACCAACGTGACGCGTGACGAGGCCGAGCAGCTCTGCGTCGCGAAGGGCAAGCGGCTCTGCACCGAGCTCGAATGGGAGCGCTCGTGCAAGGGGCCTTCGAACACGTCCTACGAGTACGGCGATGCGTACCGCGCCGCCGCCTGCGGTACGGGCGTCTCGTCCGAGGAGGCCGCGCGCCGTCCCAGCGGCGAGCACGCCGGCTGCAAGAGCGGCTTCGGCCCGGCCGACATGCACGGCGGCGTCTGGGAGTGGACCGACAGCTCATGGGGACGCGGCTCGAAGGACAAGGCGCTCGGAGTCCTGCGCGGTGGAAACGCGGTCGCGGGCGAGCTCGTCGCGCGCTGCGCGAACGCCATCGGTCGTCCGACCGGGAAGAAGTCGCCCACGATGGGCCTGCGATGTTGCGCCGGCGCGCGCAACGAAGGGGCAGTCCAGCTCACGGTGAAGGGCACGCCCGGTTTCCAGACGGTCGGCAACCCCGAGGAGCTCCACGAGGCCTGGGAGCCCGTGCTCCGGCCCGCGATCGGGACCGCGGCCAACCACTTCGCAAAGGCGTGGAAGTGGTCGCCCGTCGCGAACGAGGAGCTCGTGATGATCCTCGGTTGCAACACCGTCGGTGCGCCGACCTGCGCGCTCGCGGTCGGGCGAACGTTCGAGGGGCGCGCCACGCTCATCTCGTCCGAGGAGGTGGGCCAGGCGATGGCGCTGCCCGACGTCGCGCGCATCGGTGACACGCGTCACCTCCGCATCCGTGGCCTCGATCCCGCGGGGACGTTCGGGCGCGACATCACGTACGTGTACGGTCGCGTCGAGATCGGTCGCGTGAGTCGGCCCTGACGGGTCACGGCGCGCTCTCGTCTCCTGTCACGTCGTCGCGGCGCTCGGGCGGAGGTCGAGGAGGTCGGGGCTGTGGGCGGCGAGGCGGCGTTGCATGATGGCGACCGCGTCCGGGTTCTCGTCGATCAGAACGAAGCCGCGGCCATTGTTTGCGGCGGCCTCCCCGGTGGTGCCGCTGCCGGCGAAGAAATCGAGGACGACGTCGCCCTCGCGCGAGTGCACCTTCACGACGCGCGAGAGGACGCCCAGCGGCTTCTGCGTCGGGTAGCCCGTCTTCTCCTTCCCGCTCGTCGGCACCACCGTGTGCCACCAGACGTCCGTGGGCGTCTTGCCGACTTTGGCCTTCTCGGGGCCCACGAGGCCCGGCGCCATGTACGGAATGCGATCGATCGCGTCGTAGTCGAAGATGTAGTCGTCCGGGTCGCGTGCGTACCAGAGGATCGTGTCGTGCTTGGCGGGCCACCGGTTCTTCGGGCGGCCGCCGTAGTCGTAGGCCCAGATGATCTCGTTGACGAAGCACTCGCGGCCGAGGAGGCGGTCGAGAGCGACCTTGATGTAGTGGACCTCGCGGTAGTCGAGGTGCACGAAGAGCGAGCCGTTCTTCGTCAGGCAGCGCAGTGACGCCTCGATGCGCGGCATGAGGAAGGCCTCGAAGTCGTCGTACGAGTCCGTGTACGTGCTGCTCGCCACGCGCTCGACGTTGTAGCGACGGCCGCCGAAGCCGCCGCGGTCACCAGGGTCGTGGTCGCCCGTCGTGGAGGTCGCCTTGATGCGGTCGCGCTTCTGCACCTTGCCGGTGTTGAACGGCGGGTCGACGTACACGACGGAGGCGAACGCGTCGGGGAGTCTTGCGAGCCCTGCGAGGTTGTCGCCGAGGATGATCTTCTTCAAGCCTTCGCAGGATACAGCGCGAGGTTCGCTTCGAAGCGATCCATGAAGCGGAACTGCGCCGAGTCACGCATGCGCATCTCGAGCACGTCGAGCAGAGTGTGCCAGCCCGCGAGTACCTGCGGGAGGTACTTCACGTCGACGCGGCGGTGCGTCAGAACGAGGAGCACCTCGTCGCCCCGCGGCTCGAGCTCGAAGCTGACCTCCGACTTGACCGCCGCCGTCGCGCCGATCAGATCTTCCCACGTGTACGCGAGGGCGCGGCCCGGCTCGAGGCGCGTGATGGTCCCGTGCACGACGGGCGTGACCTTGTCGGCGTCGACGATCTTCTCCTTCACGCTCTCGGGGAGTCCTTCGTCGCCGTGGTCCATCGTCAGCTCGACGCGGCCGCCGCTTCGGACCTCCATCGAAGCGGTCTTGCAGAGCCAGGTCGAGAGCAGCTCGGGGCGCGTGAGGTGCTCCCATACGCGCTCGATGGGACCGGGGAGGAGACGCGCGAAGCGCACGGTGGTGGAGTCGACGAGCGTGCCGTTCTTGCCTCGATCGTTCATGGCTTCCTCTTCTTGCTCTCGGGGGGGAGGTCGGCGCGTAGCGCGCGCTCGAGAGCGTCGAGCCTGCCGCTCCAGAATTTGCGGATACCCATCAGCCACTCCTCGAGCTCGTCGAGGCCCTTCGGGTCGAGCGAGTAGACGCGGCGCTGCGCGTCGACGCGCACGCGGACGAGGTGCGCCTCGCGGAGGACCTTGAGGTGCTGGGAGATCGCCGGGCCGCTCACGCGAAAGTGCTTGTTGATCTCGCCCGCGGCCATCTCGCCGGTAGCAAGGAGCTCGACGATGCGACGTCGCTTGGGGTCGGCGAGGGCCGTGAAGGTGACCACGGGTTCTTTAATAAATCTGAGACTAAATTAAGTCAAATCTTAAATACACACCTTGGATGGGTCATCCAATCGGGTGACGGCTTTCTCGCGCACCACCCCGGGAACCTTTCTCCCGCCGCCCTGTCATTCACGGCGAGACACGATGCGGGGAACGCTGAAGCCCTGGGAAACCAGGACCCAGCGCCGGATCGGTCGACACCCCAAACCCCTGCAGGCGCCCTCACGGACGTCGCCCCGGAAGCTCGTAAAAAGCCATGACCACCCACGCCTTCGCCCCCCGCTTCGACCTCTCCAACGTCTTTCTCCCGGCGCGCGAGACGCTCGGCGTGAGCCAGGCGGTCGCGCAGGCTCGGGACTCGGAGGCCTCGTTCGCGCTCGTGCAGAGCGGACCGCCGGTCTCCGCGGACGAGGTCGAGTCGCACGTGGATGCGGTGGAGGTGACGGTGCGCTGGGGGACCCAGGTGCTCTCCGTGAAGCACCTCGCGAGCGGCAAGAGCTTCTACGTCGGTGACGACTCCGACCTCGCGCTCCCCGAGGACGTCCTCGGAGCGACGCGCGCCCCCATCGTCGTCTCCCGCGCCACGGGCACCTACGTCGTCGTTCCGCGCGGCGCTCGCGGTCACTTCACGATGCGCGGCGCCGAGGCCCAGTCGCTCGACACGGCCACCATGCACGCGTCGACCGAGCTCGCGGGCGCCTCCGAGCTCCCCCTCGCGTACGGCATGTCGGTCACCCTCGAGGTCGGCGCCCAGCGCGCCGACGGCACGACGGGCGAGCCGATCACGTTCGAGATCGGGACCGTCCGCGCGGGCAAGGTCGCCCCCATCGGTTTCCTCGCCACCCTCGCGGGCGGCGCGACGGGCTTCGTCGGTCTCTCCTTCCTCGGCCATGCGGCCATCGTTGCTTCGCTCGCGATGTTCATGCCGAAGATGTCGGCCGACGATACGGACCCGATGGATCGCGACCAGATGATGCTCATGCAGAAGTTCCTCAGCGCGTCCGCCGAGCGCGAAACCGAGCAACAGCCGAAGGAGCTCACGGGCGGCGAGGCCGCGGGTGGCGGCAGCACCGGCGAGCGCCACGAGGGGCCCGAGGGCGCGGCCGGCCAGAACAAGGTCGTCGCGAAGCCCGGCCACATCGCGGTCAAGGGCGGCGAGACCACGTCGTCGCTCTCCAAGCGGGAGGAGCTCCGGCTCGCGCAGAACTTCGGCATGGCCGGCCTCCTCGCCTCGTCGATGCCGGTCGACCCCAACGCCCCCACGTCGCCTTGGGCGAAGGATCCGCCGAAGGGCTCGTCCGAGAGCTCCGCAATGGGCGACATGTTCAGCCCGACCATCGGCGACGCGTTCGGCACCGGCCTCGGCCTCTCGGGCAACGGTGAGGGCGGCGGCGGCACCGGCCAGGGCGTCGGCCTCGACCACGTGAACACCCTCGGCGGCGGCGGCGGCGGCACCGGCCCCTCGGGCTTCGGCCCCGGCGACAAGAGCGGCATCGGCATCGGCCACGGCCCGGGCGGCGGCGGTCACGTCGCGAAGGCGCCGATCCTCCGCAACCCGACCATCGAGTCGAACGGCCGCCTCCCCGCGGAGGTCATCCAGCGCATCGTTCGGCAGAACTTCGGTCGCTTCCGCCTCTGCTACGAGGGCGGCCTCCGCGGCAACCCGAGCCTCACCGGTCGCATCTCGACGAAGTTCGTCATCGGCCGCGACGGCTCCGTGATGCAGTCCTCGGACGCCGGCTCGGATCTGCCGGACCAGAACGTCGTCGCCTGCGTCGTCCGCAGCTTCAACTCGCTCTCGTTCCCCGCGCCCGAAGGCGGCGTGGCTACGGTCACGTATCCGCTGACGCTCTCGCCCGGCCAGTGAGGGGTCAGCGCCGAAGGCGCGGGTGAGGTGAGGGACGAATCCGAACATCGCGCGGCTGGACAAGGGGCTCAAGGGTCGTCACACTTGGGCCTCTTTCGTTCTCCGAGGTGACCCATGAGCAAGCAGGACTTCCAGAGCTTCGACGAATTTTGGCCCTTCTACGTGAAGGAGCACCAGAAGAAGTCCACGCGGATCCTGCACTTCATCGGGACGACGGGCGCGATGGCGTGCGTCGCCGGCGGCCTCCTCACGAAGCGTCGCTGGCTCCTCGCGGTGGCGCCGGTCGTCGGCTACGGGCCGGCGTGGATCAGTCACTTCTTCGTGGAGGGCAACAAGCCCGCGTCCTTCAAGCACCCGCTCTGGTCGCTCCGCGCTGACCTCGTGATGTGGTCGAAGATGGTGCGCTTCCAGATGAACGACGAGGTCGAGCGCGTCCTTCGTGCGGAGCGCGAGCGCGAGGATGCCGACTCGGCGGTCGCATCGACCTCGAGCTCGAGCTCCAAGGACGGCAGCGCCCCGGCCGGCTCGCCGACCGACG
>JANXVA010000307.1 GCA_025351875.1 Myxococcales bacterium | reverse complement strand
CGACGAGCGCGCCCTCGGCGCCGCCCTCGTCTCCGAGCTCTCGACGGACGCGAGAGAGGTCGAGCAGCGCGGCGAGCCGCTCCGCCGGGCGTGTCTCGGCGACGACGAGCCGCGAGAGAAGCTCGGCGCGCTCCTTCGATTCGAGCTGGCGACCCGGCACCTCCAGTGCGAGGAGCGCACGCAGCGCGCGGAGCTCGTGCGGGTCGTCCTCGAGCGCAGCTCGCAGCTCGATCTCGGCGTCCGCGGGACGACCGAGAACGCGGCCGAGGATGCTGGCGCGGCCGACGCGTGCGACGATCTTCTCTCCGCGCTCCGACGTGCAAGAGACGACGCCGGCGAGCGCGCGGAGCGCCTCGTCCCAGGTGCGCTGGCCGATGTGGAGCTCGGCGAGCAAGAAGAGCGTCGGCACGTGCTCGGGCGCGACCTCGCGCGAGCGCTCGAGCGCCTCGATCGCGAGGACCGGATCGCGAAGGTGCACCTTTGCGACCTCGGCGAGCTCCGACGCCATCGGCACGACGGCCTCCGCCGACCGTGCAGCGAAGAGACCTCGCCGGAGCGCGCGCGCGAGGTCTCCCCACGCGCCTCGCTGCGTCTGCAGCTGAGCGAGCCTCGCGGCCACGAGAACGGCATCAGGGTCGGCCTCGAGCGCCCGCTCGAGCAGCTCGGCGGCGGTGACGGCATCGCCTTCGGCCACGGAGAGGTCGGCTGCGTCTCGGAGGAGGGCGGCGCGCGCCGGCTTCGAGCGAACGACGTCGGCGAGCGTGCGTGCCGCGATCACCGCGGAGCTGCGGTCACCGATCTTCGCAGCCGCGTGAGCGAGGAGGATGGCCGCATACGCGCTCGACGGATCGAGGACCAGCGCGTGTCGCGCGGACTGCGCGGCGTCGCGCGACGCACCCTTGCCGTGCTGGAGTCGCGAGAGCTCGTTGTGGAGAGCGACGCGCTCGGTGTCGTCCGCGGCGCCTTCGAGCCTTCGACGCGTCGCCTCGATCGCGAGGTCGACCGCCCGCGGGTCCGAAGTTGCGCGCGCGCGGCGCACGAGATCGTCCAGGACTACGGCGTCCCGCGTCCCGAGGGCGAGCAAGCGATCCCAGGGCGCGAGATCGCCTCCTTCGGGCAGCTTCCACGCGACGAGCGATGCAAGCGCCATGAGCGCACGCGCAGCGAGGGTCGTGCTCGTGACGTCCGCCGCGAATGCCAGCGCATTGGCAAGCTGCGGAGCAGAGCGGGCCGCGCGCGCCAGCCGTTCGGCGACCCTGAGCGTCACGAAATCACGAGCACCGGAGCCGAGCAGCGTCTCCGCCGCCGTGCGGTCGGCAGGTTGCCCGCCGTCGAGCGAGCGCGTAGCCGCGAGGAGCGGTGGAACGAGCTTTCCCTCCTCGGCGGGAAGCGCTGCGGCGCGTGCACCGAGCCGGAGCAGGCGCTCCTCGACGAGGCGGTGTCCCTCGTCGACGACCCCGGCGGCGATCTGGCCCGTGGCCACAGCGCTGCGCGCGAGCACGTAGAGACGTACGGCCTCCTCGTCGCCGCCCGGCTTGCCTTCGGCAATCTCCGCAGCGCGGACGAGGTACGCCGCCCGCGCGTCCGCGTCGGGGGCGTCGGCCGCAAGACGCTCGAGCCAGCCTCGCAGCGCCTCGTCGTCGCCCTTCGTCTCGAGCGAAGCGACGATCGCGGATCCGATCGCGGGATCATCGGTCGCGAGCTCGCGAGCCTCCTCGAGCGTGACGAGCGCGCGTTCTGGATCTGCGAGGCGCTGGGCGAACACCGCCGCCTCCGCGATCGCGAGGGCGACCTTCGCGCTCTTCCTCGGCTCGACGCGACGTCGCTCCGCGAGCGAGGTCGAAACGAGCTCCCAGCGCCCTGCCGAGGCGTGGAGGCGCGTGGAGAGCTCGCGCGCACGCATCGCAAGCGATCCGTGCTTGCTCTTCGCCACCGCCTCGGCGAGCGCGAGCGAACGTTCCGGATCGACCTCGCAGAGCGCCTCGGCCGCGCGCAGGCGGACCTCCGTCTTGGCCTCGTCGCTCTCTACGACCTCGGCCTCCGCGAGAAGCGCACGTGCGAGCTTCGTTCCGTCCCGCGCGCGAGCTGCGGCCGAGGCGAGTCCCGCGATCGCGCTGCGACGGCGTGGGTCGACGGCGAGAACGTCCTCGTAGGCCTGCGACGCGCGAGCGGGGTCGCCCGCGACGTCGTCCCATAGCCACGCAATCTTCTCGAGGTAGTGGAGTCGACGGCCGACGTCCGAGGTGCGTTCGGCCGCCTTCGCATAGAGCTCGACGCGCGCGGCGACGCTCTCGGCGGAGCCCGCGGGGACGAGACGCTCCGCGAGCGCGTCGAAGACGCCCGGCGCCGACGGATCCGCGATCCACGCGGCCTCGCGGTGCCGCGCGGCATCGACCTCGCGCCCCGCATCGGCCGCCGCGTCGGCAGCGACGAGCAGCGCGCGCGTCTTCGTTCGCGCGTCATCGGCGAGTGCGGCCTCGCGCATCCACAGCACGGCGCGGGCTTCGTGGCGTCCAGCCGCGACGAGGAGGCGATCGAGCTCCTCGAGGATCGTGGCGTCGTCCGCGTCGAGAACGCGGGCACGCTCGAGCGCGAGCACGGCTTCGGTAAGCTCGCCCGCACGCTCCGCCGTGGCGGCGACCGCACGAAGCGCGAGCAGCTCGACACGCGGCCCCGAGACCATGGCGAGCGCCGATTTGCGGACGCGAAGCGCATCGCCGTGACGGCCCGCCTTCTCGAGGAGGCGCGCAAGCTCGCTCGCTACCCGCGTATCCGCGAGCTTGCCCGTGCGCGCCCGCATATGGGCATGCTCGAGGAGCTTCGTCGCGCGCGCTTCGTCGCCCACCGCGAGCCATGCGCGCGCACCATCGAGCTCGAGGCAGGTCGCGCGGGCCGTGTTCCTCTCGAGCGCCGCCTCGGACTCGAGCAGCGAAGCGAGCCGCGCCTCGTCTCGGTGGGCGACCGCGTGATCGACGAAGGCCCGGCGAACCGGTCCGATCCCCGGTTCGAGCTCGAGCGCGCGCTCGAAGGCGGCGACCGCGGTGCCGGCGTCACCGAGGCGGCGGTCGAGCATGATTCCGCGCTCGACGTGGAGCCACGCGGAAGGTCCCGGCTCGCCGGCGAGCCCCGCGAGACGCCCCAGCAATGCTGCGAGCTCCGACCAACGCTCCGTCGTCTCGAGCGTCGCCTCGAGACCGGCAAGTGCGCCGGGGTGGTCGGGAACGAGCGCGAGCGCGGCGACATACGCCGTGGCCGACTCGGCGGAGGCGCCGCTGCGCGCCTCGAGCAGCCTGGCCTTCTCGGCGAGGAAGTCGGCGCGCACGAGCGTATCGGAGACATGCGCGACGAGATGCTCGACGTGCGCGAGCTGCGCTTCGATGGAGGCAGGCTCTCGACCCGCGGAGAGCGTGCGGAGGAGCGCATGCACCGCCGGTGCGTGCTCGACGAGCGAGGCGGCACGCGTTGCCGACGCGACGGCCACGTCAGCGCCGTGCTCCGCGAGCGCGGCCTGCGCCAGCGCGAGCTCCGCGCGCATCATCGCCACCGGGTCCGAGCCGTCGGCGAGCGACGCCGCGCGCGCGCGGAGGAGCGCGACGGTCGTGCTTTCTCCTGCGACGTCTTCGAACGCGTCGCCTTGCGGCGCGTCGAGGAGGTCACGAGCGGACGGAAGCGCGATCGCTGCGCGGTCCAGCGGCGGCGCGACGACACCGTGGGTGCCGGTGAGCATCGAGGCCGTACGCGCGTTGACGGCCGCACCGAGGATCGATGCCCGATCCTCGGCGATCGAGACGCTGTCGTCGTCTTCGACGAGCGCGCTGCTGTCGAGCACGATGGCTCCGGGATCGCTGGCGATTGGCGGTCGGCGCCCGTGCATGGCCGCTAGCCTACATGAGCGGGCCACGCGACAAAGACCTAGCGGGCCACACCCCGTGGGGTGCGCTATGATCGAGGACGATGAGCTCGGGACCTCTGCAGCTTCGTGTGATCGTGGTCGGCCTCGGCCTCGCGGCGGCGTGTGGGGGTGCGGCATCCCAGGAGGTCCTCGACACTCAGCCGTCCAGCGGGACCAGCGGAACCAGCGGAACCAGCGGAACCAGCGGGACCAGCGGGACCAGCGGAACCAGCGGAACCAGCGGATCCAGCGGAACCAGCGGCGTTCCCGATGCTTCCGTCGACAGCGGGACGTGCACTCCCGAGGTCGAGCCCAACGACGGCAAGGACAACGCAAACACGCTTGCCCCCACGCGCTGCGGAGCGATCCAGCCGAACAGCGAGTCCGACTTCCTCACGTTCACGCTCGCCCCGACCTCGACGTCGATGCAGCTGAACTTCAACGGCAAGGTGGTGCTCAAGGTCGAAGTCGCCGGACAGACGGTCCTCCTCGGCGGCGGCAACGCGGGAAAGGTCCCCTTCGTGAAGGGCCAGCGCTACTCCGTCGAGATCAAGGCCGTCGAGCACGCGACGAGCGTTCCGTGGCGGGTCGACCTGATCGAGAAGTGATTGAAGCGGCGCCTACGCCGCGCGGGCGCGCTTGAGGAGAGCCGAGCTGACGTAGCGCTCCCATTCGGCGCGCTCCTGTCCGTTCAGCGCGAAGAAGCGCAGGCCGACGCCCCAGCGTCCGACCGGGTCGATCACCAGGCGGACGACGACGGCGTGCATCTCGAGCGCGCGGTCCTTGTCGAGATTGACGACGAGCTTGAGGAGCTGCCGTTCCGGCGGAGGGTTGTCCATCCGGACGAAGAGCCCGCGAAAGCTCGCGTCGAGCATCTCGATGGTTTCGTCGCCGCCGCGGCGAACGACCCGCGCGGGCAGAGAGATCCGAGCTCGAGTGTCGCGTCGGCGTTCTTCTTCTTGCATGGCAATGGATCGAACGGCACGACGGCGCGAATCTTTAAGGGCCTGCCGGTGCCACACGATGCTCCGGGGTGGTGTAGTCTCATTCAGCATGTCCCAGACGATGCCCCGCATGGACGTCGCGACGGCGATGCTCGTCGCCCTGGACGACCGCACCGCCGGCGCCTGCGTAACGCTGCTCGACGACGCGGGTTTCCGCGTGATCCGCGTGAAGCACGTGGCTCCGGCGCTCGAGCGGATGCCCGTCGTGATGCCTCACCTCGTCATCGTGCCTTCGAACCTGCGCAAGGAAGAGGACGAGGGGCTCGCCGACAGGTGCGTCGCGATCGGCGCGGAGGTCCTCCGGCTCGGTCCCGACGTCGACGAGCGCGCGCTCGCGGCCCTCGTCGCGAGCGCGGCGCACAGCTCGCTCGAAAAGCCGCGCTGAACGTCGGTTTGTGGCGAAGCGCCTCGGCTTGACGGCTGGCCGGGCCGTACGGCGGTGAATCCCGACTGCATGCAGATTGCATGCAATTTGCCTTGCCACGGCGCGACGTTACGGGAGGGCCCCGCAACAACCGGCCGCAGCGATGAGGTCACTTGCCGCAGTTTCTGAGTCGCTTTGCCTCGCTGCTGCGACACTTGTGGCAAAAATGCACCAGAGGTTGTCGCCCGAATTGACCGGGCAGAGGCGGCCTGAGAGCGTTGATTTCATGAAGCTCACGATCTGCGGCAGCATCGAGCTCGATCAATCGGCGGGCGACGCGAGCTACGTCACCTGGCTCGACGTCCTCATCCAGAACGACGCCCGCGCGACCTGCGGAGTCGCTCGCGTCGGCATCGTTCACGTGGGCGAGATCGCAGACGCGCTGGGCGATCTCTATCCCGCACTCGCGGGCACGAAGCTCGAGGCGCTCGTCGACACGTACTTCTCGGAAGGTTGGTACAAGGACGACTTCGCCGAGGGCGCGGGGATCGATCTCCTCTACGTCGAGAGCATCGAGATCGACGCGGCGCACCAGCAGAAGAACCTCGACTTCGCGGCGGTCCGCCGGCTCTGCGACACGCTGGGTAGCGGGTGCCAGCTCGCGGTGATGCCCTATGGCGATGCCGTCACCGCGGGTCGCTGGGGGCAGCTCGGGTTTGCGCTCACGACGCCAGGTCGGACGAACGGCCTCATGCACATGAAGCTCGGCTACCGGCATGCGAAGGTCGTGGATGCGACCGGCTCCGGCGACTTCGAAGTGCTACCTACGGTCGTCCTCCACGACCGTCACACGCACAGCTGAGCGCTACAGCCTCGCGGGAGAGGCGTCCGACGGGGGTGCGCTTCCCGATTGGTACCGTTCGAGCTTGCGATAGAGCGTTCGGCGATCGAAGCCGAGCACCTGCGCGGCGCGTGACTTGTTGCCACCGACGAGCGACAGCACTCGCAGGATGTAGCGTCTCTCGAGCTCGTCGATCGTGACGATCTCCTCGGGCTGATTGGCCGAGACGACGAACTTCTCGGGGCGGAAGGAACGGACCTTCTCCGGAAGATCGTCGAGCTCGATGCGCTCCGCGCGCGCCAGAGCCACCGCGCCGTCGATGCAGTTCTCGAGCTCGCGGACGTTACCCGGCCAGGAGTAGCTCATCAGCTTCTCGGCGGCGGCGGGCGTGAGGTCGAGCTCTCCCTTGCCGTGCCGCGTGGCGTACTGCTTGAGGAAGTGACGCGCGAGATGGAGCACGTCACCACCACGCTCGCGCAGCGGGGGAACGTCGATCTTCACGACGTTGATACGGTAGAAGAGGTCTTCGCGGAAGCGTCGCTCGTAGACCTCGTCCTCGAGCACGCGGTTCGTCGCGGTGAGCACGCGCGCGTCGAACGGGGTCTCCTTGTTCGAGCCGACCGGACGCACCTTGCGCTCCTGGAGCGAGCGAAGGAGCTTCGGCTGGACTTCGAGGGGGAGCTCGCCGATCTCGTCGAGGAACAGTGTGCCGCCGTCGGCCTGGAGGAAGAGGCCCATGCGCTGCTGCTTGGCGTCCGTGAAGGCGCCTCGCTCATGACCGAACAGCTCGCTCTCGAGGAGGTTGGCGGGGATCGACGCGCAGTTGATGGCGACGAACGGACCGTCCTTGCGACGGCTCCGATCGTGGATGGCGCGAGCGATGAGCTCCTTGCCGGTGCCCGTCTCGCCGTGGATGAGAACGCCCGCGTCACTGTCGGCGACGCGGCTGACGAGACCGAACACGCGGCGCATCGCCGAGCTCATGCCGACGACGTTGTCGAGCGCGGCGTCCTCGACGGGAGCGGAGGACCGGAGGCGTTTCACCTCGTCCTCGAGGCCGCGATGCTGGATGGCGCGAGCGACGGTGACGACGAGGAGCTTCGCGTCGACCGGCTTCGTGATGAAGTCGTAGGAGCCCACGCGGATGGCGCCGATGGCGCTCTCGAGGCTGCCCTGCCCGGTGATCACGACTACGGGAACGTTGGGGCGCGTTCCGAGGACGCGCTCGCACAGCTCGAGACCGCCCATCTCGGGCATCGTGAGATCCGTGAGGACGAGGTCGAAATCCTGGAGGCCGACGAGCTCGAGAGCACGGTGCGCCGACGTGCTCGTCGTGACCGCATAGCCTTCGCGCTTCAGCACCATCTCCAGCAGCTCGCAGGTCTCCTGCTCGTCATCGACCACCAGGATTTGACGCTCTGTCATGGCGGAGCTCACGCTGCAGATCGCATGCCGCTTGAATGCCGCGCTTGGAGGCGTGCCCACTGGGCGTCGCGTCGCAATTTGTCACGACTTGGGGCGCCGGCGCACACCTGGCGCGAGCGCCACGCTTGCCAACGTCAGCGCGAAGCGAGCGCGGAGACGATGCCCGCGAGCATCGCCGGCGCAGTCGGCCCCAGGTTCCGCATCGCGTAGACGAAGGCCACGTTCGCGATCCCCACGGTGAGGAAGGTCTTTCGGTGGGCGGCGATCTGGGCCTCTACCACCGCCGCGCGATCCGAAGCAGCGAGCGGCTTCGAGCGCACGCGCGCGAACGTATCGACGTCGAGCTCGGCCTGGCGACGCAGGACGTCGTCGCACGCGAAGACGAGGAGGCGGTAGTCGCGTAGCGCCGAAGGAACGCGTCCACGCAGCGCGTTCGCCAGCGCCTCCTGGATCGCGAGAGCCGAGCTTGACGTTCGCGTCGCCCCGCACTCCATCGTCCAGTGGTCCCTGAGCAACCGGACGAAGTGTGGTTCGAGCGCCTCGTCCCCGCGCAGACATGCGAGGTAGTGCTGTTGCGTGACGAGCTTGAAATGAAGCGCGAGCACCAGCAGCGAGAGCGGCGTCGCGTGCGTGAGCGTCTGCTGGTAATCGGGAGGTTCGTCGATGAACCGCGGGCGGACCGGAAAAGCGAGAGCGAGCTCTGACTCGAACGATACGAACAGCTCGTGGTGGTCGAAGCAGTCGAGCCTGAGGATCGGCTCCAGCACCTCGCGCGTCTCGAGGTCGAGCCTTGCACGCTCGCGCGCGACGGTGACGAGCACTCGCTCGAACACGTCGAAGAGACGCAGGTAGCCGCACGCCCGGATCTGGTTGAGGTGGCGGCGCTCCGCCGCGTCGAGCAGCCGCAACGGAGCCATCCCCGCCAGAGCTTCCGGCATGAAGGAGCGACTCATGTCGAGCAAGCCGGGCGGGTGGAGCGACACGTCGACCTCGCTGCAGGGCGCGGGCCACCACGCGGCCGCTCCCGGTCACGGGCGACGCAAGCTCGACCTTCGGCGGGCTTTCGGCGCGAGCCAGTCTGACATGCGCTCACACGAGACCCATCTCTCTGTGCAGATCAGGCAGGCGGAGCTAGCCTTTCGAAGAGGTGGGCTCGAACTCACAGCAGCCGCCGCCGTCGACCCTCGAAGGGCTGACCATCGCGGGTAAGTACCTCCTTCTCCGGCGCCTCGGCGAAGGCGGGATGTGCACGGTCTACGAGGCCGAGCACGTCGGCTTGCGTCAGGGGCTCGCGCTCAAGGTACTGAAGCCCGAGCTCGCCGACGACGCGGGCTGCGTGGCCCGCTTCGAGAGCGAGGCGCGAGCGGCGGCGCAGCTGCGAAGCCCGAACGTCGCGCGCGTCTTCGACGTGGACTGGCTCCCCACCGGACAGCCCTACATCACGATGGAGCTGCTGGTCGGAAACGACCTGGGGAACGAGCTCGCGAGGACCGGCCGTCTCCCCATCGACCTCGCCGTCGACTACGTCCGGCAGGCATGTGCGGGTATCGCCGAGGCGCACGCGCTCGGCATCGTGCATCGCGATCTCAAGCCGGAGAACCTGTTCCTCACCGATCTCGGTGAGCTCACGGATCGCAAGCTCCTCAAGATCCTCGACTTCGGTATCGCCAAGGACATCTCCGACAGCGCACGGCGGCTCACCGCGCCCGACGCGGTGTTCGGGACCGTCGACTACATGTCCCCCGAGCAGATCCGCTCGGCGTCGAAGGTCGACCACCGCAGTGATCTCTGGTCGCTCGGCGTCATCCTCTACGAGCTGCTGACGGGGCGCACGCCGTTTCACGGGGACGCGCGCTCGGTGATCGCGCAGATCGTGAGCGACCCCGTGCGCCCACCGACCGCGCTCGTGCCCGACCTCCCGCCATCGCTCGTCGCGACGGTGATGAAGGCCCTCCACAAGGACCCCGCTCTTCGCTTCCAGAGCGCCGACGAGCTGCGCGCCGAGCTCGCGGGCTACAGCGAGTTCGAGCCCATCACCTCGGTGATCGCGAAGCTGCCCCCGCAATCGGTCCCACGTCGTGCAGCACGCTCGGGCGCCTCTGCCTCCGTGCCGCCGGAGATGATGCGCGACCAGCGCACGCATGCATCGTGGGAGACGAAGCCCGAGCGCCGCGGTCGCGGCAAGGCGTGGGTGCTCGTGGCCGTCACCGTGACACTCCTCGGTGCGGGCGCGGGCATCCTTTACAACCGAGGCCTGGTGACGTCGTTCACTCCGTGGCACAAGCCCGCGGTCGTGGTCGTGACCGCCGCACCAGCCCTTTCCGCCGCGGCGACGGCGTTTCCGACCGCGACGCTCCTCCCGAGCGCGGCCCCTTCGGGGGCTGCGTCGCTCGTCGCGCTGCCCCCACCGCCCGATCCCTCGGCGAGCCCGAGCAGCATCGGTGGAGATCCGAGCGCAGTGCCCTCGGCCTCGAGCTCGGCGAAGGCGAAGCCGCCGCGACCTCGTCCAACCGGCGCGCGTGCGACCGCCGCGCCGCCTCCGCCGCCACCGCCGACCGCCGAGCCTCGCCTTCCGAAGCACATATGAACGTGGCACGGTTCGTCACGACGCTCGTCTTCCTGCCGCTCCTGCTCGCCGCTGCAGCAGGTGGCGGTGATGCGCACGCGCAGGGCCGCAAGCCCGCCACTTCCAAGACCGCCGAGCCGGTGAAGACCGAGGCGGCCCACCTGAAGAGCGCCGCCGACGTGCTCATGGACCAGGACCGCTATGCGGACGCCGTTGTCCTCTACCAGCGCGCGTACGAGCTCTCGAGCGACCCCGCGCTGCTCTACAACCAGGGCCGCGCGTTCGAGGCGCTCGGGGACTACCCGACTGCGCTCGAGAAGCTCGAGACCTTCGAGCGCGACGCGGGCCCCGCTGTGCGCGCGCGCGTCCCCGGGCTGAAGGATCTCATCACCGACCTCCGCGGTCGCATCGCGACCCTCGTCGTGCGGACGAATGCGCCGGCGGCACGTCTGCTCGTCCGGCAGAAGGACGAGGGCATCATCAACATCGAGAAGCGCCTCTCGACTCGCGCCGGCTCCGCGAGCGTCGAGGTCGACGCCGAAGGCTACGAGACGTTCCGCCGCGACGTCGAGCTGTCGGCAGGCGCAGTGGTCGTCGTCGAGGCGAACCTGACCCCGAAAAAACGGGACGCGCTCGTCGTCGTGCGCACCACGCCTAGCGTCGACGTCCTCTTCGACGGAAAGGCCCTCGGCCGAGCCCCGCTCCAGGTGCGGGCGACGCCGGGGTCGCACGAGCTCGTCGCGCGCGGCGACGGCTTCTACGAGCAGCGCGTGCCGATGACGCTCGCGCTCGGGGACCGACGCGACGTCGAGCTCGAGATGAAGTCGACGCCTGGCATCGCGAGCAAATGGTGGTTCTGGACGGGCATCGGCGTCGTGATCGCCGGCGGCGTCGCGACGGCGATCGTGCTGACCACCGAGAAGCCGCACAGCACCGGAAGCTTCAGCCCAGGGAGCGTTTCAGGCCCCTGATCATTGGTCACGGCCCCGACGGGTTGTTCCAGTCGGCGCAGGCAGCGGTGGGGGTGCACGGGCGGCTGGCCGCATCCGGGCACGCGGACTTCGGTCCGCCAAGCGGGTCGCACGAGAGCTGACACGTCTGCGCGTTGCACGACGCGAAGCTGCACGCGTTGTCGCCCTTGCAGGCGAGCTTCCCCGTGGTGCCCGCATCGAGGCGGATGCCGCCGTCGCCGTCGCACGAGTCGGTGCCATCGCAGTGGACGTCACACTCACCCGCGTTGCACGTGACCTGACCGCACGAGGTCGCCTCGTTCCCGCAATGCACGCTGCACTTGGCGCTCGTCGTGCACGTGATGTCGTTGCACTTGCCGGTCTTCGGACACGTGATCGAGCACGGCAGCGTCGGGGCGCAGAGGTTGCCGGTCCCGCACGCGACGGTGTCGCAGTCCACGTTGCAGGTGGTGCCGTTGGTGCAGTCGCCCTTGCAGCCCGTGCACGGGTCGACGGGCGCGGCGTCGACCACGCCCGCATCCAACGAGCTCCCGGCTTCCTGCGTCTCGGCGTCGGGACGCGTGCCGCCGTCGGGGAGGAGATCCCGCTCGTCCTTGCACACGCCGTTGTCGCAGGTCTTGCCCGTGGCGCAGGTGCGGTTCAGACACGCGAGCGAGAGGCGCACGATCACGCGCTGCGTCGTGTGCGGAACGAAGCGCGTGACACGACGATGCGCGATGCATCCTGCATAGCCCGGCGCGAGACAGAGGTCGGGCTTCGTGTCGACACCGGCCACGACCTTGATCGCGACCTCCTCGTCGTTGTTACCGCTCGGATAGATCGTGAGCGTACCGACGCCAGGCGCGCGCTCGCAGCCGTTCCGCAACGCCGAAGGCGGCTTGTTGTCGATCGAGTCGGCATGGCCGACGGCAATACCCGTCTGGTTGATCGCCTGAGCCTTCGTGCCTGGGCACGCGTCGCTGTAGACCTCGATGACGATCTGCGTGGGCTGCGCGCATTCCACGAGCACGAGGGACGCGATGCCCGCGCCGGCGAGGCACGTGATGCCGATTGTCGCGCGCAAACCTCGCATGCACGCTCAGCATAGCGCGGGCGGAGGCTTCAGGCCCTGATGTCGGGCACCTTGCGCAGCCCGACGCGCAGCTCGCGCGCGGACTGGTAACGGCGCTCGGGCGCTTTTTCCAGGCACTTCAGCACCACGAGCTCGAGCTCCGCGGAGATGTTCGGCTCGAGCAGGGTCGGCGGACGAGGCGCCTCGTTCCGATGCTTCATGAGGATCCGGTAGGCCTGCTCATCGGAGAAGGGCACCTCGCCGGTGAGCATTTCGTAGAGGACGACGCCACAGCCGTAGACGTCGGCGGACGGCTTCGGCGACAGGCCTGTGGTCTGCTCGGGGGCCATGTAGTGGGGCGTCCCGGCGACCGGGCCTTCGTCGCCCTGCGTCGTGGCGAGGGCTGCGATTCCGAAGTCACACACCTTCACGATCTCGACGGGCTGCCCCTCGTCATCTTGCGCGGGTACGAGGACGATGTTGTCGGGCTTCACGTCGCGATGAACGATGCCGCGATCGTGGGCGGCCGACAGACCGGCACACACCTGAATCATGAGATCGACGGCGCGCGCGGGCGTGAGCTTGCGGCGCGCCGCGACGACGCTGCCGAGCGTGTAGCCCGACAGGTACTCCATGACGATGTAGACGAGGCCGTCGGACTCTTGCCCGAAGTCGTACACGCGCGCGACGTTGGGGTGCTCGAGCTGACTGGCCGCGCGCGCCTCGGTCCGGAAGACCGCCAGGAGATCGGCGTTCCCCTGGTATCGCGGATTCAGGACCTTGATGGCGACGGTGCGACCGAGGTCGCGATGAGACGCCTTGAACACGATCCCGATGGCGCCGGTGCCGATCACGGAGTCGAGGATGTACTTTCCGCCGCCGATGGTGCGACCACACATGGGGTCCTTGGTGGTCGGCGCGATGCGCACGTTCCACGAGACCTCAGGGGTCACGCCCGGCAGACGCGTGCTTCCGGTCAGCGTTTGCGACTCGTCGTCGTCATAAAATGCCTGCTCGCGCACGGACTTCCGGGAAGAGCCCGCGGCGGCGCGCCGGACGGCGAGCGTCGGGTCGTCGGCCTCCGACTCGCGCTCCGCGCCCGTCGCCTGACCGACTGCCACGGTCCCGCGGACCACGAGCTCCTCGGGCGCTACCGAGCCCAGCGGCGACGGGACCACCGACCCGAGAGGCGACGGCATGCGGCTCCCGCGTCCGGGTGGAGCCGAGCCCTTGCTAGCCAGCCGACCGCTCGGAAGTGTTCTGTCGATCGACTCCGCGCCGACGCTTTGGAGCGTGAGGTCGTTGTCGTAGAAGACCTCCTTGGGCGGCGGTGCTGCGTCGGCCGTCGCGAGGCGCTCGAGCTCGGGGGCGTGGGCCTCGTCGAGGAGGCGCAGGCGCATCGGATACGCGCCGTCGCGACCCGACCCCACCAGCTCGGCGCTCACGGCGCTCGTCAGCTCGCCCGCGAGGAACAGCTGGAGGACGTTTCGCCCGCCCGGAGGCGGCTCGGGGAGCGCGACGTAAGCGATCTCACCGTGCAGCGCGGCCCGCACCACCGGGGCCATCTGCTTGGCTCCGTCGAAGCGCGCGATGAGGACAGAAGCCACGTCGCCGGGGAGTCTAGCAGGAGGCCTCGACCTCGGGTCTGCGCAGATTTGAGGACGCTCACCCGAGCGCAACCTCGCGCCACGCCTTGCAGGCAGGCTAGTCTAGGGGCCATGTATCCGGAGGGACCCCCCGGCCGGCCGCTCCACGAGGAGGGCCTGCCGCACATCGGGACGACCCTGAACGGCAAGTACGAGATCGTCGGGCTCCTCGGCGAGGGAGGAATGGCGTTCGTCTACGAGGCGAAGCACCAGCGCCTCCAGCAGCGCGTCGCGATCAAGATGCTCACGCCGGACTTTGCGCGCGACCCCGAGCTCGTCTCGCGGTTCGAGCGCGAGGCGCGAGCCGTCGCGCGGCTGCGGACCAAGCACGTCGCGCGCGTGATGGACGTCGACACCACGCCGGGGGGCGTTCCGTACATCGTGATGGAGTTCCTCGAAGGTCGAGACCTCGACGCGGAGCTCCAGGCGCGCGAACGCCTGCCGCTCGGCGAGGCGGTGGACTACGTGCTGCAGGCCTGCGCGGGCATGGTCGAAGCGCACGGCATGGGCATCGTCCACCGCGACCTCAAGCCGGCAAACCTGTTCGTCGCGCGCGAACGGGACGGCAACGACGACGAGACCTGCGTGATCAAGGTCCTCGACTTCGGGATCTCCAAGATCGTCGGCGAGTCCACGCGGCTGACGGGAGCCGGCGCCGTCATGGGCACCGTCCTCTACATGTCGCCCGAGCAAGTGCGTGCGCAGCCCAATGTCGACACGCGCGCCGACATCTGGTCGCTCGGCGTCATCCTCTACGAGCTCGTGGCCGGACGCGCCCCGTGGACAGGGCACTCTCACCAGATCGCCGCGGCGATCGTCGGCCAGGATCCGCCGGACCTCCGCGGGTTCGCCCAGGTGCCCGAAGCGTTTGCCAACATCGTGCGGACGATGCTCCAGCGCGATCCCGCGCGTCGGCCCAGCAACATCCGTGACGTGATCAGCGCGCTCTATCCGTTCGCGCCGCCTGGAACCCTCGGAGCCGCCATCGGCGAGCAGGTGGCGGTCGGCCAGACGGGCTCACGCTCGAAGTCGGCGGCGCTCCAGAGCGCGATCTCGAAGCACACGATTCCGATGAACTCGCGGCCTGGCGCGCTCGAGGCCGCGTCGGCGGCCGCGAGGGCGATTCACGGTCCGCCGCCGCACGAGCTACGAGGTCCGTCGCCACCGACACCCGCGCCGACGCTGGCGCCGGCATCGGTCGCGCCTTCGAGCTCCCGGCGGCGAACGTGGGCGCGCTTCGTCCTGGTGTTCGCCATCGTCACGGGGCTCGTGGGTGCAGCGGGGGTCGTCCTCATCGTGCTCTCGACGCGGCAGCGAGGTGTCACCCCCGCGACCTCCTCCGACGCCGCGGCGACCACCCAGGCCGCGACGAACCCGAGCGCAGAGCCTCCGCCGCCCGTCGCATCGAGCGGACCCGTACTCCAGGCCGTCCCGCCTTCCACAGGGACGGCCGGGCGGGTCACTGCGCCCGCGTCGACCTCGAGCGGAGGCCGCAAGGACGCCGGCGCGAACCGTTCGAACGGCCCGAGCCCGACGCCCACCGCCGCGCCGAGCTTCCTCTGAGCGCATAGCTCGTGTGATCCGGGCTCCCCGACCGCGACGATCCGCTGACATCCTGGCGCGCGCAGGGCGAATCGCGGAACGAGCACGTCGCGGCGCGAATTGCGCAAGTCCAGGTCGGTTCGCGCAGCAGGGACAGCGGGCACGTGGGCTGCAGCTGGCACGGACATGCACTTCTCTCGGCTCGGCAAGGTCGCGGCGCTCGGCATCACCGCAGCGGCGCTCACGGTCGCCGCTCCCGGCTGCGCGTCGCCGACCGACGACCAGGGCGACGACTTCTCGGAGTCGACGTGGTCCGCGCTCTCGACCGACGACACGGCGCCCGCCGTCCTCGACGACGCGAGCAAGGCGGAGGACAGGTCGGACCCGCCGGCGGAGCTCGACGAGACGGACGACGTGCCGGAGTCCGCCGCCGACGACGTCGACGACGAGAAGGAGACCTCCGCGATCGCCGATTCTCCTCCCGGTTCTTCCGGGCTCGCCGGCGGCACGACCAGCACCGCGAGCGAAGACCTGTCGTTCCTCGGCGTGACCCACCCGGCCGGGACGTTCCAGAACTCGGTGTTCGGAAACTGCGCCGACCCGGGTGTCATCCGCGACGGCGCCGTGTTCATCGCTGCATGTACCGGCGGCGGATTCCCGACCTTCTCGTCGCCCGACCTCGTTCACTGGAAGCCCTCGGGACACATCTTCGGCACGAAGGACCGTCCGAAGTGGGCGAGCACGAACTTCTGGGCGCCCGAGATCCACCACGTCGGCGCGGCCTTCGTCGCGTACTTCGCGGCCTTCTCGCCGAAGCACGGAAAGATGTGCATCGGCGCCGCGCGCGGCACGGCCGCCACCGGCCCGTGGACCGACCTCGGCCGCCCGCTGGTCTGCGACGCCGGCGTCGGCCTCATCGATCCCAACGAGTACACCGACGCGAAGGGACGACATTTTCTCTATTACAAGACCGAGGGCAACGCGCTCTCGCCGCAGCACAAGACGATCCTCTACGGTCAGGAGCTGGGGCCGGACGGCGTGAGCTTCATCGGCAAGCGCCATCGCCTGCTGGAGAACACGCTCCGCTGGGAGGGTGACGTCGTCGAGGCGCCGTTCGTGATCGGCCGCGGCAGCTACTACTTCATGTTCTACAGCGGCTACCGCTACTGCAACGGCACGTACGGCGTGGGCGTCGCGCGGGCGCGCTCACCGCTCGGTCCGTTCCGCAAGAAAGGCGATCCGATCCTCCACAGCAACGGCGGCTTCTCGGGCCCTGGGCACAACTCGATCGTCCGCACGGGCGGCCACGACTGGATGGTGTATCACGCGTGGAACGGCGCTCATCAGTGCAAGGAGCCTGGCCATCGCGAGCTCCTCATCGACCGCGTCTCGTGGGCCAAGGGATGGCCCTCGGTCAACAACGGCACGCCGAGCCGCGGCCTCAAGACGGCGCCCGCGGTGAAGTGAAGCGTGGTCGGCGGTTGAGCCTCAGGTGACGGGCAACGTGCGCTTGGTCGGCGGGGTCGGCGTGGTCGGCTTGGTCGCGAGGAGCGACTCGAAGAAGTCGTTGCCCTTGTCGTCGACGATGATGAACGCAGGGAAGTCGACGACGTCGATCTTCCACACGGCCTCCATGCCGAGCTCGGGATACTCGAGCACCTCCACCTTCTTGATGCAGTCCTGAGCGAGGCGTGCCGCCGGACCTCCGATCGAGCCGAGATAGAAGCCGCCGTGCTTCTTGCAAGCCGCGGTGACGGCGCTCGAGCGATTGCCCTTGGCGAGCATCACCATGCTGCCTCCGGCGGCCTGGAAGGCGTCGACGTAGGCGTCCATCCGTCCCGCCGTGGTGGGGCCGAAGGAGCCGGAGGCCATTCCTTCGGGCGTCTTCGCCGGGCCGGCGTAATAGACGGCGTAGTCCTTCAGGTACTGCGGCATGCCTTGCCCTGCGTCGAGCCGCTCCTTGATCTTCGCGTGTGCGATGTCGCGCGCGACGATCATCGGGCCGCTGAGCGAGAGGCGCGTCTTGATCGGGAAGCGCGACAGCTGCGCGCGGATCTCGCTCATGGGCTGGGAGAGATCGACCTTCACGACCTCGCCTTCGAGCTCTGCGTGGTTCGGCTCGGGGAGGTACTTCGCGGGGTCTTGCTCGAGCTGCTCGATGAACACGCCGTCCCTGGTGATCTTGCCGAGCAGCTGGCGGTCGGCGGAGCACGACACCGCGATCGCGACGGGACACGAGGCCCCATGGCGCGGGAGGCGAACGACGCGGACGTCGTGGCAGAAGTACTTGCCGCCGAACTGCGCTCCGATGCCGGTGCGCTGAGAGAGCCCGAAGATCTTCTGTTCGAGCTCGATGTCGCGGAAGCCGCGGCCCTGGTCGTTTCCGGTGGTGGGGAGCGAGTCGAGGTAGCGGGCCGAGGCGAGCTTCGCGGTCTTGAGCGTCTGCTCGGCGGAGGTGCCGCCGACGACGAGCGCGTGTGATACGGCGGGCACGCGGCAGTGCCCAGAGACTTGAGCTTGCTCTCGACGAACGCCAGCAGGCTCTCGGGGTTGAGGAGCGCCTTGGTCTCCTGGAAGAGGTAGCTCTTGTTGGCTGAGCCGCCGCCCTTGGCCATGAAGAGGAACTTGTAAGCGTCACCGTCGGTCGCGAAGATGTCGATCTGCGCGGGCAGGTTCGAGCCGGTGTTCTTCTCGCGGTACATGTCGAGCGGCGCCATCTGCGAGTAGCGGAGGTTGCTCGTGCGGTAGGTCTCGTAGATGCCGCGCGAGAGGGCCTCCTCGTCGCCGCCGCCGGTGACGACGTACTGGCCCTTCTTGCCCATGACGATGGCGGTGCCGGTGTCCTGGCACATCGGGAGCACGCCGCCGGCGGCGATGTTCGCGTTCTTGAGGAGGTCGAGGGCGACGAACTTGTCGTTCGGCGAGGCCTCGGGGTCGTCGAGGATCTTGCGGAGCTGCGCGAGGTGACCCGGACGAAGCAGGTGCGCGATGTCTCGCATCGCGTGCTGTGCGAGCGTCGTCAGCGCCTCGGGCGCGACCTGGAGAAAGGTCTTTCCGCCCGCCTGGAACGTCGAGACGTAGTCCTCGGTGAGGAGGCGATACGGCGTCGTGTCGGCGCCGAGGGGGAGCATGTCCTGGTACTGAAACGGTGTTTCGGGCATTGGCGCGGCGGCGAGCATAGTCGAAGCGCAAAGGAGCGGAAGTGAGCGTAGGCTTTGATCCGGTGTCGCGCGTTTCCGTGCTCGAACGGCTCAGGTCGTGGCTGGCGTCGCCGCGCGCGCTGCGTGACGCCGTCCTGGCGGCGATCCTCGTGGCTCTCCCCTCACTCGGGAACGGGTTTGCCGCCGACGACTACTGGCACAAGATCACGCTCACGCGCGACGAGGCGTGGGACGGGCTCCGCGAGCCCTGGTGGAAGCTCTTCACCTTCTTCGACGGCGACGTCGCGCGAAACCATCGCATCATCGATATCGGCATCTCACCGTGGTGGACGACCCCGGATCTCGCGGTGTCGTTCCTCCGCCCCGTATCGGCGGCGACGCACGCGCTCGACTACGCGCTGTGGCCCGCGCACCCGTGGCTCATGCACCTGCACTCGGTCGCCTGGTACGCGGCGATCGTCTGGGTAGCCGGAGCGATGTACCGGCGCGTCCTCGAGCGCCGCGCAGCACCGCTCTCGGGCGGATGGGTGGCCGGCCTCGCCGCGCTCCTCTACGCGCTCGACCACACCCACGGGATCCCCGTCGGTTGGCTGGCGAATCGGAACGCCCTCGTCACCGGCTTCTTCGCGCTCGCGTCACTGGTCGCTCACGACACGAGCGCACGCGAGGAGAAGCGCGGCGCGTGGACGATCGGCTCCGCGGTGCTCTTCGCGCTCGCCCTCGGCGCCGGCGAGGCCAGCCTCGCCGTGGTCGGTTACTTCGTGGCGCATGCACTCTACATCGATGCGCGCCCCTGGCGGGCGCGGCTCGCGTCGTTCGCGCCGCACGTGTTGGTGACGGGCGTGTGGGCCGTCGCTTATCGCGCGGGTGGGTTCGGGGCGCGCGGCTCAGGCCTCTACCTCGAGCCGATCCGCGAGCCGCTCCAGTCCATCACCGGGTTCGCGAAGCACCTGCCGCTCTTGCTCGCGACCGAGCTCGGCGCGCCGACGCCCGATCTCTACGTGTTCCTTCCGCTCGCCGGGAAGATCGCGTTCGTCGTGTTTGCGCTGCTCTTCCTCGCGTGGTCGGCCGTCGCTGTTCGCCGCGTGTGGCGGGTGGATCCGGTGGCGCGCTTCTTTCTGGTCGGCAGCGTCCTCGCGACGCTCCCTGGATGCTCGACCGTTCCCTCGGGCCGACTCCTCATGGTGCCGGGCTTCGGGCTCATCGGGCTGGTCGCGCTGATCGGCGCGGGCCTCGCTGACGGCGCGCCGTGGATCCCCGGCGCGGGCTGGTCTCGCCGCTTCGCGCGTTCCTTCGCGCTCTGGAGCTGCGGCGGTCACCTCCTCCTCTCGCCCTTCGCGCTCGTGTTCGGCACGCAGCAGCTCGTCGTCCTGAACCGGACCATCGCGCGTGTCGGCGCCGATCTTCCGAGGACGCCGAGCCCGACGTTGAAGCGTGTCGTGATCATGAACGTCCCCGACACCGTGTTCGCTCCCTATCTGTTCCTCGGTCAGTCGGCGGACGGTGGCGACGGCCCGCCGCGCATGCCCGCACGCCTGCTCACCATCGCCGCGGGCGTACGCCGGGTCGATCTCCGGCGCACCGACGAGCACACTGTGGTCGTCCGCGTCGACGGCGGCTTCTACAAGTCGGGCACCGAGCTCATCACGCGCGACGAGACCATTCCGATGCCTGTCGGAACGAAGCTCCTGCTGACGGACGTCACGATCGACGTGCTCGAGACGACTCCGGCAGGTGTTCCCACCGAGGTGTCGTTCCGCTTCGACGAGGGCGCCGACTCGGTCGGCTACCTCTGGGAGCGCTGGGACGGCGACAAGCTCGTGGCCGTCCACCCGCCTGCGGTCGGCGAGCACGTCACGATCCCCGGACGGCGGCCGCACCTCTTCTGAGGGGCAGACACGCCGGGTCCCGCGAGCCTGCACGACCGACGCGCCGCGCTTGGCGAGCTGCGCTCACGCGGCGGCGCCGAAATGCACGGTCGATGTCTCGTGGTGGAAGAGCAACAACTTCGCGATGGCCTAACGGTGAGTGGATGGCACGCGCGTGCTCGTACCGCAGGGCGTCGCCGGCGCGGTGTCGCCTTGGATGCGCGTCTACTTCCACGCAGCACTCGAGCCGGCGCTCGATCTCGGACTCGAGCTCTCTCTCCGCGGTTCTCTCGTCGCGCAGGCAATAGGGCTCGAGGCCTAGTCGCTGCGCGCCCCGACGTTCGAGAGGCATTCAACCTCCAGGCCCTCGAGCCGTCGCGCCTACAATCCTTTCTCACTCCCGCGATGCGTGAGAACTCTTGTCACACGGCCGCGGACGGCGACGCCATCGTGAATTCGTTCGTGCGCAGCGCAGGCACGTACCACGAGCCGCCGCCGCTCGGCGTGCGCACCGTCGCGCGCGTCATGGCGTCGACGTTCTTGAGCACCGTGACGGGCGACTCGTTGTAACGAAAGTTCGACAGCGGAGCTACGATCCTGCCGTCCTCGATGAGGAAGAGGCCGTCGCGCGTGAGCCCGGTGAGCATCACCGACTGCGGCTCGAGCATGCGGTTGTACCAGAACCGCGTGACCAGGAGCCCTCGCTTGGTCCCGCGCACGAGCTCGTCGACGCTCGCCGCCTGTCCGCCCGAGAGCCGGTAGACGTGATGGCTGCCCGTCGGCTTCGCGTCCTTCTTCTGGCCCCAGAAGCGCGAGACGTGGAGCTCCTTGGCGCGACCGGCCTCGATCCATTGCTGCGGGCGCAGCGGCATTCCCTCGGGGTCGTAGGGAGCGGAGGGGGTCTCCGGATCCGTCGGGTCGCTCCTCAGGTTCACGAAGTCCGCGAACAGCTTCTCGCCGACCTTGCCCGTGAAGTACGAGCGGCCCTCGTCGGCGCTGCGAAGGTCCATCGAGTCGACCAGGAACGCGAGCATCTCCGAGACCGCCTGAGGCTCGAGGATCACCGTGTACTTGCCAGGCGGCAGCGCCCGCGGACTCGCCGAACGCACCGCCTTGTCGATCGCCGTGCGCGAGAGGAGCGCGTCGTCGAGATCGCTCGCGAGGTGTGTCTCGCGGCCAGCCCAGCCCGAGCCGGTCGCGTCGGTCGTGCGCGCCGTGACCGTGTACTGCGCCTCGCTCTCGCGATGCGCCGCGGCAAGCCCGCTCGACGACCGGATCACGCGCTCGTACGCATTGCGGTAGAAGAAACCTGCAATTTGCACCTTTTCGCGATCCCCAGCGGCGATCGCGCGCGTCGCGATCGCCGCGCGGTCGGCAGGCGCCATGGCGTCGAGCTTCGGATCGTGAGCGGGCGGCGCCGCTGCGTATGTCTGTGGCGCCAGGAGCGGCATCGTCTCCGGGTCCTCGGGAGCGAGGCGCGCCATCGCCACGGCTCGCTCGACCAGGGACTTCAAGCTCGCCGCGTCGGTCTGGTTCGTCGACGTCCACGCCTGACGCTTGCCGAGCGCTACCGCCACCGCCACGGTGACCTCGTCGTACTCGCCGCTGGTCGTCATCTCGTTCTTCGCGAAGCGCACGTTCGCCGAGCGCGTGCGATCCAAATCGACGCGCACGTCGGCGCCCTTCGCCAGATCCCCCGCGACGGCCAGCACGTGGCGCGCGACCTCGTCGAGATCGTGCGAATCCCGCGACACGGGCTCCCTGCCGGGTGCGCTCACGACGCGCCTCGCGCGTTGACGTTCAGGATGTCGATCCCGTGAAAGCGCGCGGGCGGACACCCATGGCTCACGGCGTTGGCTTGCGCTGGCTCACCCTTCCCGTCCCACAGCGTCCCGTACATCTCCCAGCTCTTCGGCCCGCCGAGCATGTCGCACGAGTTCCAGAACTGGAGCGAGTTCGCCTGGTACGCGACGTCGCGGAGCGGCCGGGTGATCTTCCCGTTCTTCACCTCGTGGAACATCTGCCCCGAGAACTGGAAGTTGTAACGCTGGTGATCGATCGACCATGAGCCGTTGCCGCTCACGAGCACGCCGTCATCCGTCGCCGCGATGATGTCCGTGAGCGATCGCGTGCTCCTCGCGTCGGCCGCGAGAGACACGTTCGGCATGCGCTGGAACGCGACCGTCTTGTGGTCCTCGGCGTACGACGTTCCGCGCGACGCGGGCTCGCCGATCCACGCGGCTTGATCGCGCGTGGTCTGGTAGCCGACGAAGAGCCCATTTTTCACGAGGTCCCAGCGCTGCGTGGCGACGCCGTCGTCGTCCCAGGCGCACGTCGCGAGCGCGCCAGGCGTCGTCTTGTCCGCGTAGAGCGTGACGAGGTCGGAGGCGTACGCGAGCTTTCCCAGCTTGTCGGTGGTCGCGAACGACGTGCCGGCGAAGTTCGCCTCCAGGCCGAGCGCGCGATCGAGCTCCGTCGGATGACCCACCGACTCGTGGATGGTGAGCCACAGGTTGCTCGGCGTGAGGATGAGGTCCTTCTTGCCGGCGGTGACCGACGGGGCACGCAGCTTCTCGACGGCGTCCTCGGCGAGGCTGCGCGCCGAGCTCTTCAGGTTGGAGCCGGTCACGTACTCCCAGCCGCCTTGCACGGGCGCCAGCTCGGCGGCGCGTGACTCGAACTGCCCCTCCATCACCGCGGTGACGGAGAGCGATGGCCAGACGCGCGTGAGCGTCTGCTCGACCACCGAGCCCTCGCTCGACGCAAAGAGCTTCCACTCGCCGAGCGCTTCGAAGCCGGCGGTGGCGTATTTCACGAGGCGCACGCCCTTCACGAGCGGCCAGAGATCGAGCAGGTACTGCGCCTTGTCGGCGAGCGGGACGTTGAACGGGTCGATCTGCATCGGCGTGCGCCATGCGCCCTTCACGACCGGCGTCGGTGCGAGCACCACCGCACGCTTCCGCGCGGGCCGGGCGGCGCGGGCGATCGCGACGGCGTTCTCGGCGGCGGCCTGCGCCGACGGACCGTCGACGCGCGCGGCGGCCGCGAAGCCCCAGGCGCCGTCGACGATGACGCGGACGCCGATCCCGTACGTCTCGGCGGCGCCGACGGAGATGACGTGGTCCTCACGCGTGTAGATCTACTAGGTCCCCCGGCGAACGAAGCGGACGTCCGCGTAGCTCGCGCCGCCACGCTTGGCGGAGGCGAGCGCGCGCGACACGACGTCGTCGAGCGTGCGGTCGGGAATCGGGCCCTGCGCGACGCGGCCGAGCGTGCGGTCGCCGCCGCATGCGGTGGTCAGCGCGGCGAGGGCGGAGCTGCCGAGGAACGTGCGCCGGGTGAGTGACATGCGCGCGGAGAGTACACGCAGCGAACGAGCTGCGGGGTTCGTCGGTGGCGCGTCCGGGTGTATCGTTCGGCCCATGCTTTCGGTCCGTCTCCTTGGTCTCTCGTTGCTGATTGCGGTCGGGTTCGCGGCTCTCGGCGCGTGCAGCGACGACGGCGGCGCGGTCGGCGATGCTCCGGACGCGGATCCGTCTGGCGAAGGCGGCTTGCCCGACGGCTACGTCCCGCCGAAGCGCGCCGAGTTCGGCCTCGACGCGCGGCCGTCGAACACGACGTGCCTCGCCCCCGCGCGCCCGCCCAGCACGGCGCCGGTGAAGTTCGAGCAGGTCTTCGCGAACGTGAACCTGCAGGCGCCGATGATGATCGCGCAGATCCCCGGGGACAAGACGCGCTGGTTCGTCGCGCAGCGCGGGTTCAGCAACGATGGCAACGCGACGATCGTCTCGTTCCCGGTGGCGAACCCCGGCAACACACCCACCACGGTCGGCACGATCGGCCCGCTGGGCGCGATGGAGAGCGAGGGCGGTCTCCTCGGCATGGCCTTCCATCCGAAGTTCGCGCAGAACGGGCGGCTCTACGTCACGTGGGTCCGGAACGGCGGCAGCACCAGCTTCCGCTCGGAGGTCGGCTATCTGACGAGCGCCGACAAGAGCGGCACGAGCTTCACGGGCTACACGCCCATCCTCGGGCCTTTCGAGCAGCCTTATCCGAACCACAACGGCGGCGGCATCGCGTTCGGCAAGGACGGCCTCCTCTACCTCTCCTTCGGCGACGGCGGGGCTGGCGATGACGCGGCCCACAACGGCCAGAAGAAGGACGGCTTCTTCTCCAAGGTCCTCCGCATCGACGTCGACAACCCGTCCGGCGGCCTCGCCTACGGCATCCCCGCGGGCAACCCGTTCAAGGGCGGCGGCGGCGAGCCGGCCACGTTCGCGATGGGCTTCCGCAATCCGTTCCGCTTCTCGATCGACCGCGACACGAACGAGGTGTGGGTCGGCGACGTCGGCCAGAACCAGTACGAGGAGATCGACGCGAAGGTGAAGGTCGGCGCCAACTACGGCTGGCCGTGCCGCGAGGGCCTCCACGACTCGCCCAACTCCACCGATCCCGCGAAGTGCCCGCTCGGTCCGACGACCCCCGGCCTCACCGACCCCGTCGCGGAGCACATGCACCTGACGCCGAACTCGCGCTCGATCACCGGCGGCGTGGTCTATCGCGGCGCCGCCGTTCCGGGCTTCGTCGGCACGTACGTCTACGGCGACTACGTGAGGCAGCAACTCTGGACCATCGCCTTCGACGCCGGCACCGGCGCCGCCGTCTCGACGCAGCTCACCGACGCCCCGGCAGCCAACTGGGTCGACTTCGCCGAGGACAACGACGGCGAGCTCTACGCTGTCGCCCTCAATCAAGGTGCAATCTACAAGCTCGTGCCCGCCGCCCCCGCGGGCCCCAACACCTTCCCGGATCGCCTCTCGAAGACCGGCTGCGTCGATCCGAAGGACCCGAAGAAGGCCGCCGCCGGGGTCATCCCCTACGGCGTGAACGCTCCGCTGTGGAGCGACGGCGCGCAGAAAGAGCGCTTCCTCGCGCTGCCCGACGGCGCGAAAATCTCGGTTCAAGACGCCGACGGCGACTTCGATTTTCCGAACGGGACCGTCCTGATGAAGACCTTCACGGTCGCCGGAAAACGCACCGAGACACGTCTCTTCATGCGCCACGACGACGGCGGGTGGAACGGCTACACGTACGAGTGGCTCGACGACGGCAGCGACGCCGTCCTGCTGCCGGCAGGCAAGACGAAGACGGTCGGCACCCAGACCTGGACGTTCCCGAGCCGGAGTGACTGCGTGGGCTGTCACTCCGAGGCGGCCGGTCGATCGCTGGGCCTCGAGGTCGGGCAGCTCAACGGCGATTATGTCTATCCGTCGACGAACACGATCGCGAACCAGCTGAAGACGCTCGACCACATCGGGATGTTCGACAAGCCGCTCGGCAAGCCGGTCGAACAGCTCCTCGCCTACCCGGATCCGTACGGAACCACCGCCCCGGCCGCGGCGCTCGAGACGCGCGCGCGCGCCTACCTCCACTCGAACTGCTCCAACTGCCACAGGCCCAAGGGCGGAGGTCGCGGCAACATGGATCTTCGCTTCGGCACGGCCTTCGTCGACACGAAGTCGTGCAACGTGGATCCCGAGGCCGGCGACCTCGGCGTCACGGGCGCAAAGCTCGTCGCGCCGGGCGCGCCGGACCAATCCATCCTCGCGCTGCGGCCGCATTCGCCAGCCGCAAACCGCATGCCGCCGCTCGCGTCGAGCGTGGTCGACGAGCCGGGCGTGAAGGTCCTCGACGACTGGATCCGGAGCATCGCCGCCTGTCCTTAGCGATGCTACGAGGCGCAGCATGACTGATGGTCGTCGCTCGCTCTATCCCGACATCGAACCTCACCGCACCGGGCGCCTGAAGGTGTCGGAGGTGCACGATCTCTACTTCGAGGAGAGCGGCAACCCGAACGGAAAGCCCGTGGTGTTCCTCCACGGCGGCCCAGGCGGCGGCACCGAGGCAAAGCACCGTCGCTACTTCGACCCGGCGGTCTACCGCATCGTCCTCTTCGATCAGCGCGGCTGCGGCAAGAGCACGCCGTTCGCGTCCCTCGAGGACAACACCACCTGGGACCTCGTGAGCGACATCGAGGCGCTGCGCGAGCACCTCGCGATCGAGAAGTGGCAAGTGTTCGGCGGCTCGTGGGGCTCGACCCTCGCCCTCGCCTACGCGGAGACGCACCCGACGCGCGTGAGCGAGCTCGTGCTGCGCGGCATCTTCCTCCTGCGAAAGGAGGAGATTCAGTTCTTCTACCAGCAGGGCACGAGCTGGGTCTTCCCGGACGCGTGGGAGGAGTACTGGAACCACATTCCCGAAGCGGAGCGCGGCGACCTCCTTCACGCCTACTACAGGCGCCTCACCTCGAACGACCTGGCCGTCCAGAGCGCGGCGGCGAAGGTGTGGAGCGTGTGGGAAGGCCGCACGAGCTGCCTCATCCCGAACGCGGACCTCATCGCGCGCACCGCTGGTGACGACTTCGCGCTCGCCTTCGCGCGCATCGAGTCCCACTACTTCGTGAACGACGGCTGGCTCACGAAGGGTCGCGAGCTCCTCGCGCCCGCGAACATCGAGAAGCTCCGGACGATCCCGGGCGTCATCGTCCAGGGCCGCTACGACGTCGTGTGCCCGGCGAAGAGCGCCTGGGACCTGCACAGGATGTGGCCCGAGGCCGACCTGCGCATCGTCCCCGATGCCGGCCACGCCGCGAGCGAACCGGGCATCGTTCACGAGCTCGTGAGCGCGACCGATCGCTTTCGGACCTGAGCGTGCACCGACGAGCGGGTCGCCGGAGGTGGTTCCTACGGCCACGCGATCGCAGGGACGCGAAGCGTGATCGGGCTCAAACCAGAAACGAGCCGTCGATTCTGCGCAAACGCAGGTGAGGCGAGCGGTCGATCGCTTGGCCCGCGCCCGCGCCATCCGGAAGGCCGATTCGCTCGGGGTAATTGCCGCTCTCTCAGGGAGCGATCGACGTCGGCGCGACGAAAGGCGTCCTCGTCGAGGTGGGGGACTGCGGTTTCTCGCACGTCTGGCGCCTGAACGACACGATCATCCTCCTCGACTTCAACCCGAGCGGTCACGTGGAGGACATGGCGAAGGCGAAGCTCGTCGCAGCCCTCGGTGCGCGGATTGCGCAGCTTCCCGTGCGGGCGAAGCCAAAGCGCGTCGGAACACACGACGGGAGCCTCGGTCACGACCTGAGCGCCTCGCGCATTCCATCGCCGTCGGCCTTGCGGCACACGGCGACGGGGAGCGGGCCGGCGAGTCGGTAGCGGTCGCCGTCGTGCGTGATCCGGACTTCGCGAGCGAACGGGCGGAGGCTCTCCTTCAGCCGCGCGAGCGCCACGTACACCGCGTTGCGATGGCGGAGCGGGTGGAAGGTCCCGCCCCAGACCCGCGCGAAGATCTCCTCGAGAGACGCGCCGCCGTCGCCCGACTCCGCGAGCACGGAGAGCAGCGCCAGCCGCTGTTCGGGGAGCTCGAGGTCGCCTCCGTCTGCGTTTCGCACGCGACGATTGGCCACGTCGACGATGCAGGCCACCGGCTCGGGCGCGTCCTCGTCCTTGCGGCGCAGGTACGTGCGCGCTCCGACGCGCCAGACGACCTCCGCGGCGCGCAACAGGCCGAGGCGCTCGATGCGCGCGGCGTAGGGACGAGGACCCGAGCCACGCGGCTCGCGTGCGACGACGCCGAGCCGGGCGGCGGCCCGGGCGAGCGGCGCGTCGAGGCCCTCGCCCGCCGCTCGAATCGCCGCCTCGATGGCACCCGCCGCGGCGTCGAGATCGCCCGACGCCTCCTCGAGAGACGCCCGAACGATCGCGCAGGCTGCGACCAGAGGCGCATAGCCGTACGCCGTCGCCATCTCCTCGCAGCCGTCGAGGGCTCGGACCGCGCGCGCCAGGAGCTTCGTGCGGTCGGCCCCCACCGACGCCGCGTGATGCATTCGCGTCAGCGCCTCGGCGCGCGCGAGCCTGGCGCGTGCCGTCTCGTACCAGAGGCGCGCAGTCGCGTGATAGCGCTCCGCGAGCTCGGCACCGTCGAGCGCCGCTTCGAGGTCACCGAGCTCGAGCGCGAGCTCGGCGCCGCGGAGCGTCGCGTACGCGCGAGCCACGGGCGGCGGCCCCATGTCCGCCGTCGCGCTGAGCCGCCTGCCCGTCTCGGCGGGGGCGAGCTTCGGCATCGTCCCCGACATCACATCGCGATCGACCGCGATGAACGGCGAATCCAGGATGCGCGCGAAGGCCCGCTCGATGCACTTCTTCGCGCGGGCGCGATCTCCTTCGGCCTCGGCGAGGCGCGCGCGCTCGGCGTCGCAGATCGGACGGAGGGCCGCGAGCCCAGGGTCGTCACCGGCAGACTCGGCGAGCTTCAGCATGCGGTCGGCACGCGCGAGCTGCCCGGTACCGATGCAGGCTCTCGCGAGATCGCGCGCGAGCACCGAACGAAAGAGGCGATCGGCCCGCTGATCGAGCGCCGCTATCGCTGCGTCCGCGACCTCGAGGGCGCGGACGAGCTCGCCGCGGCGGACCAGCGCGGCGAGCTCGAGGACGCCAGCGTCCGGGCGACCGCGCGTCTCGCGCGCAAGCACCTCCTCCGCGCGATCGACGTCGCCGAGCCCGAGCAGCGCATGCACGTCGAGGATGGTCACGACGCGTTCGACCGGAATGCCGCCGGCCTTCTGCGCGGCGCGAGCCCGTGAGGTCCACGCGTGCGTGAGCTCGTACCGCTCCTCGTAGAGATGACTCGCGGCGATCTCGACGGCGCGACGCGCCTCGAGCTGAGGGACGGCAGTCGTACGAGGCGCGAGTTCGATGAGCGTCGCGCGCGCCGGGGCGAGCTCGCCTCGCAGGATGGCGAGCTGCGCCAGCGTGAGGACGACCCCGGCGCTCGGAACGGTGCCGTTCGACGCTGCGGGAGCGCCCGTCGCTCTCTTGCCCTTCGCGCCTCCCTTGCCCTTCGCGGCGGCCGAGGGTTTCGCCTTGTTGGCCTTGGCGACGATCCGCGCGAGCGCGTCGAGCGCGCGCTGCGCCGCTTCGGGCTCGCCGGCGCGAATGTGCGACTCCGCACGCAGCAGAGCGATGCGCTCGGCGTCCTCACGGGATGCCGGCGCGGGCAGCTCGTCGAGCGTGAGCCTCGCGCTCTCGTAGTCGCCGACACGGAGGAGCTCGCGAGCGAGCAGGCGCAGCGCCGTGGACGCATGCGGGACCGAGCGCGAGGCCGCCTCCCGCAGGACACGCTCGATCGCGGCGGTCGGCGCGGCTGCGCGTGCAGTCGCGTGCGTGCGCATCGTCTGGAGCGCACGATCCACGTAGCCCAGTGCGAGCTGCGCGCGCGCCGTGAGCACGAGCGCGGCGTCGTCGTGTCCCGACGCGGCGAGCGCATGCTCACCGAGCACCGAGAGCATGCGCCAGGTCGCGGGCTCGGTCGCACCAAGCGTCTCGCGAGCCAGTGAGACGACAGGCGGCGCAAGCGCGATGCGCGTGCCATCGCGGATCACGAGGAGGTGCTTGCGCAGCTCGTCGACCGCCTCGCGAGCCCCGCGACCGAGCGCGTGGAGCACCTGGGTCTCGTCGAGCGACCCCTCGGCGGCAGCCAGGAGCGCGAGGAGCTTGCGCGCTGGGCCCTTGGCGCGCGTCTCGACGGAGTGGCGAAGCGCATCGGTAGCGTTCGTCTCGATGCGCGGCAGCGCCGTCTCGGCGAGAGCGACCTTGAGGAGGAGAGGATTGCCGCCGGTCGCGGCGGCGAGGTCGTCTGCGAGGGTCCGCCCGCGCTCTGCTTCGAGCGCGCGAACCAGGCGAACGGCGTCGTCGCGCGTGAGCGGCAGGACCTCGTACGCGGGCGCGCGGAACGCAGCCTCGCGCGCTGTGATGAACCGACGCGACACCAGCACGAGGCGCGCGGGACCGTCATGTGACGCGAAGCGACGGGTGAGCTCCCCGAGCGGCGCCGAACGCTCGTCGAGGTCGTCCCAGACGATCGTACGTGGCGCGCCCGAGAGGAGCACGGAGAGAGCGTCGGCGACGCGCTCGGGCGGCGGCGTCGGGCGCGGCTCGCCGATCGCCTTTGCGGTTCGCTCGACGGCATCGCGCGGGTCCGCGATCCCGGCGAACGGCATGTGCACGAGCGGAGGAATCGTGCGGTCGCGAGCTGCGTCGCGACACGCCGCAAGAACGAGCGAGGTCTTTCCGACGCCCGCCGCCCCGTAGACGAGGACGACGCGGCTCCGCAAGACGAGTGCGCGCAGCTCCGCGAGCTCGCGCTCTCGACCGATCAGAAGTGCCCCGCCCGCGTCCTCCACCGATCCAGGAGGGTAGCCTCAGTTCAGCGACGCGGGCGATTCGATCTGCGAGCTCTCAGGCACAATAGCCGGCAATCCCCGTGTGAATGAGCCGCTTGACGATCCTGACGACCTCGCGCTCAGGCATCCCCGTGATGTCGACGAGCTCCTCGACGGTCAACGGGGCGCCGAGCAGCGCGTGGACGAAGGCTTCGCGCGTGTCGAGATCGGTCGGAGCGGGACGCGTGAGCCTCACGGCGCGGGGCTTCGCGGCGACGGTCGCGTCGCGCCTGGCGACGATGGTCGTGGAGCCGACCTCGTCGACCCGTATGCTCTTCCGCTCGGCGCGCCGCGGCGGATCCGTGGATGGCGGCGTCGCCCTCGGGCGCGACGACGGAGGCAAGATGATCTCGTCGTCCAGCGAACGACCCGAGTAGCGGCCAACCCCCGACACGGGCGGAGCCGAGGACGGAGACAGAGCGGGCAGCAGCGACGCGAGTGCAGGCAGCGCGGGCGGCGCCGAGGGCGCGAGGCCGAGATTCGTCACGACGTCGTGCCCCCGAGTCTGTCGCCGCGACGCGCCCGATGGAGGCGCGGCAAGCGTGTCTCGCAAGGAGCTCGGGCGGTCCTCGTCGCCCGCGGGCTCGCGACCACGCGCGACGTCGACTCCAGATGTCGCTGGCGGACGCCGAGTCGCTCGCACGGCCCCAATCCCGCGCTCGGTCGCCTTGGGTTTCTGCTTCTGGGCTGCCATCGCGTTGCGAGTAGAGCAACTGGCCTCCATCCGTCAATGGACGAAGTTCCGACCAGGAGGAAGCCGAGTGTGGCCCTACGCCTCACCTGGAAACCACGTAGCCGAGGCGCTCACTCCACGCGAACGATCAGCTTCTTCGGCGTCCCGCGCCGTGAGATGTCGATCGTGATCACCTTCGCCTGGCGCATCGCCCCGAAAGCCTCGAGGGCCTGCTCCGGCGTGGCGAGCGACTTGCCCATCACGCGCTCGACGCGATCGCCGTTCTCGAACCCGAGGCGTCCGAGCAGGCCATCGGCCCGCACACCGAAGAGGCGGACCCCGACCGGTTTGCCGGAGGCCACCTCGGGGACGATGCGCGCGGAGCGCAGCAGCACGGGCTCGTTGTCGAGGAACAGCTCGAGACCTCGCTGCGTGATCGCGTGCTCTGCCGGGGAGATCTCGCGAATCGAACGGAGCACCTCCTGCGTGAGCGCCTCTGGATCGAACGCGAGCGACGCTGCTTCGGCGCCGGCCTCGACCTCCGTCGCCGCGTCCGCCCCCGCGTCTGCCGCCTCGGCCGCCGCAGTCTGACGGCCCTCCGCCTCGCACGGCACGGGAGGATGCGCATTGTCGACGCTCACGAGCCACATGCCGCCCGCACGAACGATCCGGAGGCCGTGCGCGCGCAGCGCTTCGAACAGCGCCTCGGCCGCGACCCGGCGCGGGAGCGGGCTCGGCTCCTTCACCGTCACGCGGATGCATCGCAGCGAAGCGAGCGCCATCGCATCGACGAGCACGGGCTCCTCGAGCAGCTGCTCGGCCACCGAGAGAGTCTCCGCCGGGTCCGCGCGGTCCAGGTTGATGGAGGTCGGCTGTGGCGCGGGCTGTTCCTCCGCCGGCTTCGGCCCGAGGCCCCCCGCTCCCGCACACGCCGTCAGCACGAACACGAGCGCAAACGCTCCCCGCTTCATGGCGTCTAGCCTATCTGGCCAAGTACCCGCGCCGTCTTCCCTTTCCACGGTCTCCGCGGTAAACGCCTGGCCGCGCCCATGCCTGAAGCTCCGCCCCCTGCCCCGAACGCGCAAGCGCCTCAAAACGCTGGCTCTTCCGCCGAACAAGCCCTCATCGACGCCCGTCGAGCGAAGGCCACGCGCCTCCGCGAGCGCAACGAGAACCCCTTCGCGAACGACGTGGTCCCGCGCACGGCAGGCAGCACCACCCTCGACGTCGCCGTGCTGCGCGCGCGCGCCGAATCGGCGAAGGACGCCGCCGGCAAGTACGCCGAAGAGAAGGTGAAGGAGGCGGTCGGCGGCGCCACGTTCCACGTGCGCGGTCGCGTCATCGCGTTCCGCTCGACGGGCGGCCTCTCGTTCCTTCGCCTCCGCGATCGTACCGGCGAGATCCAGCTCCTCGCCGGAGAGGCGGCGATGGGCGCGGCCTACACGGCGCTCGAGGACATCGACATCGGCGACTTCGTCGAGGCCGAGGGCACGCTCACCTCCTCGAAGCGCGGCGAGCTCTCGATCGAGCCCTCGCGCGTCCGCATCCTCACGAAGGCGCTGCGCCCCCCGCCCGAGAAATGGCACGGCCTGCAGGACGTCGAGACGCGGTATCGCCAGCGCTATGTCGATCTCGTCGCGAACCCCCACGTCGCCGAGGTGTTCCGCGCACGCAGCCACATCGTACGCGCCACGCGCAAGATGCTCGACGACCAGGGCTTCCTCGAGGTCGAGACCCCGACGCTCGCGCCGCTCGTCGGCGGCGCCGTCGCTCACCCGTTCGAGACGCACCACAACGCGCTCGACATGCACCTGTTCATGCGGATCGCCCCCGAGCTCTACCTCAAGCGCCTCCTCGTCGGCGGGCTCGAGCGCGTCTACGAGATCGGCCGCTGCTACCGCAACGAAGGCATTTCGACCCGGCACAACCCCGAGTTCACGATGCTCGAGTACTACTGGGCATACGCGACGTACGACCACCTCCTCGACTTCACCGAGGTCATGCTTCGCGGCATCGACGCCGAGCTCGGCAAGGCGCTTCCCGAGTCGCACGCGCGCTGGAGCGCGGAGCGTCCCTTCGCGATCGACGAGCCGTTCGCGCGCGTCCCGATGGCGAAGGCCGTCGAGGCGGGCGCTCGCTCGACGAAGGTTCCCGCGTGGGAGGCCGCCGTCGACAGCGGCGGTGCGGCAGCGCTCATCGCTCTCCTCAAGGCAGGAGCGGAAGGCGCGCCCGGTGACTTCGGCGGCAACATGAAGGAGTGGTCGAAGAGCTCTCCTCGCGCGAAGGCCGTCGACTGGGGCAACTTCCGCAAGGGCTGGTTGAAGTCCGAGAACGACGGCGAGCGCCTGTTCTGCGCCTACGAGTACCTCGGCGAGCCGTTCCTCACCGAGGACTACAAGGCCGCGGACGGAAAGCGCTCGATCCCGGTGTTCATCACCGAATACCCGTTCGAGATCTCTCCACTCGCCCGCAGGAATGACGAGCGCCCCGATCTGGTTGATCGATTCGAGCTGTTCATCCACGGCCGCGAGCTCTGCAACGCGTTCAGCGAGCTCAACGACCCGGACGACCAGGCCGAACGCTTCTCGGAGCAGGTGCGGAAGAAGGCTGCCGGTGCGGAGGAGACGATGGACTACGACGGGGACTACATTCGCGCGCTCGAGCACGGCATGCCGCCCGCGGCTGGCTTCGGCATGGGCGTGGACCGCCTCACGATGATGCTCACGAACGCGCCTTCGATTCGGGACGTGATCTTGTTCCCGCTCCTACGGCCGGAGAGCTGATGGGGCGTCGTGGCAACCTCCTGATCGGCCTCTGCCTCGTGGCACTGGGCGCCGCCGTCACGTCGCTCAGCTACTTCCACGCCGTGAATACGGGGGGTCGCTACCTCGTCACCGTCGGCCTCTTCGTCGTGGGCCTCCTTCGCATTCTCTCCGGCCTCAAGCAGGATGACGCGGTGGCGTTCGACCCGGGCGCTCGCCTCACCGAGCACGAATGGTCGAACGACGAGCAGGCGTGGACGATCGGCGAAGCGCTCGGCATGTCGCTCTGGACCACGCGCAAGGTCCGCTGGAAGGCCGCGCTCGTCGCGCTGCCGATCCCGCTCGCGGCCGTCGGCGCAGCGGTCGGTGCGGCGGCCTTCACGCCACAGATCCTCGCGCTCCTCGCGGGTGAGCGCATGCGCTCGCCGCTCCTCCAGTACGAGGTGCGCGCGATCGTCGCGTCGCTGGTCAGCGCGATCATGGGCCTGCTCGTCCTCGCGCCGCTGATCAAGCTCTCTCTCGCGGCGATGCGCTCGGAGAAGGTCACGCTCTCCGACACCGGTGGCCGTTACTTGAGCCACCTGCTGCGGCTCATCGGGTTCGCCTTCCTCTACCTGCTGCTCGTGGTCGTGACGCTGCCGCTGCTGTCGCTCCCCGCGATCCCCTTCGTGCTCACGCCGTTCTTCGTGGTCGACCAGGATCTGCCGCTCATCGAGGCGATGCGTCGGAGCTGGCGCGCGACGAGCCGCCACTTCGGCAAGCTGTGGCTCTACCACGTGGCGTTCCTGCCGCTCGTGCTCATCGGAAACCTCACCGGCATCGGCGTCGTCCTCACGACACCGATGTTCCTCGCGGGCCTGGCCTACGCGTACGCCCGCCTCTCGGGACGAGTGGGAATGCCCTATTTCCCGCCCGAGGCCGGCAGCGCCTGGATCCGCAGCTTCCTTCGGATCTCGCTGCTCGCGCTCACCGCGGTCTTTGGCGGCCTCATCTACTGGGTCGAGAACCTGCCCACGCTCCGCGGCTCGGCATGGAACATCCGCGACGCGCTCATCCGCGCCTCGGCGATCGTCACGGGCGTCGCCGTCATCATCCTGATGATGGCCCTCATCCTCCCGTACATGCTCGACCAGCTCGAGGGTCGGCGCTTCACGGCCTTCGTCGCCGCACGCCACGTGCGCTCGCAGAAGAGCGGGTTCCTCACCGTCATCAGCGTGCTCTCGATCTGCGGCGTCGCCATCTCGTCGTGCGCGCTCTCCAGCGTCGTGAGCGTCATGGGCGGCTTCAGCCAGGACCTGAAGCGCAAGATCCTCGGCAACAACGCTCACATCGTCGTCGATACGACGCCCGGCACGCCGTTCGGCGAGTACGACACGGCGCTCGAGCGCATCCGGAAGATCCCTGGCGTGGTCGGCGCCACGCCCGTCGTGCACGGCGAGGTCATGGCCTCGAGCGCATCGAATCTCGCCGGCGTCGTCGTCACCGGCATCGACCCCGCTTCCATCCACAGCGTCATCGAGCTCTCGAACAACATCGAGGTCGGCAAGCTCGACTACCTCGAGCACCCCGAGCGGCTCACGCGCCTCCCCGCGCAGGAGGTGATCGGCATGGGCCCCGGCGGCGAGCAGTACTACAAGGGCGCGGATCTGCCCGGGCTCGTCGACGACATCGATCCTTCGGTACGCGCCGTCATCCTCAACAAGCCGGATCGACCAGGCGTCATCCTCGGCCGCGAGCTCGCGAAGACACTCCACGTGTACATCGGGGACGAGGTGACGCTCGTCTCACCCCTCGGCGACCTCGGTCCGATGGGCGTGATGCCTCGAACGAAGAGGTTCCGCGTCGCGGCCATCTTCTACAGCGGCATGTACGAGTACGACGCGACGTACGTGTACACGATGATGGACGTTGCTCAGGACTACTTCCAGACCGCCGGGAGGATCAGCGCCATCGAGGTGAAGGTCGACGACGCCGAGCGCGCCGACCGAGTCACACCAATGGTCGTCGCCGCCGTCGCCCGCGATGAGCTACGCGTCCGCGACTGGCGTGACATCAACAAGAACCTCTTCAGCGCGCTCAAGCTCGAACGGTTCGCGACCTTCATCATCCTGTCGGTCGCGATCATGGTGGCGAGCTTCTGCATCGTCTGCACGCTGCTCCTGATGGTCACCGAGAAGGGCAAGGAGATCGCCATCCTCAAGGCCATCGGCGCGAGTGACGGCGCCATCCTCCGCACCTTCATCATCGAAGGCATGATCATAGGAGGCATCGGAACGGTGTTCGGCGTGGTGACGGGCCTCGCCGTATGCACGGGCCTCTCCTGGTTCGGCCTCAGGCTCGACCCGGAGGTCTATTACATCGACCGCCTACCCATCAGCGTGAACCCCGGAGATTTTCTCACCGTCGCGCTCGCCGCGCTCACGATCTGCACGCTATCGACGCTCTATCCTGCCTATGCTGCCTCCAGGCTGAGGCCGGTCGACGGGCTGCGCGACGCATGAGGCGCTTCCCAGTGACCAGGCGTGATAGAAAATTGGTCGCTCGATGACTGCGCCCGTTCCCCTCGTCGTCGCCTCGGACGTGAAAAAATCGTTCCAGCACATGGGACGGACGCTCGAGGTCCTGTGCGGCATCGACCTGACGATCAACGAAGGCGAGATGATCGGCATCGTCGGTCAGTCGGGCGCCGGTAAATCGACGCTCCTGCACTGCATCGGCACGCTCGACATCGTGAGCTCCGGCTCGATCAAGGTCGCCGGTGAGGAGCTCACCACCATGTCGGGCACGCGCCTCGCGGCGCTGCGCAACCGGACCATCGGCTTCGTCTTCCAGTTCCACCACCTCCTGCCCGAGTTCAACGCCCTCGAGAACATCCTCATGCCGGGGATGATCCAGGGGCTGCCGCGCAAGGAGATGGAACCCCGCGCCGCGGCGCTCCTCGAGGAGGTCGGTCTGAAGGACCGGATGCTCCATCGGCCAGGCGAGCTCTCCGGCGGCGAGCAGCAGCGCGTCGCCCTGGCGCGCGCGCTCATCCTCGAGCCCAAGCTGCTCCTGGCGGACGAGCCGACCGGCAACCTCGACTCGCGCACCAGCGAGCAGATGCACCAGCTCTTCTACAAGGTGAACGAGACCCGCAAGACGACCATCGTGATCGTCACGCACAACTCGGCCCTCGCGGCCGGGATGGCGCGCGTCGTCACCCTTCGCGACGGCAAGGTCGAGCGCGACGAGTACCGCAAGGCTTCCTAGCGGGGCGCTCCCCTGAGGATTGATCATCAGGACGTCGTGTAGGCCGCGGCCTATGACCAGCCAGCCCGGCTCGCCGTTGTTTTTGAGGTGGCCGCCGAGCCTCGCGACCGCAAGGAGCGCGTCACGGGCGGAGAGGACCGCCGGCAGTGGCTTGTTCTCGAGCTTCGCATTGGCCGCGCGTAGGCAGAAGAGTTGGAGCTCGCTCATGACGAGCTCCGCGGGCGCTGTCTCGTCGCGGCTCATGACACGAAGATGAAGAAGCAGCCACGCGATCGGGAGGTACACCGCCAGTGCGTTCGTGAGCGCGAGACGCGACTCGAGTTGAAGGCTCTCGAACTGGGACTACGTTGAGCGAGAGCTGAACCGCACCGACCTTGAGATACGCGGGCTTTTGGATGGTGACTTCGCGAGAGCGTCACTGAGGCGATCGCCTTTGCTGGGCCCAAGGAGCCGATCGTGCCGGACACGAATGACGAAGTCGGAGCCATTCTCGACGATGTGACTCATCAAGATTGCTCGCTGGGGCGGCATGCATACTGCATGCATTTTTCAGGGTCCTCGCTATCGGGCGTGACCGCGATTCTCGTCTCGACGTGCCCGTGCCCGTGCCCGTGCCCGATCTCGTCCCCAGCGCTCGAAGAGCGAGCGGCGCCCACTAGGCCTACGCAATCATTTCCAGGGCGCACACTGGCGTTTTGATACCTTGCTCTCTCGATGAGCACCGACCTGCCGGCGCGTCTCTCCTTCCTCGATACGAAGGCCAAGGCTCGCGCGGTCGCCGCTGTGAAGGCCTTCGAGGCGGAGACGTCTGCCGAGCTCGTGGTCACAGTGAAGAAGCACGCGCGCGCGTATCCCGAGGTTCACCTCCTCTATGGCGCTGTCTTCGCGCTGCTGACTCTGCTCTTCCTCCTCTTCTTCCCCCTCGATTTCAGCACGACGATGATGCCCATCGACACGCTGACGGGCTTCGCGATCGGTAACATCCTCTCTCGCATTCTCCCGCCGCTCCAACGCCTCGCGCTCTCCGAGGAGAAGCGGCGGGGCATCGTCGAGCAGGCCGCGAAGGCCGCGTTCTACGATCTCGGCGTGTCGAAGACCACGGGCCGTACCGGCGTGCTCGTCTACGTCGCGCTCTTCGAGAATATCGTCGCGGTGGTGGCCGATGCCGGAGTCACCCCTGAGGCGAAGACCGCCGCGGAGGCGGCGCGCGCGGCGCTCGAGGCTGCAGTCTCGCGCATCGACATTCGTGGATTCTCCGAGACCCTCGAGGCGCTCGGAAAGACCTTCGGCGCGACGATGCAGCGCTCCGCCGACGACGTGAACGAGCTCCCGGACGAGATCGCATGAGACACTCACCCCATCTCGGCCGCCCCGCGACTCTCCTCCTTCGCGTCGTCGGCAACCGCGACCTCGCACAGGTCCTCGCGGTTGCGGGCGTCGTCGCCTCGGTTCTCCTCTCGGCGACGCTCGCCCACGCACGCCCCGGCGGCGGCGGCTCCTTCTCCGGCGGCAGCAAGGGCGGTGGCGGCGGTGGCGGTGGCGGCGGGTTCAAGGGCGGAGGCAGCGGCGGTGGCTCGTACGGCGGCGGTGGAGGCGGCGGTGACGGCGGCGCGCTCATCGGCCTGATCTTCGAGAGCCCCGTCATCGGCATCCCGATCGTCATCATCATCATCGTCGTCCTCGTCCTGCGCGCGAAGTTCGGCGCGGCGATGCAGGGGAGCGAGTGGTCGACGACCGCCGGCTCGACGAACTGGACTCCGAACGCGCAGCCGCCCCCGCGGCCCGAGCCGCTTCGCGGGAAGCTCGAGGCGCTCCGCCAGACCGATCCGGGATTCTCGATCGTCGTCTTCGAGGATTTTCTCTACTTCCTCTACTCCGAGATGCAGCGCGCGCGCGGCGCGGGCGCGGGCGAGTCGCTCGCGGCCTACGTCGCGGACGGCGCGCGCGCGATGCTCCAGAACGACGGCCGCATCGGGGAGGTCAACGGCATCATCATCGGCTCGATGACGTACGACACCGTCGACGTCGACCCGCAGGGCGGCGTCACGCTCGATGTCGTCGTCGAATCGAACTACGTCGAGCGCTACCGGCCGCAAGGCGAGCAGCGCTACTACGTGAAGGACCGCCTTCGTCTCACACGCGCGGCCGGCGCTCGCTCGCGCGATCCGGGCAAGGCTCGCACGCTGAACTGCCCGAACTGCGGCGGTCCGCTCTCCAACATGCGCGGCACGACCTGCAACTTCTGTCACACGACCGTCCCGCAGGGAACGAAGGACTGGGCCGTCTCCAGCCTGCAGACGCTCGAGCGCGAGCCGAAGGGGCCGCTCCTCACTTCCAGCGTCGGCGAAGAGGGTACGGATCTGCCGACGATCTTCGACCGCAACGCCCAGGCCACGTTCGCCCAGATCCAGGCGAAGGACGCCGGGGCGACCTCGTGGCAGAGCATCGAGCACCGCGTCGGGATGATCTTCCAGGAGTTCCACGCCGGCTGGGTCTCCCGCGATCCCTCGCGCGTGCGCCCGTTCGTGAGCGACAACCTGTTCCAGTCGCAGCTCTACTGGATCGACCTCTATCGCAACGGTAAATGCATCAACCGCACCGACGGCTCACGCATCACGCGCCTCGAGCTCGCGAACGCGACGACCGACGCGTACTACGACGCGGTGACGTTGCGCTTGTATGCGACCGGCCTCGACTTCACCGTCTCGGAGGACGGACGCCTCATGTCCGGTAGCCAGAGCGTTCAGCGCTCGTACTCCGAGTACTGGACGCTCATCCGCGGCGCCCAGAAGAAGAAGACCGACAAGGGCGAGAGGCAGTGTCCGAACTGCGGCGCGCCGCTCAAGATCAGCATGACCGGCAACTGCGAGTACTGCGCGGTGAAGGTGACCGGCGGCGAGTACGACTGGGTCCTTTCGCGGATCGAGCAGGACGAGGTTTATACCGGCTGAGCCCGCGGATCAGGTCGGCGGTTCCGGGGCGCGGCCCGCTCCCGCGTGCAAGTCGCTGTCTTGCCTTGCTGCGAGGTGATCCCGGGCACGGCGACCCCACTTGCTGCCGTCGCAAGATTGTTTGGGCGTGGTTAGTGGGTCCCCAAGCCGTGCCTGCGGAGGGCTTGCGACCTGCCGACGTCGATGCCGCTACCGTGCACGCGGGAGCGGGCCGCGCCCCTGCACCGCCTCTGCGTCTGGGGTTTGAGGGGCGAGGGCGGGTTGCTGGTGACGCTGCGTAGTTGGGTAGGCGGGGCGCGGAGTTGCGGATGCTTGATCAGGCTTTTTTGTAGGCACTTTGGGGGGTGTGGAGGGGGTTTCCGATTTGGAAAGGGTGCGTGGCGGGAGGGAGCGTGGCCGCGGGCGGTGGGCACTGTCAGGAGATGTCGGCGACGCGAACCGCGCGCAACCCACCCACGGCGCGCCTCCGCGCAGCCGACCTCTTTCCCGAAGGACTCCTCCCCATGCGCAACCAGCTTCTCCTCGCCATCTCGCTTCTCGCCGCGGCCTGCAGCTCAGCCGACGTCACCCAGGATGACAGCGAGATCACCGCCGACGAGCTTCGCTCGGCGAAGATCGTCCAGGCGATGGATGTGACCCGGGTGGTCGCCGATACGGCGGGCGCTTCGCACGTCGACGCGAGCTTGAAGAATGCGTGGGGCATCGCCTTCAACCCGTCCAACGGCGCGGCCTGGGTATCGGCCGCAGGCAGCGGCAAGTCGACCGTCTACGACGCGAGCGGCAAGCTCCTCCTCTCCGTCGCGATGCCCAACGGCGAAGGACCGACGGCTCAGATCTTCAACGCCGGCACGGGCTTCCTCGGCGACAAGTTCATCACCGTGACCGAAGCGGGCAGCATCATGGGCTGGAAGGGCGGCGGTAGCGCGACGCTCCGCGCGCACTCCTCGACCGCGAACTACAAGGGCGCGGCCATCGCTGGCGACAAGCTCTACGTCGCGAACTTCAAGACGGCTCGCGTCGACATGTTCGACAGCAACTACCAGCTCCAGGCCTGCTCGGGCGGCTTCGTCGACAGCGCGCTGCCCCAAGGCTTCGCTCCCTTCAACGTCTGGGAGTACGAGGGCTACCTGTTCGTGAGCTACGCCAAGCCGGACGCGGACGCCCACGACGACGTCAAGGGCGCGGGCCACGGCCTCATCAACGTCTTCGACGCCCAGGGCAACCTGAAGCAGCGCCTCGTCACGCGCGGTCCGCTGAACTCGCCGTGGGGAATGGCGATCACCGAGGAGAAGGTCGGCAACCTCGCGAAGGAGACGCTCCTCGTCGGCAACTTCGGAGACGGCAAGATCAACGCGTTCGAGCTCAGCGACGCGACGGGCGGCGGCTTCCACGGAAAGTGGAAGGGCACGCTCGGCAACGCCGCGGGCAAGGCGCTCGTGATCGACGGACTGTGGGGGCTCGCGAACGATAGCCACCACACGCTCTGGTTCACCGCCGGACCGAACGCGGAAGAGAACGGTCTGCTCGGACGCCTGAGCGTCCATGTTACGACGCCGGCCAGCCACGGCGGAGGCTACTGAACGACTCTGGGCGTCAGTCTCCGGTGGGGCGGACCATCGCTCGTCCCGCCGGAAACGTGCTCTTTGGGTGCCCCGGTGTCATCGCCGTGCGACTCGCTACGATGCCTTCGTGACCAAGGACAGGCCGCGGTTCATCTGGGACGTCGACGTATCCGAAGCCGTACTCCGGGAGCGACTGCGTCATCCCGATCCGGCGATCCGTGCACGGTGGCAGGGTCAGCTCATGCGCGAAGCCACCGTCCGAGACGGTGTGGCAGTACATGACGCTCGACTACGTTCTCGATGGGGAGCGGGAGCGCGGCGAGCGGCGCGCGCGTCGCCATGTGCTCGGCGAAGGACCGGGGCTGCGTCACGACGAGCTCCGATTCCGCGACGACGAGCGCGGCCACCATGAAGTGCGGGAGTCGAAGGACGACGCGACGACGCAGCCCCAGCGCCTCGAGCGCCGTGTCGACCGGGCTGCCGGGTAGCCCGCGCGGCGTGACGAGCGCGTGGTCGAACGAAGCGTACGTCTTGGCGTCGAGGCGACCGCGTGTCGCTGGATGCCCCTTGCGAACGACCAGGCACATCTCCTGGTAGTCGTGGAAGAGGACCTGATCGCCGAGCGCGACGGTGAGTCCGCGCGTACGCAGCTCACGGCCCCCAGCGAACGACGGCTTCCTTCGGCTGGGTGTAGGCGTCGCACTTGTCGATGCGGACCTGGATGGGCAGCGATGCGCTTCCCGCTGGGTCCTTCGACGTCACGTCCACGCGCGGGACGATCTGCTCGGGCCTCAGGCTCCGCACGATGTCCGGCGGGCAGACGAGTCGCACGTCGACGTCGCCGGGCGTCGCCTTGCCCTTCGGGATTCCGGTGATCGCGACCGGGAGCTTCTGGAAGACGCGCTCGGAGACCTCACGCGTGATCTCGGCGGTGACGACCGCGCTGGTCGGCTCGATCTTGAGGCGCGGGTTGGCGCGCTCGACGGCGAGGTTCCGCGGGTACGTTCCCTCGGTGAGGCCGCGCACGTCGAACGCGTCGACGCGGATGAACTGGAGAACCATGACGTCGCTCTGCGGCCCACGCACCTTCGCAGACTTCGGCTCGGCGACGAGCGGGCCCTTCACGACGAAGCCGTCCGCGGGGGTTCCCACGACGCTCACTTGAATGGGCACATCTCGGACGACTCGCTGCTCCCAGTGCAGATCGATCGACGGTGGGTCGAACTGCTCCAGCTCGACGTTCACACCCTCGGGGAGCCGGACCATCTGCGGTTCGAAGAGCACGTGCTCGGGCTGCTTGTTCGCGAGATCGATCTGCACCGAGACCGACGAGGCGCGCAGGTTGTCGATCGTCTGGTTCGAGCCGCGCACGAAGATGCGGATGCTCTGCGGGATCGACCCGACCAGCACCCGATCGCTGCTCTCCGGCGGCAGGCTGACCTCGAGGTCGACGACGATGGATCTCCGCGCGTCCTGACCGCCGTGCACGAGCGAGTAGAGAACGAGCGCGAACACGAAGCTCAGGAGCTTCAGGTTCATGTTCTCGGTGAGCGCGATCCGGAGGCGCTCCCAGACGTCGACGACGGGCGGCTTCACTCCTTGCCCTCGGGCGAAGGCGGCGGAGCGCTCGGCGTCATCGGCACGGGCGTCTCGGTGGCGGGCATCGGACGCGTCACGCCGGGGTCGCTGAGGCGTATCGGGACCGAGTCCTCGTCGGGCGGGACGATGATCTGCGAGGGGCGGACCTGGAAGGTCGGGGTGTTGCTGGTCGCGAGCGGCGTGGCGATGCGCTCACCCGGCTGCGTCACGCGGAAGGAGCCGGTCGTCGCCATGCTGGGGCGCTTGCTCCCCGGGCCCGCCACGGCCGCGGCCTTCTTCTTCCCGCGCGCGCGCTGCCCGAAGAGACCGAGCAGCGCCTGCTTGAGCGAGGCGCCATCGAGGTTCGGCACGATGTTGCCGTTGAAGCAGAAGCTTATGGTGCCGCGCTCCTCGGAGACGACGACGACGACGGCGTCCGTCTCCTCGGTGATGCCGAGCGCAGCGCGATGGCGTGAGCCCATCGACTTGTCGAGCATCTTGGTCTCGGGCATCGGGAAGAACACGCCGCCCTTGGCGATGCGCAGGTTGCGGATGACGACCGCGCCATCGTGCAGCTTGTTGAGGCTGTCGGGGACGAAGAGGCTGACCAGCAGCTCGCGCTGCACCGCGGCGTCGAGCGTGGTCCCCTGCGCGACCACGAACTCGTCGAGGTTCGCGTCCTGCTCGAAGCAGATGAGCGCCCCCATGCGGTGGCGCGCGAGCTCGGTCGCGGCGGCGACGACCTCGTCGATGACGCGAGTCTCCTGCTGGCGCGCCATTCCTGCGAAGAACGCGCGCGAGCCGACGCGCATGAGGCCGCGTCGGATGTCGTTCTGGAAGACGACGACGACGATCAGGATGATCGACCCGAGCAGCGTGGAGAGCAGGTTGAAGAGCGTGACGAAGCCCGCCCACTTCGCCACCACGTAGACGAGGAAGATGACGCCGAGGCCCGTGCCCATCTGCATCGCGCGGGTGCCGCGGAGCACGAGGAGCGCGCGATAGACCACGTAGGTCACGATGAGGATGTCGAAGACGTCGACCAGCACCTGGAGCCAGGGCCGCGCCGCGAAGAGGTGGCGGATGCCCTCGAGCATTACTCCCCGCCCCCGCCGCCTGCCTTGGGCTCGAAGGGACGATCCGCGCGGTCCGCGTGGCCGGGCGCCGTTCCGAGCACGATGTCCATGTCGAGCGCCTGGCGCGTCGCGCGGACGTCGTGAACGCGGACGATCTTCACTCCACAGCGCGCAGCGTGGAGCGCGGCGGCGATCGAGGCGCCGAGGCGGTCCTTGGGCTGCGCGTCGGCGGGCTGCGAGTCATGCGGGGCAAGATGTCGATCGACGAGCGTGAGGAACGACTTGCGGCTCGCGCCGATGAGCACGGGGACCCCACCGCGCGTATCCATCGCAGAGACGAGCTCGCGGGAGCGGCGGAGCAGCTCGAAGCTGTGGCGCGAGGCCTTCGAGAAGCCTAGCCCCGGATCCATGACGAGCGACGCGCGCGGGAGACCGCGCGCGACCGCCAGCTCCGCCGCGCGCTCCCAGTCTGCGAGCACGTCGCGAACGATGTCGTCATAGGCCGAGAGGGGCCAGCCGCCGAATCCGGCCATCTTCGCCTGGGGCGCACGGGCGTGCGACAGGATGAGCGTCGCGCCGCTGCCTGCGGCCACGCTGGCCAGCTCGGGGTCGGCGAGGAGCGAGACGTCGTTCACCGCCGCGGCTCCGGCGTCGAGGCAGGCCGCCGCGACCTCGGGGCTCGCCGTGTCGATCGACACGCACGTTCGCTCCGCCGCCCACCGCACGACGTCGAGCACACGGTCGAGCTGCTCGCGCGCAGGCACGGGCACCGAACCGGGCCGCGTCGACTCGCCGCCGATGTCGATGATGTCCGCGCCCTCGGCGAGGAGCTGCTCGATGTGCGCGCGCGCGCTCTCGATGCCGAGGAAACGCCCGCCGTCGCTGAACGAGTCCGGCGTGACGTTGCAGACGCCCATGATCGCGACGCCACGGCGCGCAACCGATGTCCTCACCACCTCGGTGAGATCTCGACGTTTGTTTCCCCGATTTCGATTCATGACACCCCGCGCACACCCGTCCGACCAGGTCTGCGTGAGGACGCAGCCCGGCGTGAACCGACATAGAAAGCCGTAGCAAGACGAGCCCTCTTGAGCAACCCTTCAGCTCGGGCGCGTGACCGTTTTCGAGCCAGTTTTCAGGGATGTTTCGGAGCGCAACGCCAGCGCCTCCCTCGCGAGGCGGCGGAGCGAGCGGAGCTGGAGCTCGAAGTCCGCGGGCCCGAGCGCTCCGGCGACCTCCGCCTGGGCCTGCTTCCACAGCGGATATCCGCGGCCCAGGAGCGCGCGGCCCGCCCGCGTGAGCTGCACGATGCGCTCGCGCTTGTCGTCGCCCGGCTCGAGGACGAGGAGGCCCTGCCGCTCGAGCACCGCCAGGTTCCGTGAGAGCGAGGACTGCTCGAGGACCAGCGCCGCCGCGAGGTGGGTCACGGTCGGGCGCCCTTCGTTCTCGTACGAGAGCGCGGCGAGGACGGTGAACTGCGTGGCCTTGAGGCCGATCGGCTCGAAGTAGGCATCGAACACCTGCGTGACGGCGCGCGAGGTGCGCCGCAGGTTGTAACAGGCACAGGTCATCCCCATGGCGAGGCACTCCTCGACGGACGGGGCCGCGTCTTTCCGCATCTCTTTTCATACGACCCGGCCCGCATGGGCGTCAAACCCGGCAAAACTCGGCGGAGGTCGCGGTAGGCTCGGTGTCGATGGCGGACGAATCGTTCATGAAGAGCCTGTTCGGCGGGGTCGTCGCCGAGAGCGTGGTCTTTCCGTATCCCGAGCCGAGCCGCGCCGAGGCCGACGAGGTGCACGCCGTCGTCGAGGCCTTCCGGCGTTTTGCGACGAAGAGCGTGGACCCAGCGAAGATCGATCGCGACGCGGCGATCGACCCCGAGATCCTCGCGGGCCTCCGGGAGATCGGGCTCATGGGGTTGCTCGTTCCGAAGGCGTACGGCGGCGCCGGGATGAAGATGACCGCATACGCGCGCCTCATCCAGGAGATCGCCACGACGGACGGCGCGCTCGCGATGACGGTCGCCGCCCATGGCTCGCTCGCGGTCGGCGCCCTCACGCTCTTCGGCTCCGAGGAGCTGAAGGCTCGCTGGCTCCCGCGCCTCGCGACGGGCGAGCTCATCGGGGCGTTCGCGCTCGCCGAGGTCGGCGCCGGCAGCGACGCGGCATCGATCCAGACGCGCGCGGAGCTCGCCGGCGATCACTACGTGCTCAGCGGCGAGAAGGCGTGGGTCACCAACGGCGGCATCGCCGACGTGTTCGTGGTGTTCGCGCGCACCTCCCCGGCCGACGAGGGAGCAAAGCCGAAGCTCACGGCGTTCCTCGTCCAGCGCGGCGAGGGCGTCAGCACCGGAGCGAACGAGGAGAAGCTCGGCGTACGCGGCGTGTCGACGACCGCGCTGACGCTCGATCATGTCGTCGTCCCGAAGAGCCAGGTGCTCGGTGAGGCCGGGCGCGGGTTCAAGGTGGCGATGGAGGTGCTGACGCACGCGCGCCTCTCGCTGGCGTCGAGCTGCGTGGGCAAGGGCAAGCGGCTCCTCCGCATGTCGGTCGAGCGCGTGTCGGAGCGCAAGGCCTTCGGCCGCAACATCTCCGAGTTCGGGCTCGTGCGCGACAAGATCGCGCAGATGGCGTCCGAGCTCTTCGCGCTCGAGAGCATGACGTACCTGACGACCGGGCTCGTCGACGCGGGCAGCAGCGACTTCACGGTCGAGAGCGCGATCTGCAAGGTGTTCGGCTCCGAGGTGCTGTGGCGCATAGCGAACGAAGCCGCGCAGATCGCCGGCGCGCTCGGCTACATGGGCACGCAGCCGTGGGAGCGGCTGCTGAGAGATGCGCGCATCGCGATGGTCTACCAGGGCACCAACGAGATCTTGCGGTGCTTCATCGCGCTCTCGGGAATGCAGGGCCCGGGGCTCGAGATCGAGGAGGTCTCGAAGGCGATGCGCGAGCCGATCAAGGGCTTCGGCCTCCTGAGCGATTTTGCGCTGCGCAAGGCGCGGAGCGCGCTCGGGCGCGAGCGGCTCTCGCGGGCGCATCCGATGCTCTCGCGGGAGGCGGTGGCGTTCGAGGAGTACACGGGCCTCCTCGCGAAGAGCATCGACAACGTGCTCCGGCGCCACGGCAAGAACATCGCCGAGATGCAGTACACGCAGAAGCGCGTGGCCGACGTCGCGATCGATCTCTATGCGATCGCGAGCGTGATCGCGCGGACCTCGCGCGCGATCGAGCGGCGCGGCGAGGAGGGCTCGCGTCGCGAGATCGATCTCACGAGCGTCTTCGTGACGAGCGCGAAGCGTCGCCTCCACGAGAACCTCGCCGCCTTCGAGGAGAACGACGACGAGCTCCGCAAGTCGATCGCCCAGCGCACGTGCACGGACGGCGGCTACCCCCTCGACGTGCTCTGACTCGCCGCTGCCAGGGCGGGCCCGTCGCGCGTCGTCTGGTTCCGCCCGATCTGCTCGACGTCGCGAAGCTCGAGGCGCTCTCGCCGAAGAAAGCCAAGGTCGGCCCGAAGAAGCGTGCTCAGCCGGCCGCCCCGAGCGTCACTCGGCGCCGACGTCGACCGAGAACGCCGCGCTGACCCGATCTGACCCGTTGCTGAAGTGTGCTACGAGCAGCGGGTCATGCGATCCGCCTGCCTCCTCGCCTCCGGTCTCGTCCTCTCCCTCCTCGGCGCCGCCGCTGCGTGCAGCGACGCTTCGAGCCCCGCGTCCTCCGACGACGCGGGCACTGAGACGGATGCGCCGAGCACCACCCTAAAGGACTCGGCCACGGACACGGCGATCGAGGACGCTGGCGCCGACGTCGAGGAGACGCCCACGATCGCGACCGAGGTCGAGCCCAACGACGGCAAGGTCGCGACGCAGATCGGAACGATGGCGCTGCCCGGCACGATGAACGGCGTCATCGATCCGGTGAACGACACCGACATCTTCGCGATCAAGCTCTCACCCGGCGACTTCTGGGACTGGACGGCCACGCCACAGAGCGCGGACCTCGCGCCGCACGTCATCGTGTTCGACACCGCGGGCGGCCTGAATCCGAACGTCGTCGGCTTCGCGGGCGCGGGGCAGCCGGCCAAGCTCCAGCATTTCGTGCTGCGGACGGGCACGTTCGTCGTCGGCATGCGCGACGCGCGAAACGTCGGCGCGGACGGCGGCAAGGGCGGCCCGACCTACGGCTACGCACTGACCGCGAAGCGCGGCACCGCGCAGCCCGTGAGCGTGACCTTCCCGTCGACCAAGACGGGCAAGCTCGCCTCGGTCGGCTCGGTCGATCTCTACACGTTCACCGGTACCGGCGGAAAAGGCTGGGACATCGTGATCAACGCCGAGCGCAAGGCGTCGCCGTCGACCCTCGACTCGCGTCTCTCGCTCTTCGACCTCACGGCGAAGAAGGCGATCATCACGAACGACAACGCGGCCGGCACCACCGACTCCCAGATCGGGAGCCCGGACCCCGCGCCGAGCACGTACATGGTGATCGTCGAGAACGAGGGCAAGAACGGCGCTGATCTCTCGTACGAGATCCAGTTCAACTCGCGCTGAGCTCGGCTCACTTCACGCGGAACGAGGCGACGCTCTCGCTCGCCTGCCGCCCGCGCGCTTCCTCTCCCAGCTTCGGCCGAAAATCCCGGTACGTCAGCGTCACGAACTTGAGCGGCGCCGCGTACACGCACACGGCGAAGAACGTGTCGTGCGACTCGTCCATCCCGTTGAAGCGCGCCTGGATGGCGTCGCTCGCCTCCGCGAAGCGCACCTCGGAGAATTTGCACTCCGGGCTCGTCTCGTTGCGCAGCTGATCCATCTGCTCGCGGACTCGCCTCGAGATCGCGTCGTAGCGCTCGTCGGCGTCGAGCTCGACGGGCAGGCGCGTCGACGACACCAGGATCTGCCGCTCCCCCGTGGTCTCGAGGAACTCGTACGAGCCCTCCGCCTCGCTGCTCTCCGACCACGAGCCGATCAGCTTGAGGCTGAAGTCCTCCTTCGAGAACCGGCACACCTCGCGCGGCATCGAGGCGCCGCCGCCCAGCTCCGAAGGCGACGGCGCGAGGACCGTCATCAGCTCGGGCGGAGGCGTCCCCAGCTCCTTCGCGTAATTCGCCGGGGTCAGACCGCGCTCGTCCTTCTGCGCCGGATCCGCGCCGGCGCGGATCAGGATGCGCGCGGTCTCCACGAGATGCCCTCGCGCGGCCTGCATCAACGCCGATGTGCCGTAGCGGTTCGCGCGGTTTGGATCGGAGCCCGCCTTGAGCAGCACGATCACGCCGTCGACGAGACCGTGCCGCGCAGACATCATCAGCGCGTCGTTACCCTCGCTGTTCGCGAGGTTCGGATCTGCGCCATACGCGAGCAAGAGCTCGACCGCCGCGATCTCGCGCGTCGTACGTGCGAACGCGGTCGCCGCGAGCAGCGCCGTCATCCCGTCCGGAGCCTGCAGGTCGACCGTCGCTCCGGCGTCGACGAGCGCGGTGATGATCTCGGTGCGCCCCGTCAGCGCGGCGATCATCAGCGTCGTGACGCCGTCCGCGCGGCGCCAGTCGGGATCGACCCCTCCCGCGACGAGCCGCGAGATGTGATCCGCGTATCCGAGCTGCGCGTAGAGCAGCAAATCCTCGGACATGCAGCGCCGTCCCTCTAACTACGCGCGGGGGCGCGACGGGAGGCGTCCGCGGCGCGCGCGATCGACGCCGAACGCGGATCACCGATGTTCACAGGCACGATGCCCTTCATCGTCCAGACGACGAGCCCTCGATTGGGCACCACCTCGAGCGCAGGCGAATGCGCGAGCGGCACGAAATGCGCCCCGTCGAGCCAGCCGACGGCAACGCGCACCACCGAAGCAGCGGCGAGGCCCACGAGCGTGACCTTCCCCTCGTCGGGATCGATGATGAGATCGCGCGTCTCCGTCTCGGGCGCATCCCACGAGGGCGTCACGACATGCGCGCGAACGACGAACCGCCCGCCGGGCATCGCGCCGAGCAGCCGACCGATCGTCGACCACGAGATGCTCCACTGCACGTACATCCGGCCGCCTGCGTCGTCCGCCTCGAGCGGGATGGCGATGCACTCGTCGACCTCGGGGGCCTCCACGACAGGCGCGGTCTCGGCGGCCACGGCCATCTTGGTGACCTCCTTCACCGCGTCCGCCTCGGCAACGACCGCGAAGACGTCCGTCTTGGCGTTCTCGTCGACATCGAAGCCAGCATCGTCGCGCGCCGCCGTGAACGTGTACGTCCGTCCCTCGTCGTTCGAAGGCACGAGGCGCATGTCGTCGCTCGGCGGAGCGAGGTGGAACTCGGCCTCACCGTTGGGATCGCTCGGCCCGAGGATACCCGTCGCGAACGGAGTCTCGACCGTGAGCACGGCGTCGTCCTCGTCGTCACGCGCGGGCTCCGGCTCGACCTCCGGCTCCGGCGGAAGCGGCGGCGGCGGCGCGACGTACGCGGAGTCCTCGAGGCGGGCGAGGAGCGTGCGTGCGGCCGTGTGCTCGGGCTCGCGCTCGAGGACGCGGCGGAGCGTCTCGATCGCGCGCGCACGATGCCCCTGCGCCGCGTAGATCTCCGCGAGCGTGACGGTGGGCATCGCCTGCGGCTCGTTGCGAGGAACCCGGGAGTCGTGCGGCTCCGGCGCGCCGAGCGAGAGCGTGCGAATGCGATCGGCCGCATCCGGAAGGTGGAGGCCGCGCTCCACGACGCGCGCGACGAGGTCGCGCGCCTTGCCGAAGAAGCCGCGACTCTTCCGCAGCTGCGCCGCGGTCACGTTCGGGTCGAGACGCAAGAGCTCGTCGATCAGCTCGGGCCGCGTCAGGATGCGCGCGCGGCGGATCCCCGCAGCCTGTGCCTGCACGACCAGCGTCTCGCGACCTAGACCCTCCAGCTCCCCGCGGTCCATACCGTCAGCTTACAGCGCTTTTCGAGCGGCTTCGGCGTCCTTTGCGATCTGCGCCTTCAGCTCTGCCACACCCGAGAATTTCTGCTCCCCGCGCAGCCTGGCGACGAGGTCGACCCGCAGCGTCGCACCGTAGAGATCGGCGTCGAAGTCGAAGAGGTGCGCCTCGATCCGGAGCGACAGACCGTCGACGGTGGGCCTCACGCCGACGTTCATCACGCCGCCGTGCGTCTCGCCGCCGCGCACCACGCGCACCGCGTACACCCCGTGCGAGGGAAGCATCTCCGCGACGCCGCCGAGGTTCGCGGTCGGGAAGCCGATCGTCCGACCGCGTGCGTCTCCGTGCTCGACCACGCCCGAGAGCGCATGCGGCCGACCGAGGACGCGCGAAGCTCGCTCGACCTCGCCCGCCGCGATCGCGTCACGCACTCGCGTGCTCGAGAACGGCCCCTCGTCGTCGCCGGCGATCTCGGCGGCGACGGCCTCGAAGCCGCACGACGCCCCCATCGTGGTGAGCGTGTCGAAATCCCCCGCGCGCTTGCTGCCGAAGCGGAAGTTACTGCCGACCACCACGACGCGACTGCCGAGCCGATCGGCGAGCAGCTCCCGCGCGAACCGCTCCGGCGACCACGACGAGAGCTCGATCGTGAACGGCTCGACCGCGACGTCCGTGGCTCCGTGCTGTCGCAAGAGCTCGATGCGACGCGCGAGCGTGGTGAGGAGCGGAGGCGCCCCGCGCCCGAGCACCTCGCTGGGATGCGGATCGAACGTGAGCACCACGCAGCGAAGGCCGCGCGCATCGGCGAGCCCACGCGCCTGGCGCAGGACGGCCTGGTGCCCGAGGTGCACTCCGTCGAAGTTGCCGATGACGACTACGCTCGGTCCCATCAGAGCTTCGTGCACGGGTCGGGGACGGGGTTGTCGTCGCACACGCCGCGGTTCGCCTCACGCGGCTCGACGATCTCCAGAACGGCGCGCGCGCCCTGCGAGAGGAGGACCGGCCGAGGCTTCGCCGAGCACGAGGAGCCATCTCCCTTCGTGACGACGCTGCCCTCGGACGGCGCGCAGCCGCCCATCTCGTTCGGAACCGTCCACGCCTGGCCCGTCGGGTAGACGAGCGTGATCGCATAGCGCCCCTTGGGGAGGCAGCCCTGCTTGATCTCGCGGACCATCGGCACCTTCTCGAGCGCGGCCTTGTCGAAGAGCGGCTTCTGGCCGGTCTCGTTCGAATCGGCGCTGATGCCCGTGAAATGCGGCGTCACGAGCAGGCCGCCGACGTCGACGCGACGAGGATCGAAGCAGAGCGCAGCAGGCTTCACGAGGACCGTGACGTGATCGCGCAGCGCCGCGGTGCTCGGCGACTTCGGCACTGGACCGGCGATGGTGCGCGCGAGGCTGTCATCGAGCAGCGTGATTCCCTGGATGATCACGATCGGCCCTACGGGCTTGCCCGTGATCACCGACTCCTCGGGCGTGCCCTGCACGACGAGCGACTGTGGATCGCCGCGCCGCAAGGGATCATCGGCGAGCTTCACGAAGGCGACCTGCGGCCAGAGATCGGGCACCGCCGGGTTCTCGGCGATCGAGCCGCCGCGACCGAACACGAGCAGGCCGCCGTTGCCGCTCGGCGGTACGGGCGGGAGCTGCAGGTCGAAGGGATAGCTCGGGTCCGTCGCGGTCTCGGCCTCCGAGCCCGCCACACCCCACGCCAGCTTCAGCGCGAGGAAGCTCTTCTGGTATGCGGTGAGCGTCGCGGCCGTCGGCGCGCTCGGCACGGCGAGGATCTGCGCGTCCTGAGTCATCGCGAGGATCGGCACGGCGAGCGGATCGCCCGTCGGGTTCGCCGGCGACGTCAAGGCGTTGCCGATGGTCTCCGCGCCCTCCCCCGTCTCCGCGTTGCGCGCATTGAAGTACGGACGCGTGAACGGCACGATCGAGCCGAGGGTGACCGGCACGTTGTCGGCGACGTAGCCGCTCTTGTCGATCTTGAAGTCCGGGATGGTGCCGGTGTTCGGCTGCGGGGTGCCGACGTCGACGGGGCGGAAGACAGGCTGGTAGCTCGGATTCGCCGCGTTCTTCGCGGCATCCTCGAGGTCGACATAGCCGCCTGCGACGTCGCCAGCCTCGGGGAGATTGCGGAACTTGAACGTCGGCCAGAATCGCCCGCGCCGATCGTAGAACGCCGAGAGGTGGTACGAGGCGCCCTCGAGCGGCGCGATCGTGAACGGCGCGGACGCGGTGATCGACGGCGTGGACGGCGGGCAGTACAGCGAGGGTCCAATCGAGCGTGGCTCGTTCGCGAACAGCACGTCACCGGGCACCGAGACGAAGTTCTGCGCGGCGGTCGCGATGCCGACGGGCGGAGGCGGATTGCGACGATCGAACACGAGGACGTTTGCGTTGCCGACGATGTGCCCGTCGCGCGAGCACGGGCGCGGCCCCACGTACGTCACCGTGCCGCGAATGACGCCGCGTGCGGGGAAGAGGCGCTGATCGTTCCGCTCGTCGTCCACGGGAACGTCCCCGCACGCCACCGCCCCTGTAGCGACGACGAGCGCAAAGAGCACGACCGGGTTGAGAGAGCGCGACATGGATCAGAACCGATAGGTGGCCATCGCCATGAGGCGACGTCCGACGAGCTGCCCGAACGGGTGCTCACGGTGCCTCACGTCGAAGATGTTGAAGGCGTTCGTGCTCAATTCGGCCTGATTTCCGAAGAAACGGTAGCCGAGACGCGCGTCGAGCAGGGTGTAGTCGGAGACCGTGAAGCGCTGCTGTTCGATCGACTGCCGCACGAAATTCGTCACCTGCTCGGCCCACACCTGCGACCCGACGTAGTGAAAATCGAGCGAGCCGTCGAAGCCGGGCTTCGTGCGGAACTGGATGCCCGCGTTGACCTTGTGCACCGGCGTGCGCTGGTCCGCGACGATGCGCGAGAGCTCCTCGGCGGTGCAGCCCGAGTTGTCCTGCTGCGCGGTGTTGAACGTGTAGTTGCCGTAGATGTCGAGGCCCTCGACCGGAAACGTGCGGAGCCCGGCCTCGCCGCCGTACACGTTGTAGGCCTGGCACTGGTTCTCCCAGCCGCCGAGGCCGACGGGGAACAGGCCGGTCTGCGGATCTTGCCCGCCCGCAGCCGCGAAGTCGCCGACGGTGACGGGGCGGTTCTCCGAGAGCTGGATCAAGCTCGAGATGCGGTTGTAGAAGAACGAGGCGTCGACGACGAAGTACTCGCTCTCCTGGTTCAGGTAGCCGAGCTCCGCCGAGAGAATGCGCTCGGCGTTGAGGATGAAGCTCTTCTCCTCGCGGCGGACGCCCTCGGAGACCTGCGCGGCACCGGTGACCGGCAGCTGGATGGGGAGCGCGAGGTAGGACTCGAGGAACGTCGGCTTGCGGAACGCGCTCGAGACCGAGGCGCGGATCGTCGACTGCTTCGATGGGTGAATGAGCACCGCGCCGCGCGGCGACTGCTGGAACCTCTCGAGGTAGGGCACCCAGTCGATGCGGTAGTCGGCGACGAGCGCGAGGATGGAGCCGACCTTCAGCTCGTCATGCACGAACAGGCCGTAGTGATGCTCGATGCGGCGCTGGTCGAGGTACGTCCAGGCGACGTCCTTGTAGCGGTAGGCCGCGCCGACGCGGAGATCGTTGCCGAGGTCCTTCGCGAAGTCGCCCTTCAGCTTGTAGACGAGCTCGCCGTCGACGATGTTCTCCTCGGCACGTGCCGGAAGCACCGACTGGCCGATGTAGTTGACGTTCAAACTATTGTCGGCGCGCAGGCGATTCCAGAAGACGCGCGCGTCGAAGTGCTCGGCGTTCAGGTACGTGGTGACGTCCGTGGAGACGAACCGCGGGAGGACGATGTCGTTGAGCGGCCCGATGCCGAGCACCTCGACCGAGCCCTGCGCGAGACCCGCGCCGATGCCGAACGTCGTGTCCTTGCCGATCTGCCGGGTGCCTCGCGCGTCGATGCGGACCGTGCGCGAGCTCTCCACCTGATCGCCGATGCCCGTGCGCACGTCGGCGCGGCCGTTCGGGACCTCGCGCGACCAGCGAGGGAGGTAGTCGTAGCCGGCGGCGAGGCGCCACGCGAACTCGCTCTCGCGGCCGGAGGCCCACAGGCTGCCGTGCGTCGCGCCCTGCGAGCCGTACCCGCCGGTGATGCCGTTCTTACCCTCGCCCGGCTTCTTGGTGATGATGTTGATGACGCCGTTGAAGGCGTCGGCGCCATAGAGCGCAGAGCCGGGGCCTCGCACGACCTCGATGCGCTGGATGTCCTCGACGCCGATCGAGAGCGCCTGCCAGATCGTCGCGCCGAGGATGTCGACGTAGACGCTGCGACCGTCGACGAGCACCAGGGTCTTGTTGGAAAGGCGCTGGTTGAACCCGCGGATGCTCACCTCGGTCTGACCGCCGGTCACCTCCATGATGTCGACACCGGCGAGGCGACGGAGCAGCTCGGGGAGCTTCGTGATGCCGGAGAGGCGAATGTCCTGCTCGGTGATGATCGACGTCGAGTTCGCGGCGTCGACCGGGCTCTGCGTGCCCTTCGACGCCGTGACGATGCTCTCGGCGAAGACGTCCTCGTTGCGTGCGGCGCCGAGGTCGGCCGGCGGAACCTCGGGCTTCGGCGGCGGCGGGGGCGGAGCGGCATCGGGAGCGCCGGCGTCCGCGGACGGCACCGGAACGGCCACGGGAGGCTGGGCCTGCGCGGCCTCGCGCGCGGCCGCCTGCTGCCGCTTGATGCGCGCCTCGAGGTTCTTGAGGACCTGCGCGGCCTCCTCCTTGTCGGGCGGATTGCCGTCGAGATACTTGTGAAAATACGTGACGGCCTCGTCGAGGTCGCCAGCCTCGGCGTACGCGCGCGCGATGTTGTAGAGGACGTTCGGGTGCGGAAGGAGCTGGTAGGCCTTCTGGAGCTCGCCGATGCCCTCGTCGTATTTGCCGGCGTTGATCGAGTCCATGCCCTTCTTGAAGTGCGAGCGCGCTTCGGTTCGGGCGTCGGCGAGCGCAGGCGTGCCGTGGAGCACGAGGAGGACAGCGAGCAGCCCGGCGACGAACGAGACGAACGCGCGGCGCTTCGCCAAGCGAGTGGGCGCGTCTCGCGAACGAGCACGTGTTTCGAGGACCTCCACGTGCATCGTCGGGCGGGGAGACTACCGCACCGCGACCACGTGAATCGCGCCAAATCGCCCAATCGAAGCGCTGCATGTCACCCGTTTCGAGGACACGGTCCTCTGTTCGGATGACGCGAGATGCGGTCGAATCTTGCGCCGGAAGCGTTTCGGGGACGCATCATTGTCGCGAGCGAGTGTGCCGGTAGCCTCAACAACGAACGCGAAGCGAAGGTTTGCATGACAACGTCAAAGCTCGGTCTGTTCTGTCTCGCCGGGTTCGGCGTGGGGATGCTCGCGTTGGCTCCTCTCGGCTGCGAGGACTCGTCGTCGGTCGGCCCCAGCCAGATCGACGGCGGCGGTGTGTTCACTGCCGAGGCCGGCGACAGCAACGTCGCCGTCGTCGACGCGCCCGTCGGCAGCGAATGCGTCCCGCCGACGAAGGGGCCGACGATGCACGGCGGCGGGAGCACGAGCGATCCCGCGAACGACGTGTGGACGGCCGACACCAGCCCGCACGTACTGCCGTTCGACACGACGATCTACAACGCTGTGAAGATCGAGCCCTGCGCGGAGGTGCTCATCGCCGGCGGCAGGCAGATCACCGTGCGCGGCAAGCTCGTCGCCGAGGGCACTGCCACCCGGCGCATCCACATCGGCGCCAAGGACGCGGCGAGCCCCTTCGGCAACATCCGGACGCTGAGCCCGGCGACCATCCGCCTCGCCTACGCGACGATCGACGGCGGCGGCATGCCCCTCGCGACGCTCCCGTATCTCGCAGGCACGCTCGAGATCAACGGCGACATCGCGTTGCCCGTGCAGGAGACGCTCTTCGTCGACCACGTGGCGATCACCGGCTCGAAGAGCAACGGCCTCGTCCTGAAGGACAACGCCGGTTTCGCGGCCGGCTCGAGCGCGCTCGCCGTCACGGGCGCCGCGGTCCATCCGATGAGCATCTGGGCTCGCGCCGTCTCCGGCGTCCCGACCGGCGTCTACACCGGCAATACGAACGACAAGATCCTCTTGCCCGCCACCTCGGGCAACGAGACGATCAACCAGACCGCGACGCTCCACGAGCGCGGCGTTCCGTACCTCGTCGGCCATGCGACGAGCGGGGGCGATCTGCGAGTCGACGTTCCGACGGGCCAGCCGCCCGTGACGCTCACGATCGAGCCGGGCGTCACCATGCGCTTCAAGAAGGGCGGCGTCCTGAAGGTCGCAGTCGCCACCAGCGCGAGTCCTGCTCGAGGCTCGCTCGTCGCGGCCGGGACTGCGGCCAAGCCCATCGTCTTCACGTCCGACGAGGCAGCGCCTGCGGCCGGCGACTGGCTCGGCCTCTGGTTCGGCGACGTCCCGACGGCGACCGACAAGGTCGATCAGGTCCGCGTCGAATACGCGGGCGGCACCAGCTCGAGCGGCTCGGGCTCCTGTCCCGACAACAGCGAGCTCAACAACGACGCAGCCATCCGCATCTTCGGTGCTCCGCCGTCGCAGTTCGTGACGAACACGACGATCCTCGCGAGCGCGACGAACGGCATCGACCGCGGCTGGCGCTCCGACAACACGCTCATCGAGTTCCTGCCCACGAACACGTTCACGAACGTCACGCTCTGCCAGCAGACGTTCCCGCCGACCGCCGCGAACGTCTGCCCGGGCGTCGTGCCTTGCCCGCAGTGAGCAGCCCAGGAAGTCTCAGTACGGCAGGTCTTTGAAGCCGTTCGTCTCGCCCGTCGGCTTCGCCGAGGGCTGCGGTGGGATCGGGCGACCGCCGCCGACACCGCGGAAGAGCCGCGTGTGAACGAGCAGGTCGCCCGGCTTCACGCTGCGCGTCTCGGGGCGGAAGCCCAGATGGGCGAACACGAGCTTGTGCACCTTGGCCGGGTCCGCGGCGTCGCCCTTGAACGTGATGTCGCAAGGCGTCGCTGCGCAGAGCTCGGTCGCATCCTCGCGAACGCTCGCACCCGGGGGCTCGGTCGTCACCTTGAGCGTCGCGGTTCGCGCGTCGCCAGCTGCACCGCTCGGCGCGCTCGACGGGACAGCGCCCGTCACCGCCGCGCCATTGATTGCCGCGCTCGTGGCCGGAGCGGCGCTCGTCGGCTCTGGCACGGGCGACGGGCGCGGCTGGGCGGACACCGTCGACGCGCTCGACGCGCTCATGCGGAAGGCGGCCATCCCGAGCACGCCGCCGAGCGCGGCAGCCACGAGAACGCCCACGCCGATCCATACCTTCGAAGCGCGCCTCGAATCAGGCGCGCGGTCGGAGTACGGGCCGCCCACTCCGCTCTCGCCCGTGGCCCCCGCGCTGAGCATGCCCATCGGCGTGTGCGAGCCGCTCGACATGGCGGGGATGCGCCCGGAGAGACCGGGATGGCTCGAGTGCACCGCAGGCGGCGCGTTGGTTTGAACGGGCATGTACGCGCCGGTCATGTTCACCGCCGCGAGCTGCCCAGTCATCGAGACGCCGTGCGCCTGCTTGATCGCCTGGAGCACCGCGTCCATCGTCGTGTAGCGCTCCGCGGGGTCCTTCGCGATGCAGCGCATCACGAGCTCCTCGAAGTTCGGCGAGATGACGATGTTCGGGTTCACCGCGCGCATCGGCGGCGGCGGCTCACCGACGTGCGCCATGAGGATGTTGACGCTGCTCGGGCGCTCGAACGGGACCTTCCCCGCGAGCATCTCGTACATCATGATGCCGAGCGAGTAGACGTCGGTGCGCGCGTCGACCTGGCCGCCCTGGATCTGCTCCGGCGCCATGTACTTCGGCGAGCCCATGAAGAGGCCCGTCTGCGTGAGCTGCTCCTCGGGTCGCTCGCTGAGGTGCTTCACGAGGCCGAAGTCGAGGACCTTCACGAAGTCCTCGTC
>JANXVA010000284.1 GCA_025351875.1 Myxococcales bacterium | reverse complement strand
CGCGCAGCGCATCGTCGCGGACTTTGCCCTGACCCCGCACGACGTGGTCATCGTTCCCCAGGGAACCCTGCCTCGTACGTCGAGCGGAAAACCCCAGCGCCGAAAGACCCGGCAGATGTATCTGGACGGCACACTCGCGCGCGCACGAAGCGTGCAGGGGACAGGCAGTGAGAGCGAAGATGCGGGCGTCACCGCGTAGCGCGGTTCGCGGTGATTCGAGGCGTTTCTGAGATGATGCAGGCAGTTCGAGGTTTCATGGAACGAGCAGAGCTTCTCGCGGTCTTCGCGCGGACCGCGACTGAGGTCGCGGAGAAAGAATTCGCCAACGTCGCGGAGACCACGAGCATCAGTGAGCTGGGGATCGACTCCCTCGGCATGCTCGAGATCATCGGTTCGCTCGAACGCGAGCTGAAGATTCAGATCCCCGACGAGTCCCTCGTCGGGATCCTTACCGTCAAAGACTTGCTCAACGCGGTCGAATCGCGTCAAAGCGTGTGAGCCACAGGAGACCGCTCCAATGTCGAATGCGAACATGAAAGAAGAGCTTAGGGCGCTGATCGCGGAGATCGCCGAGAAGGACGAGATCCCGGACGACGTGTCGTTCAAGGACCTCGGCATCGACTCGATGATGGGCGTCGAGATCGTCGCGGCGATCGAGCGCAAGTACCAGGTGAAGATCGAGGACGCCGAGCTCGCCCAGGTCACCACGCTCAACGCATCGATGGCGCTCGTGCAGCAGAAGCTCGGCGGCGAGCTCCACGCCAACGTCGCGTAGGGCCTGATGCGACCTGGCGGGCTGTGATTTCGCCTTCGGAGAACGGCGCCGCAGGCACCGATCTTCACGCCCGGGTCGGGGGGATGTGATTGGCTCGGTCGAACTACTCTGCGCCGCGGACGGCCTGGGTGAGACTCGCGAGGGCTTGCGGCGCGACCTGGTAGCTGACGATTCCGGAGATGAGCGCCGCGATCAGCCAGACGCTGAGCGGCAAGCCCCCGGAGCTCGAGCGCCTGGGCACGACGATCGTCGGCGTTGCGTGATGCGCCCTCGCCTCCGCCGCGGACCGGAAGTGCGGCACGGGTAGATTGAGCGGTGCCGCTGCGTCGGCACGACGAGGGACGGGGAAGAGCGACGCATGGATCATGTCGCGGTCGAGCGCCTCGGTCGGCGGGTCGTCATCCATCGATGCGAGCTGACCGCGTGCCGTCAGCAGCCTCGCGGGGTGCGCGGCCTCGGCACGCTCGCTTGGGCGCGCAGCGAAGTAGGGGGTCGGCTGAATCTCGGCGACGTAGACGTCGGGGACGGGCGCGCGCGTCGGCGTCGACAGGTTCGTCGCGCGGCCCTTCGGTCGCTCCCGGCCGAGCGCAGGTGCAGAGGGCGCGGCGGGCCGCTCGGGGCCAAGCGCTCTCACACTTCCCGTGAAGTGGAGCTCCTTCTGGTTGCGAGGCAACTGGATCGACATGAGAGAGGGGGGCAGTCTCTGTCAAAGCACGCGCCATACCACATGTACGACAACCGTTTTGCCGGTGTTTCCTGGGGCAAAGCTGGATCGACGATGCCTCAGGATGCGGATCACCCGCGTGAAGGCGGCGGCCCTCAGGGCACGACGGGCGTGATGCGCAGCTCGCTCTGGTTCTGACGCCGCGCCGCGGTCACGCCGCGTCGCGCGTCGAAGCGCTCCTTCGCGACACCGAGCCCGACGAGCCGCTCGAGCACGGCCTTCCGCTGCCGGGCTGCCCGGTTGGGATCGCCGCGCGTCCCCGGCGGCGCGACCATCACCACGAGCACGTGCACCTCGGGATACGCGAGCAGCGCCGCGGCCTGCTTCGAGACGACGTGGTCGCTCTCGGTCGTCAGCGCGCCGGCGTCGAAGCTGAGCTCGAGTGTCGTCATGGCTGCGGGTCGCACGAGCGGGCAGCCGTTCGCCTCCGGGATCGTCGAAGCCGGACCCGCGGCGTCCGGACACGCGTCGCTCGCGTCGACGATGCCGTCCTGATCGCGATCGGGCGGAGGCGGAGGCGGCGGCGCGCAGCCGTCGAGGTCAGGGTCCTCGCTCGCGACACCGGACTCATCGGGGCAGGCGTCGCGATCGTCGGGCACGCCGTCGCCGTCCGCGTCGGGTGGGCACCCGTTGTAGCGCGGTAGGACCGAACGCACGCCCGCGACGGCCGGGCACGCGTCCAAGGGATCGGGGATCCCGTCGCGATCCGCGTCAGGACAGCCGTTCGTCATCGCCTCGTGCGTGGCAACGCCACGGAGACCGGGGCACGCGTCTTCACCGTCGATGACGCCGTCGCCATCGCTGTCACGCGGCGCCTCCGGGCATCCGCGCGAACCGACGGGGCCGTTCGCCGAACCGTGAACATCCGGGCACATGTCGTCGGCGTCCATGACCCCGTCGTGATCGCGGTCGCGCGGCACGTCCGCGATGGGCGTCCACTCGAAGGATACGACGCCGCGAACGCGCGCGGCGCCGAGCCCGGTGACGACCGCCGTGCCGAGGCCCGCCCCGAGCACGAGGCCCGCGCCGAGCGTGAAGTGGGCGCCGGCGAGGACCTCGACCGGCGAGCTCCTCCGGTCGAACGCGCTCTTCAAGATCGTCGAGCCGTGGAGCTCGGGGCCGACGACGAGCGGCCCTCCCCGATAGCCGGCCGCGAGAACACCGTTCGCCTCGCTGCCGAGCTCGACGCCGCCGAAGCGAGGGAGGTCATCCTTGCGATACATGTATCCTACACGAGCCGCGACGAGGACAGGACCGCCCTGAACCGAGGTCGCGAGGCGGAACATGACGCGCGCGAAGTCGTCGCCCGTGTAGTCCGAGCTCCCGCCGGTCGGCAGGTATGCGGAGACGCCCGCGGCGATGACGGCGCCGTCCTTGTCGGCGCGCTCGCGGCCTGCGAGGCGGAGGTCGAAGGTCGCGCGGACGTCCCCGACCCGCGGCGACCCAGGCTCGGAGAAGAACACGCGGTCGAGGGCCACGCCGGTGCCGCTCTGCAAGGCGACGGGGACGTCGATGCCGAAGCGGGCTCCGGGGCTCATCACCAGCGACGCGCCCGGATGCAGCCACACGGACTGCTCGATCAGGTTCGACCGCTCGGGCTCGACCGTCTGGCGGAAGGTCCGTAGCTGGCTGCCATAGGAGGTCACGAGGCCCGTCGTGAAGCGAAACGAACCGTCGAGCTCGAGTGAATCGGCGACGAAGAATCGGCTGCCACGCGGTGCCGGGTCAAAGCGCTCCAGGAGCGATTGAGCCTGAGCTTTGCCCTCGAAAGCTCCTTCGAACGCAAACGCCGCCGCCGTCACGGCGGCGAGCGCGCGGACGTGGCGGAAGCACCGAGGCATCCTCATCCTGTACCAGAGACGCCAAGCTCCTTCCCGCTTCGCGGCCCATCCTGATAAAAACCAGGCACGATGACCGCCGCACGCTTCGACAAGGTAGAGACGCAGCTCGACTTCCCCAGGGACGAGCGCTCGATTCTCACGTTCTGGAAGAGCGAGCGCATCTTCGAGAAGTCCCTCGAGCGCACGTCGGGGGGCACGCCCTTCGTCTTCTACGAGGGACCGCCGACGGCGAACGGACTGCCGCACAACGGGCACGTGCTCACGCGCGTCATCAAGGATCTGTTCCCTCGTTACAAGACGATGAAGGGCTTCCACGTCGCGCGGAAGGCGGGCTGGGACACGCACGGGCTTCCGGTCGAGGTCGAGGTCGAGAAGGAGCTGCGCATCCACGGCAAAGCGGCGATCGACGCGTATGGCGTCGAGCCCTTCGTGAAGAAATGCATCGACTCCGTCTTCAGATACACGAAGGAGTGGGAGGACCTCACCGAGCGCGTGGCGTTCTGGGTGGACCTGCCGAGCGCGTACGTCACGTATCACAAGAGCTACGTCGAGAGCGTGTGGTGGGCGCTCTCGGAGATGTTCAAGAAGGGTCTCCTCTACCAGGGCCACAAGGTCCTCTGGTGGTGGGCGCAGGGCGGCACCGCGCTCTCCGCGGCCGAGGTCGGTCTCGGGTACAAGGACGTCGACGATCCGTCGGTGTTCGTCGCCTTCCCGCTGCTCGACCTGGAAGGTGAGCCGGACACCTCGCTCGCGGTCTGGACGACGACGCCGTGGACCTTGCCGTCGAACATGTACGCGGCGATCAATCCGAAGTTCGACTACGCCGTCGTCACCGGCGATCCGGAGAAGGTGAAGGCGAGCTGGGCGAAGCAGGCGCTCGCGAAGCGGCTCATCGTCGCCAAGGACATGGTCGAGGGACTCGCGAAGAAGCTCGGAACACCTCTGACCGTCCACAGGACGCTGAAGGCGAGCGAGCTCGTCGGCAAGAGCTACAAGGCGCCGTTCGATCTCTTCGCGAAAGATGCGCCATCCACCGCCTGGAAGGTCATCGCCGCCGACTTCGTCACGCTCGATGCCGGCACGGGCATCGTCCACATCGCGCCCGCCTTCGGCGAGGACGACTTCCAGGCGCACCGCAAGCTCGTCGGCGGTGAAGCCACCATCTTCTGCGCCGTGAAGCCCGACGGCACGTTCATCCCCGAGATGGGCAAGTACGCCGGCAAGTGGGTGAAGGACGCGGACAAGGAGCTCACCGAGGAGCTCAAGGACAAGGGGGTCCTCGTCCACTTCGAGACCTACCGCCACCCGTACCCGTTCTGCTGGCGCGCCGATTCGGATCCGCTCATCCAGCTCGCGCGCCCCGCCTGGTACATCAAGACGACCTCGGTGAAGGACCAGGCCATCGCGAACAACCGCGCGGTGCAGTGGCTCCCCGAGCACATCAAGGAAGGCCGCATGGGCGATTTTCTCGCGAACAACGTCGACTGGGCGCTGTCGCGCGAGCGCTACTGGGGCACGCCGCTCAACATCTGGATCAACGACAAGACCGGCACGATGGAGGCGCCCGCTTCCATGGCGGAGATCCTCGCCAAGAACCCGAAGGCGTTCGACCACTTCGCCGAGGCGAGGAAGAAGGACCCGACGCTCTCCGAGCACCTCGTCATCCACAAGCCTTGGATCGACGCCGTCACCTGGGAGAACCCGGGCGAGGAGGGGACCTACCGTCGCGTCCCCGAGGTCATCGACTGCTGGTTCGACTCAGGCAGCATGCCGTTCGCGCAGTGGGGCTTCCCGCACGCGCCGGGCAGCGTCGAGCAGATGAAGAAGAGCTTTCCGGCCGACTTCATCAGCGAGGCGATCGACCAGACGCGCGGCTGGTTCTACGGCCTGCTCATGATCTCGACGCTGCTCTTCGACGAGGCGACGCAGAAGAAGTTCGGCCTCGGCCCGAGCGGGAATCCCGCGGCGTACCCGCACCCGTACAAGACCTGCATCGTCCTCGGCCACGTCTCCGACAAGGAGGGCAAGAAGGAGAGCAAGTCGAAGGGCAACTACACGCCGCCCGACGTCATCCTCGACGCGGTGAAGATGGACTTCGCCGTGCTCGACGAAAAGGACGTCGAGGGCGTGAAGGCCGAGGCGGGCGTCGCGTTCATCGCACGCGAGGACATGGAGGGGCTTGACCTCATCGAGGGCGCGAAGGTGCGCGTCTTCGTGCCAGGCAAGCCAACGGGCGCGCTCGGCAACACTGCCGACCTCGTGGTGAAACCGCACAAGAAGCTCCGCCGCCGCGTCGTCGTCCTCCACGACAAGGACCGCGCGCACGTCGCCGCCACGCCGACCTCCAAGAAGGACGTGAAGCCCGTCGAGGTCCCGGGGCTCCCGAACACGGAGCGAGTCGCGATCCTCGACCCGAGCACGCCCGCGCCTGGCGCCGATGCGTTCCGCTGGTTCTTCTTCGCGGGATCGCCGCCGTGGTCCACGACGCGCCACTCGCTGTCGAACGTGCGCGACCTCCAGAAGGAGACGCTCGTCAAGCTGAGGAACGTCTACTCGTTCTTCACGATCTACGGCAACATCGACGGCTTCGACCCGAGCGCGCCCGCTTCCGACCCGACAAAGCGCGCCGAGATCGATCGCTGGATCCTGAGCGAGCTGAACCTGCTCGTGCAGGGGGTCACGTCCGATCTCGACGCCTATGACGCGTACGGTGCGACGACCAAGATCTCGAGCTTCGTCGATGCGCTCTCGAACTGGTACGTCCGCCGCTCGCGCGACCGCTTCTGGCGCGCGACGGACGCGGCGGGCGGAATGGATGCGGACAAGCGCGCCGCATACGAGACACTCTACGAGTGCCTGGTCACCCTGGCTGCCACGATGGCGCCGTTCACGCCATACCAGTCGGAGGCGATCTACCGGAACCTGGTCGTGAAGGGGAGGGGGCCCGAGGCTGGCACGCCGCGCGCCGAGAGCGTTCACCTGACGTCGTTCCCGGAGCCCAACGTCTCGCTCATCGACAAGGTGCTCTCGCACACGCTCACCGCGGTGCGTGACGTCGTGAGCCTCGGGCTCCAGGTGCGGACGCACGGTAAGCTGAAGGTGCGACAGCCGCTCTCGGTCGCGAAGGTGATCCTCGCAGATCCGCAGCTCGCCGACCGCCTGACGCCGTATGTCGACATGATGAAGGACGAATTGAACGTCCTCGCGGTCGAGATCGTGACGAAGGGCGCCGACGAGTACGTGACGTACCGCGTGAAGCCGAACTTCCGGACGCTCGGCCAGAAGGGCATGGGGGCACAGGCCCAGCAGCTGAAGAAGCACATGACGGGCATGTCGCCTGCCGATGCCCAGGCGCTGGTCGCGTCGGTGCTCGCGAACGGCAAGGCGACGGTGGACGGCATCGAGATCGAGCAGGCCGATCTCGAGGTCGCGTTCGACGCAAAAGACGGCTACGCGGCCGCGGGTGAGCGGATCGGCGTGGTGGTGCTCGACACGCGCCTCGATGACACGCTTCGCGATCTCGGCTACTTGCGCGAGCTACTGAACCGGGTGCAGACGGCACGCAAGGAGCTTGGGCTCGACTTCGTGGATCGTATCCGCGTGAGGCTTGCAGGCAGCGATCGCGCCATGCGGATCGCTGGCACACACGAGGCGACGATCAAGAGCGAGTGTCTCGCGGTCGATCTCGCCGTCGGCGCGCCCGATGCAGCGGACGTTGCCGCGTCACGTGAGGTCGACGTCGAAGGCGACAAGGTCGCGATCTGGATCACGAAGGCGTGAGCGTCTCTGTCAAGAACCAACCCTGACGCCAACTTTCGGTGGCCATCGGTCCGATCGCGCGCGACCAACTGCGTGCGTCTGGTATACGTGAAGCCGCAGGTCGGGCGGGGAATGGGAACACAAAACCTGAAAGCTAAATGCGTCTCGTTCGGGGATTCACCCCCGCATTCGCCTCCCGTCAGCTTGCCCGCACGCAAGCCGTCGGTTGCGCGTGCAGACCTCGTCGACAAAGCAACGCGCGTTCGCTTCGAAGCGGAGCTCGATGCTGCGCTGAAGAGGAAGCCGACGAACGAGGTCAAGCTCGCCGGCGCGCTGCGTGCCGTCGCGTCGATGAGCCCCGCGCTTCGCGGCGCTCTCGTCGAGGCCACGCAGGTGATGATCCGCCGCGGGTCGTATGCGCGCGAGATCTACGGCGCGTGTCTCCGGACTCTCGCGGAGGCCGACGACCGCAACGTCCCCGCGCTCCTGAAGAGCGCGCTCGCCGCCGACGACGCCGGTGGCAACGCGACGCTCAGCGCCGCGTGCTTCTGCAAGGATCCCTCGCTCGCGGCTCCTCTCGCGAAGCTCGCGGCCAGTCGGCAGTCGCATCTCGCGTTCGGCGCGGAGACGGCTCGCGTCTGCCGCCGCGAGTCGAACGGCGCGCACCTCACGGCCATCGCGCCGATGATCAAGGAGAGCCACCGCATCGCTCTCTGCACCGATCTCTTCGTGCCGCTCGCTCGGAGCGCACCGGTACCCGTGCATGTCGGACCGGCGCTCGGGGTCCTTCGCGGCGCGGAGCGTCACCTCGGCCGCTGGCTCGTCCTCGCGGACGTCGCCGCGAAGGCCGGGGACATGGGCCCGCTCGAGGAGGCCGTCGCCAAGTCCCAGGTCGGACCGTCGAGCGCACGCGCCGCGTGGTCGCTGGTCGCATGGGCGCTCTCGGACACCGTGATGAGCGCACGCGCGCTCGTGTCGGGGACGAATGCAAGCCCGAGCGGGGCCGCGAACGGCACGAACGGCATCGTGTCGTCGCCCGCGACGCGACCGACGGTCGAGCTGGTCGCGCGCCTCTCCGATCGGCCGAGCGCCGACCGCGACACGACATTCCTCTTCCGCATGGCCCGCGCGCGCGCCGCCAGCTGCAAGCCGATGCTCGAGGGGCTCGCCAAGGGCGGCCCGCTCGCTCCTCTGACGGACGAGGTCTCCGTCCGTGCCGCTTCTTACCTGGCGCGCGATCACGGCCGTGCGGACATGAAGGAGGCGCTGCTCGACTGTGCGCAGAACGCCAAGCGCGGCGAGCTTCGCGGCTTCGCGGTCGCCGCGCTCTGGGACACCGGAGATGACGCGTGCCGCGCGAAGGCGCGCGAACTGAGCGACGAGCTCGTCGCGTCTCGGTGCATCTCGAGCGTGGCGTGGGGAGCGCTCGTGCGCGCCGCGCACGCGGGCGGGATCGGCAAGAACGACCCGAGCTTCGTGGTCGGGGCCGAGACTCCCTTCCGCTGGGTCCAGTGGGGCTGGCTCGAATAGAAGGCGTGCCTGCGGACGCCAACGCTGACGGGCGGGTGAGCTTACAACCGCGTAACCCGCCCGAATCCTTTGCGTTCGGCGCCTCGGTGCTACGCTTCTGAGGTTGCGGTTTCGTTCGCTGCGCACGATGGTCGCGGGAGCCTCGGTCCTCCTGGGTAGTGCTTGCGTACTCTCGCATGCAGCGGCCGAGGCCCAGACGCCACCGGCGCCGCGTGAGGCGAAGACTGTCGCAGGCGGTGGCGCCGACGGGGCGAAGCCAGCCGGCGCCGTCGATCACGTCACGCTCATCGCCGATCGCGACGACGACGACGCCGATGACACGCCCGACGGCGACGCTGAGGTCGTCGCGCCCGGCGCGCGCGTCGACGCCTTCACCCTCGATGCCCGCTACGCCGGCGCGACGCTGACGCCTCGTTCGGGCAGCGAAAACGCACGCGTCCTCGTGCAGGGGCGGCCGCTCCCTTGGGGCGAGCGCGTCCCTGCGCGAGCCCAGCTCCAGGGCCTCGCGGCCGGCCATGTCTCGCTCGTTGCTCGCGCGGGGACGCGGGAATGGACGCTCTCGGTCGACGTTCACGGCGTCGGCGTACGCGATGGTGAGAAGAAGCCTGTCGACATGGCGCGTGCGCACGCATCGATCGAGCGCACGCCACCGGCACGCGTCGACCTCGATGACGCGGACCACGACTTCGACGACCCCGACGCGCTGCGCGTCGTGACGACGTCGCCGGAGGGGGCCGCGCCGCTCGGGGCGCTCACCGTCGATTCGCTCGCCGCAGACGGCTCGTCTCTCGATGCCATCCGCGACGTGAGGCTTCTCTCCGTCGCGTGTGACCACGGCGTGACCGCGGGCGCCACGTGCTCCGCCAGCGCCCCGCTCCGCCTCGTCGTCGACGACGTCGATCGGTCGCACCCCCTCGTCGCCACGCGCTCGGTTCGCGCCGAGGTGGGCGGCGCGATCGTCGTGCGTGACTCGTCGGGGAAGAAACTCCAGGCGATTCGTGTCTCGGGGCCGCGGACCTCGAGCGCCGGTCCGATCGGCAGGCATCGGCTCACGATACACCCCGTCGTCATGCGCCTCACGCCGGGGGGCGCACCGGCCGTAGGCGGAACGGATCTCGGCGCGATCGCATCGCTGCGCCAGGAGCTCGCGCTCGCTTCGGCGACGTGGGGACAGTGCGGAATCTCCTTCGGCCCCATCACCCAGATGGACGTGAGGGTGATGAGCCCGCCTCCGCCCTATCTCGTGGCCATCGGCGACGACGTGGGGCTGCCGGCGAGCGGCGGCGAGATTCACCTGAGGATCGAGGGGCGGCCGCTCACCGTCGTGACGAAGAACGGCTGGTCGACGCGCCAGGTCGCGCTCGAGCTCCAGCGCACGGCGCAACGTCTCGGGCTCACGGCGACGCTCTCCGAGAATGCGCGCATTGGTCCGGGCGCGGCGCCGAGCGTCGATGTCGCGATGAAGCGCATCGACGGGCAATTCGCGACGGTGGAGCTCGTGTCGTCCTCGGACGCGACGCTGAGCGTGAACGTCGGCACCGTCGATCTCACGGACGGCCTGCAGCACTTCGGCGACACCGACTCGGTGGCCGGCACCCTCGAGGAGCGCGCCCTCGTGAAGGCGGTGGACGACGGCGACCCGCGGACGATCGAGCTCGTCGTCATCCCGTTCTTCTCTGGCGGCGGGAGAATCGGCGAGTCGTTCATCGCGAGCGACGGGTCGAGCATGCGCAACGTGGTCATCATCGATCGCGCTGGCGTGCGGGCGCGCCGCACCAGCCTGACGCTCGCGCACGAGCTCGGCCACGTCATTCTCGACGAACCCGGCCATCCCGACGACTACGGCATCGACACGCCGACGCTGCTGATGGACTCGGACGCGTCGGACTCGTCACCTTTCGGCCCGCGCCGCCTCACGACGGACGAATGCGCGCGCGCGATCCGGCAGTCGGGCCCGACGGCGCGCCTCCCGCTCCTCACCGCGTGGAAGCTCCAGCCCATGAAGTACCCGCCCCGTTAGCCCCATACTTTACCCGGAGGCCCGGAGGCTCCGAGCCTCCGTGTGATCTCGTCTCGGGTCAGTTCGGGTTGATGTCTTTCAGCTCGGTGCCGCCGGCGTAGGCGTACGAGACGAAGGCGTCGAAGCCGTAGACCACCACGCCAACGGGGTAGTCTGATTGGACGCGGTGGACGCCGTCGTTCTGGCGCCCCGTCTGGCCGTAGCCGTCGCGCGGCGTCGGCTTGCTGGGGTCGATGACGGGGAAAGAGAGCTGGCAGCGGTACACGACGAACGGCGGGTTCGGCGCCTTGCGCGTCTTCTCGGTCAGGCCGTCGGCCGGAGCGACCTCGCAGACCTTCCCGTCGACCAGAAGCCCGTCGATGAAGACCTGGGCGCCAAACGGCGCGGTGAGCACCAGGAAGTCGAACGCGTACTTGTCCGGCGTCAGCAAGACGTACTCGTTACGCCATTGCTCGACCGGCGCGACGAACGTGAGGCTCGGGTCGCCGCCCGGCAGCCCCCGCACGACACCCGCTGCCTCCTGGCTGGCCTGGACGTCGGCTACCAGCACCGGCTGCGAGGCGGTCATCACGAAGTCCTGGTGCGCGATGATCGTGAGGCTCTTGCCCTCGCCGTCGAGGTCGACGGCGTCGTAGGGGGCGGGGAGGCTCGTTGTGACCTTCGTGATCCCGGTTCTGGTCGTGACGATGCGATAGAACTCGGGCTCGTCGAACGGCGAGATCGCCGCGCCCGCGGCGACCAGCGCCTGCGACCGATTCGGCACGCGGCCGAGGACGTAGCGTTTGCCTGCCGCGCGCAGCGGGATGGCCTGCTCCTCGAGGTGATCCGCGCAGCACGAGCGGCTCGCGATCGTCGAGAAGAAGGGTGCATCGCTCGCCTCGCTGCCGACGTGAACCGCAACGGGACCGCTGGCGTCGATGAACGTACCGGTGAAGTCGGCGTTGAAGTCGCCGGTCTCGAGGTTCAGGACCTCGAACGGCTGGAGCGTGACGTCGAACTCGCCGTCCTGGACGACTCCGCCCGGGATCGGGCCGCCGCCGACGATGCGCGCCGTCGACTTGATGTGGACCTTGGTGTCGACCTGGGTTCCGACGATCGCCAGGAATGCGCGGAGATCGGTGCCGAAGTTCTGCGACGGGTTCTCGCTTGTCGCGATCGTCTGGGGCCAGCCGACGATGACGTACGAGCGCCCGCCACCTCCGCCGAGCGCCGCGGTGGGCAGGAGGAGCGAGGCGTCGTTGGAGAACACGTTCGCGTTCTCGAGCGGATTGAACTGGTAGGCGACGATCGGGACGTCGGAGCGGACGCGATACGCGCCGCGCGACAGCGCGGTGTGCGTTCCGGTGTTGAACGTGCCGGGCGCCGAACCGTCGACCTCCTTGGGGCCGAGCTTGAACACCTCGAGGCTCCGCGGGCCGATGCGCGCCGTCGCGACGGTGCGAACCTGCTGCGGCGTGCCCACGGCAGCGATGTCCTCGTCGACGGTCACGGTCGCGACGAGGTCGGGCTCGGCGTTAGACACGACGACCGCGTACTGCTGCGCCGCCGCATTGCCCTGGCTGGTCACCGCGTTGTCGAGGTCGACCGCCCAGTACTCGCAGCCCACATTCGAGTGCTCCCGCGAAGCCGACTCGCAGAGGTTCTTGCAGACGCCCTGACGACACGCGCTGCCCTTGGACGCGTCGCACGTCTCCACCTTGCTCTTCGTCTGTCCGTCGTCACCGCAGCGGACGACGTCGAAGCCGTCACACGACGCATTCGCCGGCAAGCAGCCCGTGCATCGCAAGAGCGTCGGTGCGCAGACCTGGCCACGCGCACCGCAGTCGTCCTGCGAGACGCGCAGGCCCCCGACGCACTTCGTCAGCGACGCCCCCGAGCACTCGATGACGCCTTCGCTGCACGGCACTGCCCCCGGGTCGGGGACATCGCGATACGCGGGATCGAAGCGACACGAAGCCGCGAGCACGACGAGCGCGGCGAGGGCCACTGATTGCGCATGCCCACGAGGTGACGCCATACGACTCTGCAACCTGGTCAGTACGCGCCGACGAGCGCGTCGAAGGCGTGTGCGTTCCACGAGCCCGAGGAGAGCTGCCCCTGGCGCATCTTCCCGTACGAGAAGCCGTCGATGCGCCCTACATGAACCGTCGTCGTGATGGCGCCGCCCACGAGCCCGAGCGCGTCGGAGCTCGGCACGGCGCGGAGGTCCGGGAGGTCATAGGACGTCGTGCCGCCGGGCCCCGCGATGATCCACGACACGAGACCGCTGCCGGACACGATCTGGACGACCTGGAGATCGAAGCCGCTCGTCCCGGAGTACTTCACGTGCGTGCCGCTCCACGTGCCTTGCGACGGCTGCCCGTCTTGCTGGCCGCCGGGGACGACGCCGAGGACGGGAACGCCGAGGAAGCCGCCCACGGTGACGGGATTGTTCGCGTCGGTCGTGCGGATGCGCGAGACCACGCTCGCTGGCTGCTGCAGATCGGCGCCCGTGGCCGCCACGCCGCCGAGGACGTACTGTTCGCCGGCGATCGCGTGGTCGAGGGAGGGGACGCCGGTGAACGGCATCGTCGCCGGCGCGGGGAGCGCTGCGACCAGCAGATTGCGCGGCAGCACGGCGTACCGCGAGGCGCCGAGCGTGAGGCCGAAGGTCGTCGCGATCCGATCGGGCCCGCGAGGGCCGGGAGGCGGCGGCTGCGGGGCGACCGTCACGACGTGGTCGAAGAGGATGTCCATCCGCACGTCGACGCCCGTGACGCGCGTCTGCGCAGGAAGCGAGATGCCCCGCGCGACGCCCATCGAGTACGCGACGAAACGCGGAGGCGTCTCGCTTCGGTCCTCGAGCCCGGCGAGGATGTAGAGCGTCACGTTGCCCGGGTACGCGACGAGGCTGAACTTGTAGCCGTTTGCGCCCGCGGTATCGGGGGTGATGGCCTCGTTCGGCGAGGGCAGCTGGAACTGCGTGTTGGAGAAATCGCTCGCCTCGAACACGTAGGCGGCGCGACGCTCCGTGGGCTTCACGGGCGCGGGCACGGTCGTCCAACCCGTCCGCGCGAACTCGCTACCTCCGGGGAACACGAGCTCACCCTCGACGGCGCCGCCGTACTTTCCGCCGCTCCCGCCGGTCGAGGGCGGGTCGGGGAGCGACGGCGGGAGACACGAGATGTCGAAGACCGGCGAGAGGTACGCGGTGACGGTGTCGACGGGGACGTCGACGTACGTGATCGGCTGGTGGCACTTTGCCGCGATGGTGACGGTCACCTTGGTCGTCGTGAGCGGAATGCCGCTGATCTCCGCCACGCCGCTCACGGACGTCTGCTTCACGGTCCCCGCCGCGAGGGAGCTCCCGACGATCACGTAGGCGCCGGGGATGGGCGTCCCGGTGGCGCCGTCGTAGGCGAGCCCGCGAACGCGCCCCGCGAGCACACTTCCGGAGAGGCCACCGCGGTAGCCATCCGTGGAGTCGTTGTACGAAAACGCGTCGCGGGCCTGGGTCTTGGTGCCGCTCGGCTCGAGCACCGTGACGTCCTTCGAGCCAGGTGCGCCGGGAGGTGTCGTGCATTCCACGTCGGTCGCGCCGATGGCGACGACGTCGCCGCAGTCTGCGCCGCCGATGGCGACCTTCACGGGCTGCACCCACGGCGTGCCCGCGTTCGTGAGGCGGATGCGCGTTCCTCCGCTCGTCGCGCCGCTGTCCGGCGTCACGACGAACGAGTCGTAGAAGAAGCCCTGCTTGAGGACGCGCTCCTTCGCGGACGCGTCATCGCGGATCATCACGTCGACCCAGCCGGGCTTGCCAGGGGGCGTCTCGACGAGGGCGCGCGTCGGGTCGCCGGCGATCGCGCTGACCTCTTGACCGCCGATGAACACCCGTAGCTTCGGGGTGAAGCCGCGCCCCGTCAACCGCGCGGACGTGCCGCCCGTGTAGGGGCCGTGAGAAGGGTCGAGACCGTAGAGCGCGAACGGATCGCCGAGGTCGACGTCGCTCCGCTGGAAGCCCGCGTCTCCGGAGAGGTCGATCCCGGTCCCGCCCCCCGCGTCGTCAGCGTCGATCAGCGCGGGCCCTCCGCCCGGAAGACAGGCGCCGGCAACGAGACACGCGAGCGTGCACGCCGGGGTGAGCAGGGCGAGGCCGAGGCCGAAACGCGACACCCTCCGAGGGTACGCGCGGCCGCGCGAGTGCGCCACCTGGGTCAGCAGCTCACTGGAAGGCGACGTCGAGCTCGTACGTCGGAAGTGCGGTCGCGCTCCCGCTCTTGTCGAGGTGGATCTGCACGGTGTACGTGGCCCCGGGGATGGGCTCGAGCGCGCCCGGGTCGGATCCGAGCGACGCGCCGCCCAGGAAATAGCGGTAGACGGCCTTCCCGTTCTTCTCCGAGTGCTTCACGTCGATCGTCTTCGCCCCCATCGGGACCACGAAGCTCGCGTAATCGACGTCGGCGACGCTGTCGATCTTGCCGCAGAAGGCGGTCTTGAACGGCGTCGCCTTCGCGGGGTCGTTGTTCGGCTCGATCTCCGGCGTGCACGTGGCCGTCGTGGGGGCTGGAGGAGGCACCGTCCCCGTGTCGGGCGGGGGCGGAGAGGGGGAGGAGCCTGGCGTCGGCGTCGTGCCGCCCGTCTTCGCGCCGGCGGACGGCGACGGTGCGGCAGAGGGCTCGTTCGTGGAGGTGTCGTTGGCCTCGGCGGCGCCTGCAAAGAGATCCTCGTTGCCCGCGCCGGAGCACGCGACGACCGCGAGCGCACACGCGAGAGAGGCGAGGCGGAGGACGGTCGAGATCGAGCGAGCGGATACCATGCGTCGAGGCTTTGCACGCGCGATGCCACCAGCCGCGCGACGCCGCGCTCCATGTGGACGCGCAAACACGAGGGTGAGCCAACTTGTCTCCAGGATCGCGGGCCCCCCAGACCCGAGCCCGCCGCCCCGGCTCAGCTCGCGTGCGAGGCGCGACGAAGGATGTCGATGGCGACGGCCTTGCGGCCGAGCGGACGGTCGTTGGCGACCACGGGCTTGCGCCGCGCGTCGTCATTCGCGGGCGCGCTCGAGAGCGAACGCTGCACCGCATCGGGCAGCTGCGACGGAGGCGCATCGAGCCCCGCATTCGGCCCCACGCAGGCGGGACACCCGCACTCGCACGGACACCCTTCGACGAGCCGGAGCGCGCGCGCGATGAGGACCTCGCGCTGCTCGAAGATGCGCTCGGCGAGTCCGATGCCGCCCGGCGTGTGCTCGTAGAGGAAAAGGGTAGGGCTGTAGCCCGGCGCGGGACCGCCTCGGATCTTTCGCGGGACGGGGGCGCGCTCCTCCTCGCCCTCTGCGCGGCGCGGGCTGGAAGCAGGGCTCTCCTCGTCGAGCGCCGTGTCCCCGAGCGTGCACCCGAGATCGCGCGGATCGCACATGAGCGCGAGCGTCGCGACCGTCTCGAGAGCGATCCCCGCGCCGCGCAGACCGTCGATCGCCGCGGCGCGGCCCTGCGGGATCTGCGCGCAGACACTCTCCGGCACGGTGAGCCAGAACGCCGTCGTGTGCATCTGCATCTCGGGGAGGCGCACGTCGCCATAGCCCGCGTTCTCGTGCGTGTAGAACTTGATCTTCTTGTAGCCGACGACCTTCTCGACGACGGAGACCTCGCCCCACCCCGCGGGAAACGCGGTCTTCGCTTCCCCCGCCCCCTGGTTCATGGGCGTTTGGAGGGGCGAGGCGGGTGAGGTGCCAAACTCCTCGAGGACGCCGACGGTCGTGTACGTCATCGCGTCGGTCCAGTAGTCGGGCTTCACCTTGCGGACGAACGCCTTGTGGTTCTCGTAGTCGAATTTCTCGACCTGCCAGCACTCGCCGTCGTGCTGGTAGATGGCCTGTTCGTGAACCATCGTGTGCGCGCCGCGCCAGTCGATCTCCGCGATCGTCTTGTCGTGCTCGGCGTCGATGATGACGACGTTGTCCCAGCCGATCGAACGGAGCGACACGTTGTTCGCCGGATACGCGTCCGCCGCCCAGTGGAACGTGTCGTTCGTCTCGTGGAGGACCTTGTGGGCGACGAGGAACTCGAGCGCCGCGGAGGTCTCGCTGGCATCGAGCGTTCCGTACTTCTCTCCACGACGAAACGGCAGCTCGAACGCCCCGCATTTCAGGTGCTGGATGAGGATCTCCGGGTTGTCGGCATCGATGCGCGCCTCCTCGACGGGAGCGCCGAGGAGATACTCCGGCTCACGCGCGAGGTACTGATCGAGCGGCGCGCTCGACGTGACGAGAACGCAGATGCTTCGTTCACCGCGGCGCCCGGCGCGACCGAAGCGCTGCCACGTGGCCGCGACCGAGCCTGGGTACCCGGCGCAGATCACGGCATCGAGGCCGCCGATGTCGATCCCCAGCTCGAGCGCATTGGTCGCGACGACGCAGAGCACCTCGCCCGCGCGGAGCTTCCGCTCGATCTCGCGGCGCTGCTCGGGAAGGTAACCGCCGCGATAGCCCATGACGCGCGAGGCATCGACGTCGGGAGCGACCCTGTCGCGGAGGTAGCGCAGCATCACCTCGACGTTGTTGCGCGACTGCCCGAACACGATCGTCGGTACGTGCGCCCGCACCAGATCGGTGGCGAGCATCACCGCCTGCTTCACGTAGCTCGCGCGAATGCCGAGCTCCGCGTTCACGACGGGCGGGTTGAACATGAAGACTCGGCGCTCACCCTGCGGCGCGCCGTTCTCCGTGATCGCGACGAGCTCCTCCTGGTTCTCCGGATCGATCCCGAAGATGCGCGCGGCATGCTCGCGCGGATTGCCGATCGTCGCCGTGGCGCCGATGAGGACGGGGTTGGAGCCGTGGAACTTCGCGACGCGCATGAGCCGGCGGAGGACGTTCGCGACGTGCGAGCCGAAGACTCCCTTGTACGTGTGCAGCTCGTCGACGACGACGTACTTCAGGTTCTGGAACGTGCGCGCCCACGCGGTGTGGTGCGGGAGGATGCCCGCGTGCAGCATGTCGGGGTTCGTGAGGACGATGCCGGTGCGCTCGCGCGCGGCGCGGCGCGCATCGCCCGGGGTGTCGCCGTCGTAGACGACCGCGCCCGTCTCGAGCCCGCTCGCGCGCATGATGTCGCGGAGGCCTGCCTCCTGATCGCGCGCGAGCGCCTTCGTCGGATAGAGATACAGCGCGCGGGCGTCGCGATCCTCGAGCATGCGGGAGAGGACGGGAAGGTGGAAACAGTAGCTCTTGCCGCTCGCGGTCGGCGTCGCCACGACGAGCGCGCGCGTCCGCGGGTCGCGGGCGGCGATGAACGCCTTTGCCTGGTGCTCGTAGAGCTCGGTCACGCCACGACCGCGGAGCGCGAACGCGAGCTGGCTCGGGAGACCGGGCGGCAGCGGGGCGGTCCGCGGATCGCGACCGGGCACCGTCTTGTCCGCCGTGAGGCAGGGCTTCACGATCCGGCTGTCGAGCCACTCCTCGACGACCGCATCGACGCCGCGCGTCCCTTTCCAGGGGATCCGGCTGTTCGTTCGACCAGAAGGAGGAGGCGGCGGGCTCATACTGAACATAGAAGCAGTCTTTTGGCGGCGGAACAAGCGGGTGACACGATGCGGCCGATTGAGTAGGGTTCCCGGTCCCTCGCCGGCCCTCGCGCGCCTGAACATGCGCGCCCCATCCGGATCACGAGACCGATGCGCCGCCGATGACCGACCCGACCGAAGCCACGCCGCCGAAGGAGATTCCCACGCCCGAGGTGCTCCCCGTTTCCGCGGAGAGCGCGGACGGGCTCGGCGCGCCGGCGGAACCGCAGCCCGCGGCCCCTCCGCCCGAGGCCTTCCCGCCGATCGCCCCGGGCGTGCCGCGCCTCGAGCGCCCAGCCGGTACAGCGGCCGCGATCCCGGAGACGATCCTCGGTCCGCGCCCGTCGACGACGTTTCTCGCCGTCGTCTCGATCATCTCGCTCGCCTCGGACATCGTCACGAAGCTCTGGGCCGAGAAGAAGCTCGAGGGATACCCGGGCTACATCAACGTGTCCGACAACCACCTGATGTTCGTCCTCGCGAAGAACAAGGGCGGCGCCTGGGGTCTGCTCCAGGGGCAGAGCGAGAACGTGCGCCGGCCGTTCTTCCTCCTCGTCTCCGTCGCGGCCATCGCCTTCATCGTGACGCTCTACCGGCGTCTTCAGCCGAACCAGCATGCGCTCAAGTGGGGCCTGCCGCTCGTCCTTGGCGGCGCGCTCGGCAACGTGTTCGACCGCATCCGTTACGGCTTCGTGATCGACTTCATCGATTACCGCGCGGACTGGATCAAGCGCCTCAACGAGCTGATCCAGAAGAAGTACCCCGCGCATATCGTCACGGATCACTGGCCGACGTTCAACGTGGCCGACGTCGCGATCTGTGTCGGCGTCGCGCTGATGGCGATCGACATGCTCACCTCGCGCCGCGGCGCCAAGAAGCTCGTGCTCCCGCCGGACGTCCCGATCGAACCAGAGCCCGCCCCCGCGATCGAGCCCGCCATCGCGATCGAGCCCGCCATCGCGCCGACCCCGCCAGATCCTCTCACGACCGCGACTGAAACCGACTCGAAGAGCTTGTAGAGCTCCTCCGCCCGATCGAGCTGGGGTCAGCGCCGGTCGAGAGCAAGCGCTGGCAAGGAGGCGAGCGAGACGAGACTCACGTACGTCGCAGCGAGCCGACGCCGCCAGCGCGCAGCGATCGGCCGGCTCTGACCCCAGCTCAGCTCAGAGTTTGCCGGCGCGGAGGAGTCGTTCCGCCAGGTCGGCGCGGCGGAAGCGGCGCGATCGCTCGGCGAGCACGATGCCCTCGAGGTGATTGAAGGCGGTGTCGACGTCGTCGTTCACGACGAGATAGTCGAAGAAGCCGTAGTGCTCGATCTCCACCTTCGCGGCCTCGAAGCGGCGCTTGACCACGTCTTCGGTCTCGCTGGCGCGCCCGCGGAGGCGGCGCTCGAGCTCGATCATGGAGGGCGGGAGAATGAACACGGCGACAGCATCGGGCTGCTTGGCGCGGATCTGACGCGCGCCCTGGTAGTCGATGTCGAAGATCATCCCGGCACATCCTGGCTCCGAGCGCGCGCGCTCGATCTCGGCGTGCGACGTGCCGTAGCAGTTGCCGTGCACCTCGGCCCACTCGACGAACGCCTCGCGCTCGACGAGCTCGTCGAAGTCCTTGCGATCGATGAAGTGGTAATCGCGGGCGTGGTTCTCGTTCGACCGCGGCTTGCGCGTCGTGTGCGAGACACTGAAGCGCAGGGCAGGGAACCGCTCCTGGAGCTTCCGCGTGAGGGTCGTCTTCCCCGCGCCACTCGGCGAAGAGAGGATGAGGAGCAAAAAGGGGTCGACCATCACGCCGTCAGCATACCAGGTCGTGTCCTGGGAGAACACGCCAGGTCGGCGGCTTACTCCACGTTCTGGACCTGCTCGCGCATGCGCTCGATCTCGGCCTTCAGCTCGACGACCGCGTGCGCGATCACGGCGTCCTGGCTCTTCGAGCCGACCGTGTTGGCCTCCCGGGCCATCTCCTGCAGGAGGAAATCGAGGCGACGGCCCACCGCGTCGGAGCTCGCAAGGAGAGTCTCGAAGTGCGAGGTGTGGCTCTCGAGGCGGGTCAGCTCCTCGCAGATGTCTACACGGTCTGCAAAGAGCGCGATCTCCTGCTCGAGGCGGCCCGGGTCAACGTCGATGTCGGAGGCCGCCCGGAGACGCTCGGCGCGCTCCTTGAGCTTCTTCTTGTAGATCTCGACGACGTTCGGCGCGCGCTCTGTCACCGCCCCGGCGAGCTTGCGGACGGTCACCAGCCTGCGGACGATGTCGTCGCCGAGCGCGAGCCCCTCGCGGAGCCGCATCGCGTCGAGCGAGACCATCGCGGCATCGAACGCCGTGGAGAGCGCCACGCGAACCTCGTCTCCTGCCTGTTCGATCGAGGGAACGAACAGGTCCGGCACGGAGCCGAGGAGCGAGAGGGGAACGTCGACGCCGGGCGCGAGCTCGTCGCGTAGCGCGACGAGCGCGGCGAAGACACTCCTCGCACGCTCCTGGTGGAGGGTCACAGCTCCGAGGGCGGCGCCCTCGAGGCGAACCGTCACGTCGAAGCGACCGCGCGTCAGCCGCTCGCGAGCGATGGCCTCGACCGATGATGCGAGGTCAGGCAGCTGGTTCGGCGCGCGGACGCGAACGTCGAGATAGCGATGGTTGACCGCGCGGATCTCGACCATCAGCTTGCCGGTGGGGAAGGCCTTACCCTCCGCAGCGAGCGGCGCTTCGCCGACTCCGAATCCCGTCATGCTGCGCATCGCGTGTCCAGCCCCCCTCGACGCGGGTGTTGATCGACGTCAGTCAGCCCGGCCTCAGCCGAGACCGCGCCGCCGCTTCACTGTCTCGAGTGCACGCGCGTACTCGATGTCCCACTGCGAGGTGCCTTCCTTCACGTGCTTGATCTGCGCGCGGACCTCGGTGTCGACGTCCGTGTCGGCCTGCATGTACTTCTTGAAGATCGGCGCCATGTGCCGGCGCAGGAGGACGTCCTCGGCGTAGACCTCCTCGACGTGCGAGGAGTGCATCAGCATCGCGACGACCTGGTCGAGGAGGTAGTCGAGGGTCTCGTCACCCACCTTGATGCCCTGGTGCTCGGCGATCTGCTCCCTGACCTTGCCGAACTCGTTGTTCCCGCGCCCCGTGCGCGCGAGGAGATCGCGCGTCTTCTCGTCGACGATTTTCTCGCTCTCCAGGTAGCTGCGGAGGACCGACTCGACGTCGGCGACGACCTCCTTCTGAGCCCCTGCGTCCTCGAGGTCGATGTCCTTCGACGACAGGAGCGTACGCACGACCTCCTGGGCAATCGACGGGAGCTTGGCGCTGTAGAGTCGCATGTGTGAGCCGTTCGCACGCTAGCCCAAGAAGGCCGAAAAGCGAAGCCATCCCCCACGGTTTCGGTATTCTGATGGGCAGGGGTCAACCTTGAGCCGAGAGCTGAACGACGACTTCGACGAGGACGATCTCCCCGCCGGAAACCTCGACCTGGAGAAGGGCGGTAGCCAGGTCGGCACCGGCGTTCCTTCCAACTATGGGGGAGAAGGCATCGACTTCGACGACGAGCTCGCCGCCGGCGCGGGGCCCTCGGGCTCCCTCGAGCTCGACATGCCGACGGGCGGCGGACCGGCCTCCGGCCACGGCGCATCCTCGCCGCCCCGGGGGGGACCGCCCAAGGTGACGATGGCGGGCGCCGGCAGCGTGCCCGATCTCGCGATGCCGTCGAAGGCTCCGCCACGCTCGAGTGGCAGCCTGCCCGCGGGACGGCCGAGCAGCCAGCAGCAGGCGGTCAACGCCCCGCCCGCGCCGCCGACGAGCGAAGGACACAACGGCTTCGCGCCGCCCCCTCCGAGCTCGAGCAGCCCCTCGATCAGCACGATGGCGCCCGACCCGCACTCGAGCGGGCGGCTCCCGGCGTCCCACGGGAACGGCCCGGCGGACTCCGCCCCGCAGCTCCCGCCAGAGCCGCCCGCCAAGCCCACGCCGGCCGCGGTCATCGCCAAGTATCCGGTCCCTCCGCAGAGCATCGCAAACGCACCGATGTACGCGCTTCGCGTCGTCATGCGGCAGTTCGAGCTACGGACGGATCTCGAGTCGCTGCGCCGTCGTCGCTCGCCGGACGTGCCGCTCTACGAGGCTGCGTTACGCGCCTACGACGTGAAGACGTTTCGCCTCGGCATGGTGATCAACTTCGCCATGCTCACCGTCGCGATGTTCATCTTCTTCCTGCCCGTGATTCTCCGCTTCATGCGGGACTGACGCGCGCCGTTCAGCTTCGGGAGCTACGAGGGCCGCCAGGGCGTTTGCGCTCACGCTCACCGGCGGGCGGCTTTCGCGCGCTCGTCGGCGCAGGCGCCGGCTCCTCGCGGACCGGCTTGGGCGCCGTCACGGCCGTCTTCATCTCGCGCATGCCGAGCTGGAGTCGGCGGATGACGGCCTTCTTCTGGCGATCCTTGTACTTTGCATGCGATGCCTCGCCATGCTCGTTCGCCGACTCGGTCTCGCGGTCGATGACCTGGAACTCGCAGACGACGAACACGACGGGGCCGAGCGACCACGCGCTCGACGGTGCTCGTTCGAGCAGCTTGCGCGGGAGGCGCACGGGCATGTCGACGACGAAGTGGATGACCCGGTAGTTGTCGGCCGAGAAGACGTTGTCGCTCGGCGTGTAGTCCTCATCGGCGCCGGCCTGCATGTCCTCGAGGTACGACTTGAGGTGCTCCTGCTGCTGGCAGTAGCGCTTGAAGTGGAAGATCGAATTGATGCTCTGGCTCGGGATGACGTAGTTGAACGGGAAGAGCTTCTTCTGGAGAAACTGGACGATCGGGAAGATGTCATCGCGCTCGCGCGTGACGATCCGGAAGCGCAGCTTGTCGAAGATCTGCGCGGAGACGGCCTCGCGCTTGGAGAGGAGCTTCGTGTAGAGCGAATCCTTGTTCTTCCGGCCCCCGACGAACTCGGTGATCGGAAAGCCTTCCGCGAGCATGCTTCCGATGACGCGGTAGACCTTCTCCTCGACGAGGTGGAAGATCTCCTGGTCGGACATCGGGAGCATGAACAGCAGCTCACGCCCATCGAGATGATGGATGATGTGCATGCACTTCAGGATCGTGCACGCGCAGGTCTGTCGGTGCCCGTTGCGGGTCGCGAGCTCGAAGAGCTCTTCGATCGACGCCTGCTCGACGGGCTTGGGGATCGGGTATTCGAAGTGGCGCCGGAGGTAGCTGATCGCCTCGGCCTTGATCGCGTTCATGCGCGCGCGATCAGCGGGCTCGTCGGGGTGAAACTCCTGGGCGAGGAGGAACTCGGTGATCTCCTGGGCATCCTTGAAGTTCAGGCGGTGCCAGTCGATGACCGAGTCGCCGCGGAGCAGAAGCCGTACAGCCTCGAGGTCGGCGAGGGAGAACTCGTCGACCGTCTTGAGGCGTTCGCGGAGCGCCATTGGCGACGACGATACTTCATCCCGGCGCGCTCGTCCTGGACGACCTTGGCTACGGCGGAGGCGGAGGCGGAGGAGGGAGCGGGTTGGGGGAGGGGGCTGGCTGGAACGCGGTGGCGCTTGGCGCGGCGCTCGACGAGCCCGCCGAGCCCTTCGAGGTAGGGGCCGTCTTGCTCGTGTGCGTGGGCGCGGGCGCAGGCGCGGGCGCGGGCGCAGGCGAGGAGCCGCCGCGGGTCGTGAAACCGCCACCACCACCACTCACGCCGGTCGTCCCGCGCTCCGACGATCGCTCCGCCGGGGCGGACCCGCCGTGCGACGACATGCCTGGACTCGAGCAGGCGCTCGCGCAGGCCACGAGGGCGACCGCGATGACGACCCGCGCGGCGCGAGCTCCGGGGCGAGCTTCGAGAACAGCCGCGGCACAGCGAAGCGACATCACGCTGTGTTCTGTATCACGCCGCCTCGTGCGAGCCAGGAAGCGCGTGCACCTGTGACTCGTCGGCGGCCTGGTCGAGCTGCGTGACGACGGCCTGAGCGCCACCGCTGGCCGATGCATCCTGCTGCCGACCGAGCGAGAGCGTCCCGACGAAGATCCCGATGGCGACCGCAAGCACAGCCACGTGGCCCATGAGCGCCCCGGAGCAGCCGGCGGCGAGGATGGGGGCGAGGGCGGCGAGGTACCAGGGGGTCAGCTTCATTCATGGCTCCGAGGAGGGGCGGTTGCGGCAGAGGCCATCCAATGGATGCGCCCTACATGTAAGATAAACTACGACACCCCTCGGCTGGGGTGAAGTTTCTTATCGGGATGGCGCGGACCAGATCAACGCAATTCGGAATCGCACCCTCGCACGCCACGTTCCATGTGGCGCTGCATGTCACCGACATCGCGAATGAAAGCGATTCACGGGTTTTTGACGTCTCCGAGTGCTTCGCCGGTTGCCCCAGGCGCGTCCGCCGGGCCGCGGTCGCCGTGTCCGAGCTCCCACGGGGCGCCGCCTCCGCTTCCCGCAGGAGCCGAAACCCGACTGGTTTCCGGTTTCCCGTTTCGTGTGGCTCAGTTTATCGTCGGCGCGTGACTTTCGCTGCGTGGCTCGCCGCCACTGTCCTCGCGCTCGCGGCAGCGTCCTGCACGACCGTCGACCCGGGGCCGAACTTCGTGGTGCCCGACGAGCAGTTCGATGCCGACTTCTTCTTCTGCCGCGTGGAGCCGGAGCTCCTCATCGTCAAGCGGTGCGGCCCTGGCGAGGGCAGCGACAACAACAACTGCCACTTCAACTCGGCGGCCGTGAGCGGAATGGCGCTCGCGCCGCACCCGGCCGTCGACTGTGCGGACGGCCACCCCACGAACCGCGCCCAGATCGGCGCGGGAAGCGCGGCGCAGGGCAATCTCCAGGCGGCCTCGCTGGTCATGAGCCGCGACTACACGACCGCGCCCATCTACCTCCGTCCGACGGGCCAGAACCACCCGCGAACCATTTTTCCGAAGGAGGATCCCGTCGTCGACGTGATCCGTCTTTGGGCTCAGAAGTGATGCGCGGCTCAGAAGTGGTGCGCCGGGTCCTTCTGCCGCTCGTCCTCGCGATATGCGCGATGGTCCTCGTGCCGCGTTCGGCCTTCGCGGCCGACGAGCCCGAGGCGTTTGCGCGCGTCGTCGTCGACTCCGCGGAGATGCGCTCGGGCCCGGGCGTCTCGTACCGGGTCATCTACACCGCGCAGCGTGGCGAGACGCTCGCCATCGACGGACGCCTCGGCGGAGGCTTCTGGCTTCGCATCCTCCTCCCGGACGGCCGCGTCGCGTACGCGCTGGGCGACGAGGTGCAGACGTTCGCCGTGAGCGCCGGCGAACCGGATGCCCCGTCGCGTCCTGGGCTCTTCGCGACGCCTCCGCTCGAGGGTGCGCACGCGGGCCTCGCGATCGTCGGCGGCGTGCTGAGCATCCCGATCGCCGACAACAGCACCCGCGCCTTCGGCTACATCGAGGCTCGGCCGTCGATCGTCGTGCACCGCACCGTCACGCTGGACGGATGGATCGGCGACGCCCTCACCGCTGACGGCGCGCAGATCCTCTACGGCGGCGGAGCGACGATCAACTTCGCGCCGGCATGGGCGATCTGTCCGTTCCTCGGCATCGGCGGAGGCGGCCTCGCGGTCCGGCCGAACGCAGACTCCTTCGTCCTGAAGAAGCAGGACCTGTACGTCGCGCGTGCAGGCGGCGGCATCCTGATGGCCCTCCGCGGCCGCATTCTCGTCCGGCTCGAGGTGACGAACATGACCCTGTTCGACTCCGACAGCTTCAAGAACGCCCAGACCTACTCGGGCGGCTTCGGCGTCTACTTCTGAAAGGACCACCCCATGCGCAAGAGCCCCCTCCTGATCGTGCTGACGCTGCTCTGCGTGGCTCCGCTCGCGTCCTGCGTGACGGTGAAGCCCCAGCAGCGCGCCGTCCTTGCCGACCCGATCATGCAGTTCGACGGTGATCCCCAGGCCGCGGCGCAGCTCCGTCACGCCATCGACAATCGCGAAGGCTCCTACGGCGGCGGCGGCGTCTCGGGCGGAGGTTGCGGCTGCAACTGAGACGGTCGTGTGCGACTGCGGTGCGCCTCGGCGTAGCCGCCTGCCTCGTGGGCGCCCCGGTGGTGCTCGCCGCGGCCCCCGCTCGCGCGCAGGTCGTCGTGCTCGACACGGCGCACACGCTCTATCACGAGTCTCCGACCCGAACGAACATGACGGTCTACACACCGGGGGTCGCTCTCTCGGTCAATCCGACGCAGTGGCTCACGATTCGCGGCGGCTACGAGGCAGACATCGTCTCCGGCGCGAGCGTCTCGGTGAAGGCCGGTCCCGCGTACCAGGCCGTGAACCCGGGGGCCGACGTCGTCTCCACCGCCAGCGTCAACGACCTGCGCCAGTCGCCGAGTGGCGGGATCACACTCCGGAAGGGCGACGTCGCCTACACCGCCCAGTACACGTACGGCACCGAGCATGACTACAAGTCTCACTCGATCTTCGTCTCCGCGAAGACCGAGGCGTACGAGCACGACACGCAGTTCGAGCTCTCGTACGCGCGCAACTTCGATCGCGTCTGCGATCGCACCCAGGCCGTCAACGATCGCCCGCCGCGCTTTCGAGCGCTCGAGAATTCGGACGCCTGCTTCGCCGACAGCGACCCGTTGCGGACGCGCCATACGCTCTCGATCGACGGCCTCCAGGCCGGCTGGACGCAGGCGTGGACACCCACGTTCGCGACGCAGATCTCGTACACCGCGCAGATCCTGGACGGCTTCCAGTCGAATCCGTACCGCAGCGTCATCCTCGCGCAAGGCCTGAAGGCGCAGGAGCATCACCCCGAGAACCGCGCCCGTCAGTCGGTTTCGCTGCGCGCGAACCTCTTCATTCGCCCAATCAAGCTCGCGGTACGCCTCGGCGCGCGCGTCTACCGTGACACGTGGGACATCACGAGCGGCACGGGCGACATCGAGCTGGAGAAGTACCTCTTCGAGGGCTTCCGCGTCGCGGCGCGCGCTCGCTATTACAAGCAGAACGGCGCGTCGTTCTGGAGCGACGACTACACGGGCGGCAACGCGCCGCTCGGACCGAAGGGACAGTACTGGACGGGGGACCGCGAGCTCTCACCGTTCTCGAGCATCGGGCTCGGCCTGCGCCTGACCTACGGCATCCAGCCGGTGAAGGGGCGCCTCCTCGGCCTGATGACGGGGCTCAAGGTGGGGGCGGCCGCCGACGCGATCCAGTTCAGCTACGACGAGTACACGCTCGGCGGCATTCCGATCACGAACGCGCGCGCGTACATCCTGGGCGCGAACCTCAGCGCGTCGTTCTGAGCAACTTTCACGAGCTCGACCGGAGCGTTCGCAGGATCGCCTGCATCGGGACCCACGCCATCTCGGGACGATCGCGAAGCTCGGTCCGGAGCTCCCCGAAGGCCCTCTCGAGCAGCGCAGTCTCGAGGAGCAGGGAGCGGGTAGCGTCGCTCTTTGGCAAGAACGGCGCGCCGTCCGCGGTGTCGAGGTAGCCGCGAAGGAACGCGGCGGAGGCGCTCCGCTGCCAGATCCAGCCCCACGCCTCGGCGCGCGACTGATCCTCCGGGCGCAACGCGTGCAGCGCGGTGGCCGCCGCGTTGTGGAAGGAGAGGATCATCGACGCGACGTCTCGGAAGGCGCCGCCCTTGCGACGCCGCGCGGAGAGGCGGAGGTCGCGTGCGCCGCCAACGTCCAGGATGACGAAGTCCTTCCCCGTGAAGAGGACACGACGGAGGTGGAGGTCGCCGTGATGGCGGATCTGCTTGGCGTCGATGCGTCGTGTGAGGAGCGGCTCCAACCGCGCGAGGATGGCATCCTCCGCGGCGATGAGCTCGGCGGCCGCGCTACGCGCCGACTCCGGCAACTCGCCCTCGGTGCGCCGTAGCGAGGCGAGGACGCGCCCCACCTGGTTGCGCGCGGTCTGGTACTTCGAGCGCTGGTCCATCGCCGTGTAGGCGTGCGGCTCGAAGGACGGGTCGGTCGAGGCCGCCAGCGCCACGTGGAGCTCGGCAGTACGGCGCCCGAGTCGCGTCGCGAACTCGCGGTAGGCGTCGAGGAGCTCCGTGTGCTCGGTGCTCGGCCCCGCGGCGGCGAGCACGAGCAGCGGCTCCGCGGGAACGACCGGCGGAGGGTTCCCCGGCGGCTGCGCGAGCGCCCGCTCGTAGGCGCGACCGAGCTCGCTCCGCGCATGCTGCCACGCGGTGCCCTCGTTGATGACGAACTCCTCGATGATCGCGAGCGTGACCGGCTCGCTCCGCGACACCCGGTACTCGACCGAACCGAGGACCCGCGGCGTGATGCCAGTCAGGCCCTTCGCGTCGAGGTAGCGACCGATCTCGAGCTCGGGAGCGGTGCCTTCTTCCATCCGGTAGAAGAGCTTCACGACGTGCGTGCCGCCAAAGGCGACCGACACCCCGAGGCGATCGCTGGAGACGAGCCGCGCCTCGCGGTCGGCGATGCCCTCGAGCGAAGCGCCGACCACCGCGCCCGCCGCGACGCTCCCGGCGAGCGCGCGGAACGTCGCGCCACGCGCTGCGGCTTCCACGAGGACACGCCCCGCGGCCTCGCCCGAGGCCTCGACCAGCAGCTCCTGCGCCGGCGCTCGACCGCCGCTCTCGAGCCGAGCGACGACGGCGCCCTGGAGCGTGCCCGGGGGAAGCGGCGAGCCCGCCGGGAGCACGAAGAGCGGGAGGACGAAGGTGTCCGGCTCGCCTTCCGTGTAATCTACACGTACCGCGACGAGGACGAGCGGAGGCGCTGCGCGGTCGCCCTCGCGCGGCATCTTGACCGCCTCGATGATCACCACGCCGGCGACCACCCCGGTCGTCCAGTCGCGCGCGTCGAGGTAGGCCGGGAGCACCTCCTCCAGGCGAGTGCGCTCGGAGCCAAAGAGGAGCGCTTCGGAGCTGGTGCAGACGATCGGCGCCGGCCCGAGATCGCTCAGGCGCTGCTCCTGGCTCGCGTGCCGCGAGGGCTCGACGCTGAACCAGTAGAAGTCATGCCCGCCGAGCGTGAGCAGGTATGGCCGGTCGCCGACCATCGGCAGCTTGGTGCGGCCCATCAGCTCGACGGGCACCATCCCCTTCATGCTGGCGAGATCGAGCTCGACGTATTGCACGTGCCTCGACAGGTTCGCGACCACGAGGACGATCTCGTCCTCGAAGCGGCGCACGAACGCCAGGACGCGCGGGTTCGACGGGTGGAGGAACTCGACGGAACCGCGTCCGAAGGCCCGGAAGCGCTTTCGGAGGGCGATGAGGCGCTTGGTCCACCAGAGGAGCGAGTTCGGGTTCGACTGCTGCGCTTCGACGTTGAGCGCCTCGTAGTGGTACTCGGGGTCGACGATGATCGGCAGGATCATCCGCTGCGGATTGGCCCGCGAGAAGCCCGCGTTGCGGTCGGTGCTCCACTGCATCGGTGTGCGGACGCCGTTGCGGTCGCCGAGGTAGACGTTGTCACCCATCCCGATCTCGTCGCCGTAATAGAGCACCGGCGTACCAGGCATCGAAAAAAGAAGCCCATTCAAGAGCTCCATCTTCCGGCGGTCGTTACCGACCAGCGGGGCGAGCCGGCGACGGATGCCGAGGTTGATTCGCGCCTGCGACTCGTTCGCATACGCGCGATACATGTAGTCGCGCTCGTCGTCGGTCACCATCTCAAGGGTGAGCTCATCGTGATTGCGCAGGAAGAGTCCCCACTGGCACGACGATGGGATTTGAGGCGTCTGCGCCATGATGTCGGTAATCGGCAGGCGATCTTCCTGGCGCAGCGCCATATAAATTCGTGGCATCAGGGGAAAATGGAATGCCATGTGGCACTCGTCCCCATTGCCAAAGTATGGAAGCACGTCGATGGGCCACTGATTGGCTTCGGCGAGCAGTACCCGTCCGGAGTAATGCTGGTCTATCTCCGCGCGAATCTTCTT